>NZ_JBFTST010000006.1:0-403649 GCF_056400165.1 Rhizobium sp. 01L410
GGTCACCACGTCCGAATACACGGCCGGTGCAACCGATCTGCTCTACACCGATGCGACTGCCGGTACCGGCGGTATTCTCGGCACGGCCGGCGCGTCTTCGGGCAAGTCGATCACCGAGTTCACGATCGACTCCTCCACGACCAAGGGCGACATCGACGGCCTGCTGACCGACGTTGAAACCGCTCTGAAGGACATGACCTCGCTCGGTTCGAAGTTCGGTTCGATCTCCTCGCGTATCGACATGCAGTCGAACTTCGTTTCGTCGCTGAGCGACGCAATCGAATCGGGTGTTGGCCGCCTCGTCGACGCCGACATGGAAGAAGAGTCCTCGAAGCTGACCGCTCTGCAGACGCAGCAGCAGCTGGCCATCCAGTCGCTCTCGATCGCAAACTCCTCTTCGCAGAACATCCTGTCGCTCTTCCGCGGCTAATAGGATTAGCGATACAAGCCCTCCGGTATCGTCCGGTCGGCCCAGGAAAACGAAGCCGCGCCTTAACGGGCGCGGCTTTTTGCTGTCCGCGTTAACGTTTTGTTAACCATTTTGCCGTCTTCTGCGCTCAACGTAACGGTGAGTTAACCAAGTTTAATCCCAGGTTAACAGGCATGAGCGCTGGTTCCCGTTCCCGGTAGGCCGGAATGTCCCTTCTCGACGTATTGCCAACAAGGGGCACTTTTTCATGACGAGCATTTTGACGAACGTCGCAGCCATGGCTGCGCTTCAGACACTTCGTACGATTAACAACAGTCTCGAAACCACCCAGAATCACGTATCCTCCGGTTACCGTGTCGCCAAGGCTGCCGATAACGCCGCCTACTGGTCGATTGCGACGACCATGCGCTCCGACAACAAGGCGCTTTCCGCCGTGTCCGACGCGTTGGGTCTTGGCGCAGCAAAGGTCGACACCGCCTATTCGGCGATGGACAGCGCCATCGACGTCGTCACCGAAATCAAGTCCAAGCTTGTCGCCGCAACCGAAAAGGGCGTCGACCGCACGAAGATCCAGGAAGAAGTGAAGCAGCTTCAGTCTCAGCTTCTGAGCATCGCGCAGTCCGCATCGTTCTCCGGCGAAAACTGGGTGGCGGGCAACGAAACCAAGAGTGTGGTCTCGTCTTTCGTTCGCGACGGCAACGGCAACACTTCGGTCACCACCACCGAATATGTGCTGAACTCCGCTTCGACCGGCAACGTGCTGTTCGGCACCAGCAACGGGTCGATCGATACCTCGACTGGCATCATCGGTAGCTCCAACGGCACGATCGGCTCGATCTTCTCGTTCGACATATCCAACCTGTCGACGGATGACATCGGCCTCGCCCTGAATGCCGTGGAGGCAGGTCTTGAATCAATGACGAAGGCGGCTTCGCAGCTCGGTTCGATTTCGACACGCATTCAGTTGCAGGAGAATTTCGTCTCGTCTCTGAGCGACTCCATCGACTCGGGTGTCGGCCGTCTCGTCGATGCCAACATGGAAGAGGAATCGTCCAAACTGACTGCGCTTCAGACACAGCAGCAGCTGGCGATCCAGTCGCTGTCGATTGCGAATTCGAGCGCGCAGAACGTTCTGACGCTGTTCCGCAGCTAAGCCGGAAATTGAAACTGGACCGAATCTTGCGGCGCTGTTTTCAATCCGTCAAAAACACACAGAAATCGCGCTCGAAAGGCGCGATTTTCTTTTTAAAAACATGTACTTAAATGAGTCTTCAAGTTTCGGCGTCCCGAGGGGCCTCAACCCTTGAAACTATGCTTAAAGTTGGGTTAATTTCACCAACGAGTTGATTTGTTACTGCGACGCACCGGCCGTATTGCCGGGGGCATGAAGCCATAATCTGTCGCTACCGGTTACCGGTCTGTCCCTTTCCCATTCATTCAAGAGATCGACAGATGGCTTATACCATTCAAGACCCGTCAGCGCTTACCGCATTGAACATCATGCGGGGCCTCGGCAAGGACTCCGATAAAATTCAGCAGCAGATCTCATCGGAGCTGCGGATCCAGACTGCTGCGGACGATGCCACATACTGGTCCTACGCGCAGACCCTGCGCACCGACGGCAGCTCGCTGAAGACCATCGATGAGGCGCTTGGCTTGGGTGCGGCCAAGGTTGACACGACGTATACGACCATGGATTCGCTGATCGACCTTGTGACTAACATCAAGGCTACGCTTGTTTCTGCTGCCGATCCTGCGAATGACCGTGACAAGCTGAATACAACCCTTCAGCAGGATCTGGCTCAGCTTCAGTCGGGCGTCACTGGCACCAGTTTCTCGGGCGAAAATTGGCTGTACAACAATAGCTCGGCAATGCCGGATACCCGTTCGGTAATCGGCGGCTATATTCGTGGATCGAACGGCCAATTCTATCCGCAGAACATCAGCTTTCCGTCCTCAAGTCTGGTAATGATTGATACACGCGACGCTTCAAAGGGCTTGCTGACAAAGGGCATTGATCCGGGCACCGGCAGCGGCAGCCAATATTTTCTGCTGAACGCGAATTCCACCAACCCTGCGACAGGGACTCAGATCTCGCTCTCGGACAGCACCACAAGCCAGAATCTTGCGGACATGCAAGCCGTTGTCGAGAAGATCCTCTCTGGCATGAACACGACTGCGTCCGGTCTCGGCATCATGAAAAACCAGGTCGATGCGCGCTCGGATTACGTGAGCAAGATGATGGACTCGCTGGACTCCACGGTGGGCACGCTTGTCGATACAGATATGGACGAGGCATCGACGCGTCAAACGGCTATCAAGGCACAGGTCGATATTGCCACCGAAGCGATGAACATTCTCAACAATTCCGCCGGCAACATCCTGATCCTGCTCGAATAGTAATCTGGCTCAACTGGCGGGCAAGTGCCCGCCATTCATCCTCGCGCAAGTTTGACTTTCTAGGTTCAAGGCAAGGCTGCGTCAGTTCTGTGAAGCGGCGGTCAGAATTGGTTTGAACGGGGCGCAGGCATGCCGCAGCTTTTTGCAGATACCGGGTGTGGTCGATGAGCGCGATGCTATCCCGCTATCTCAAGGATTTCAGTGATATCAAGCCGGTCGCCCCGGCGCCCGAAGCGTCCGACTTTGCCGAAGAGGCGTTTGGGGGATTTGCAGATTTCGCGGAAGAACCTGCAGTCGATATCGAGGCTGAACGCCGCTCCGCTTATGCCGAGGGCCACGCCGCGGCAACGTCTGGTCTCTCCAAGACCCACGCGGAGCAGCTGCAGGCTGCCGAGCTTGGCTATCAGCGGCAGCTCGATGAGCTGAAAGAGAAGTATGAGCAGGAACTCGCGGTCCTTCTCGCTGCCAGATTGTCGGGCATCGCCTTCGAAGTGGCGGAACTTGTCAGCGCCGCCGCCGCCAAGGCGATCGCGCCCGTTGTGACGGAGGCTGTCGCGGAGCAGGCTGTCGCAGATCTTGCGGTGCTTCTGAACGAGGCAATTCTCGATGGCGCGGCCGGCGTGGTGATCGTCAAGGGTCCCGCCAATCTTTTCGCATCGCTGGAGAAGGCGCTCGGAGAAAAGTCCGGCCTTCTGCGGCACATTGAGACGGATGACGTCGACCTCGTTGTCGAGGTTGATGGCTCCGTTCTCGTCACACGTATTTCTGCCTGGTCTGCCAGCTTGAAGAAAGTTCTGGAATGAGTGAGAGCGAAAATCACCACCACGGCAAAAATGAAGTCATCATCATCAAGAAACATGGTGGTGGCGATCATGACGGCGCGCATGGCGGCGCCTGGAAGATCGCTTACGCCGACTTCATGACCGCTCTGATGGCGTTCTTCCTCGTCATGTGGCTGGTCAATGCCGCAAACGAGGAGACGAAAGCCTCCGTTGCGACCTATTTCAACCCGATCAAGCTTGCCGACGAAAAGCCCACCGAAAAGGGGTTGAAGAAGCCTGTCGATACGGCCGAAGGCGAGGAGACGAAGGACAAGTCGAAGCAGAAGGAAGAGCAGCAGACGCAGGGCGCTTCTGCCGCCAGTGGCGACGACCAGACCTCGACGTCAGGCGACCAGACGAACTACTCCGAAGCCGACTTCTTCGAGAATCCCTATTCCGTTCTGGCCGAAATCGCCCAGGAAGTGGGACAGCAGGCCAATGTCAGCGCCAAGGGCGAGGGCGGTGCGGCCGATTCCGGCCCTGCGACCGGCGCCGATGGTGGCGAGGCCTATCGCGATCCTTTCGATCCGGATTTCTGGACCAAGCAGGTCGAGGTAACGCGCGCCGACAATCCCGGCAAGACGCCGGCGGCCAAGGATGCCAAGGAGCAGCCGGATGCTGCAGAGCTCGCCAAGCTCGAGGAGCAGAAGCCTGAAGACCAATCTGCCGATGCCAAGCCTGCCGATCAGCCTCACGGCAAGGCAACCGACAAGAAGTCCGATCAGAAGCCGGCAGATACCGCGGCCGACAAGCAGCAGGATGCGCAAAAGCAGGCCGAAGAGCAGAAGCAGGCCGATGAGCTGAAGCAGGAAATTGCCAAGCAGATCAGCGGCGTCGGCGGCAAGCTCGCCGAAGGCCTGACGGTCACCCCGTCCGAAGGTGGATTGCTCGTCAGCCTCTCCGACCAGGGCAATGACTCGATGTTCAATGTCGGCTCGGCCGTTCCCCGCAAGGAAATGGTGCAGGTCATGGAAAAGCTGGGCGAGATTCTCAAGGCGCGCCAGGGTGCGGTGGTGATCCGGGGCCATACCGATGGCCGTCAGTATAAGGGCGCAGACAACGAAAACTGGCGCCTGTCGATGGATCGCGCTCAGGCTGCCTATTACATGCTCGTTCGTGGTGGCTTGGGCGAGCAGCGCGTCTCGCAGGTATCCGGCTTTGCCGATCGTAAGCTCAAGCTTCCTGATGATCCGTTGAACGCCGCAAACCGCCGTATCGAAATCCTCGTTCAGGCGGACCAGGGATAAACCATGGCGCGCAGCAAGCACCATCATCTTCTCTCCCTCATGCTCGGATTGGCGCTTGCAGCGCCGGCCGTGGCCGTTGCGGATGAGCAGGAGGATCTGGCGCCCTACAAGATGCTGCGCTCGCTGCAATTCGTGCAGGATTCCGTCGTTCTTGGCGATCACTCCGCTGCCGAGATGCAGCGCTTCATGCTGGGCACGATCGATCAGCGTCTGCGCTCGGTCGATGCCTCGGTCTATGACGATGATCGCAATGTCGATGCGGCACTCGTCTATGCGATGAGCGGCGGCAATCCGGCGACGCTGGAATACCTGGTGTCCCGCGACGTCAACGGCTATTTCGACAATCGTGTCACCGACGTGTTGCGGAAGTATTTGAGCGGCAAGGGACTGCTGGTTGCCAAGACGCTGGTCGAAACGGCCAACGAATACCGCGACAAGAAAATCGGTCCCTATCTGTCGTTGGTTGGCGGCAATGTCATGGTGGCGCGAAGCCCGCTTGAAGCATTGAAGCTCTACGATCAGGCGCGGCTGTCTGCACCCGGCACCATTGTCGAGGAGGCGGCCTTGCGCCGCTCGGTGGCGATCAGCGTCGAGGCCGGATTGGTCGACAAGGGCATGGCCTATTCGCAGCGCTATGTCCGCCGCTTCCTGCATTCTCCCTATGCCAGCCAGTTTGCCGACCTGTTCGTCAAGCTGATCGTCGATCACGAGCATGACGTGAAGCCGGAGGACGTCGTCAGCATTCTCGGGTTCATGGATGATGCGCGTCAGCGCGAGGTTTATCTGCGTATCGCCCGTGCGGCCGGTATTGCCGGCAAGGTGGAACTCGCCAAGACCGCGGCGGAGCACGCACAGACGCTGTCCGGGGGCGACACTGATCCGCTTGGCGCCCTGGCAAGCTTCTACGGCAACATGGCGTCGGTCTCGACGCCGGATGTCGATTCGGCCGCCCAGCATATCGGCAAGGTCGCAGACGGCGATCTCTCGGATCGCGACAAGGCTCTGCGCGCCGCAGCCCGCTCGGTAGCGGAACAAGTATTGAAAGCGCCTGATCCTGCAAGCTTGACGCAAGCCAATGATTCTACTTCTTCTAATGAAGAGAATACTTCAGAACAGGCAGCTGTTACTACGGACGCTGAATCGCAGTCGCCGACCGCCCCTTCGGAGGTGGTTGACGATGGCGCGGCGCAGGCACTCCCGGCAGACAGCAGCCAGGATCAGCAGAATGCCGATCCTGCCTACAAATCCTTTATGGCTGCGAGCCGGTCCAAACTTGACGATATCGACAAGTTGTTGAGCCAAGAAAGCAATTGAGATGATGGATATCAGCGTTTCGGGGGGAGCGGCACCGGTTGAGGCGCCGTCAGCGAAATCCAATCGCCCGGTTGGGAAAGACGACGACGGCCGCAAGGGCGGCGGCTTTTCCGACGTGCTTTCGAAGGCCGGCGACAACGGGCAGAATCCGAATGATGCCAACGCTGCGTCGAATGCAGGTGGGCCCAGTGAGGCCGATGCTGCCGCACTTGCCCGCTCTCGCCCCCATGCCAAGCCTGTTATCGATCTCAGCGACGCGTCGCTGAAGGAGCAGGCGGCGGTGAAGCCGGAAACGGTCGCGATGGGCAAGTCGCTGAAGGATCAGGTCAAGGAAGCGATCGAACAGGCGAAGGACGCCATCAAGAAGGACGCGGCGGAGACGCTCGCCGATGACGCGCTGCCGCATGCGACGAAGAGCACCAAGCCTGCAAAGGGCGACGAGACAAAGAAGACAGATAAGGGTGACGGCGAGGACGCCGCAAGCGATGCGCTCGATCTCCTGCAGAAAGACGGCCCGCAGGTGCCCGTCGTTATCGCTGCGGCTGCGCAGGGCTCGTCCGTCAAGACCAGGGATGACGGCGCCGTCGGCAAGGACAAGAAGGCCGATGCCATCGACGCTGGTGGTAAGGCCGCATCGCATGTCAGCGACGCGCTGGCTGCGGTAGGTGTTTCCAAGGCAGCCGACAATGCCGTTCCCGGTACCGAGGGTGCCGAGGCCTCTGATGGCAAGACATTCCGCCTGAGCCGCGCCGATGGCCGCGGGCAGTCGATGGATATCCACATCGGCACCGAAGATCATGGCGAGCAGGGCGTGAAGAGCAAGGGCGATGTCGAGAACGTCACCGTGCTTGAATCGCGCCGCTACATCGGTTTGGCTCAGAATTCCGCTTCCGTCACCGCGGCGATCAGCGGCGACAAGGAGTGGGCGCAGGCCATGCAGCCGGGTTCGGCGCTGTCCAATGCAGCCGAATGGACCAGCACGGGCAAGGTCGTCAACACGCTGAAAATCCAGATGACGCCGATTGACCTCGGCCTGGTAACGGCGACGATGCGCCTATCGGGCGATGCGTTGAATGTCGATCTCAAGGTCGAATCGGGTGCTGCTTACCGCCAGCTCAAGGAGGATCACAGCAAGATCCTCGAGTCGCTGCGCAGCCAGGGCTATACGGTCGACAACGTGACGATCAGCATGGCGCCAGTCGAAAAGGCCGATACCGGCACTCAAGCAAACGCACAGAGCCAGTCGGGTCAGCAGTCCCTGCAGCAGGGCCAGGGCGGCGAGGCGCGTGAGCGCCAGTCGCAGACAGCACAGCGAGGGAATGGAGGCTTCGATGGCGCAACTGAGACCGGTGTGGAAGACGTTGCTTCTGGCGCCGCTGGCAGCGGCAGCTCTGGCAGCGTTTACCTCTGAAGCGGCCGCCTATAACGGCGCCTGCGAGAAGGAAATCCAGTCGGCCGCGGCCAAGTACGGTATCCCCGAAGGCATTCTCTATTCGGTGGGTCTGACGGAGACGGGACGCAAGGGATCGTTGTATCCCTTCGCTCTCAATATCGAGGGAAAGGCGGTGTTTCCGCCTTCCGAAGAAGATGCCATGCGGCAGTATTATTCGGCCACCAAAGCGGGCGCCAAACTCATCGATATCGGCTGCATGCAGATCAACCATTACTTTCATGGCGAGAACTTCCGCTCCGCTGAAGAGATGTTCGACCCGCACACCAATGTCGAATACGCAGCGAAGTTCCTCCGCAACCTTCACGATCGTCATGAGACCTGGACGATGGCGGTAGCCAGATACCACGCCGGACCGAACAATGACCCCGCGCAGAAGCAGTATGTGTGCCGGGTCATCGCCAATCTGGTCGCCACCGGCTACGGCAAGTGGACTCCTAATGCGAGTAACTTCTGCCAGAATTGATGCAATCAAAAATAGCAAAAAGAGAACAAAGCGGAATCGTGTCAAAATGTGGCAGGAATCCGCCGGAATCTGGCCACGCAAGACCTAATTTACCGGTCGTTAACTTTTCCACGAAATTTTTGTGTGCATAACTGGTGTGGCCTACTATATGTAGAGCAAATCGGGACACAAAAGTTAATCAACTATTAATTCCCGCCATTAACTTCCAACACCTTGTTCCAGATTCACGCGATTCGTACCCATAGATCATTGAAGTGCCACACTGATTCGGAGGCGGACGAATGATCGTCGTGGTTGATGAGCGAGAGCTCGTTAAAGATGGATATACATCTCTATTTGGCCGGGAAGGCATCCCTTCGACCGGTTTTGATCCAAGCGAATTTGGTGAGTGGGTACAGACGGCGGCGGATTCCGATATCCAGGCCGTCGAGGCGTTTCTGATTGGCCAGGGCCAGCAAACCTTCGAGTTGCCGCGGGCCATCCGCGACCGTTCGCAGGCGCCGGTGATTGCAGTCAGCGATCAGCCTTCGCTTGAAACGACGCTTGCACTTTTTGATTGTGGCGTCGATGACGTGGTGCGCAAGCCCGTCCATCCCCGCGAAATTCTCGCCCGGGCCGCGGCTATCCGCCGCCGCCTGAAAGCGATTGCAAGCCACACCGATATCGGCGGCATCCGCGTCTTCTCGGACGGCCGCGATCCCGAGATCCACGGTGAGGTCTTTGCGTTGCCGCGCCGCGAGCGCCGCATCCTCGAATACTTGATCGCGAACCGCGGACGCCGCGTCACGAAGACCCAGATCTTCAACGCCATCTACGGCATCTTCGACGAGGAAGTCGAAGAGAACGTCGTCGAAAGCCACATCTCGAAGCTGCGCAAGAAGCTGCGCAAGAAGCTCGGTGTCGATCCCGTCGATTCCAAGCGCTTCCTCGGTTACTGCATCGACTGGAACTGATTTCAGCGACGGGCCTCGCCGCGCGGCAGCGGTGCTTAAGATTTCCAAAGCACCGCCCGCACCAGACAGCTTCACGCAAGGCCCGCCAAATACTCTCCGGACTATCAAGGAAAACGAGGTTTTCAGATGAGCATTTTTGGCAGCATGAAGACGGCAGTGTCCGGCATGAACGCTCAGGCGAACCGCCTGAGCACCGTCGCCGACAACATCGCGAACGCAAACACCACGGGCTACAAAGCGGTATCGACGGCATTTTCGTCGCTCGTCCTGCCCTCCACGGCCGGCAACTACAACTCCGGTGGTGTCCAGTCTTCCGTCCGCCAGGCTGTCTCTGCCCAGGGTGACATCTCCTACACGACCTCGACGACCGATCTTGCGATCTCCGGTGATGGCTTCTTCATCGTGCAGGGCGCGGACGGCACTCCGGTTCTGACCCGTGCCGGCGACTTTACCAAGGACGACAAGGGCAACCTGGTCAACTCAGCCGGCTTCACGCTGATGGGTTATCCGTGGGGTGCGTCTGCTCCGGCTGTCGTCGTCAACGGCTTCGATGGTCTGGTGCCGATCAACGTCATGGGCGATCAGAAACTGGAAGCTGTTCCAACAGCGAACGGTACCTGGACGGGCAACCTGAAGCCCGGCGCGGCGGAGGTTGCTGACCCGGACGCCCTCCCGAGTGCTAACTCGAGCGCCGGCTCGCCGCCAACCAAGGTCACCTCGGATACACAAAAATATTCAATCGTCACCTACGACAAGCTTGGTTCTAAGGTGATGTACGATATCTACTTCACCAAGGTGCCATTTGACGCGACGGCGACGCCTACGCCTCCGTCGGGCGCAGCGACCCAGTGGGAAATGTCCGTGTATCGAAACGCCGATAAGGCAACGACCGGAACGAGTTCATTCCCTTACAGTTCTGCTGCTGTCAACGTGTCATCGGTGTACTTCAATGACAAGGGCCAGATGGCCACCGACGCAAACTATCCGGCCGGTGCGAACATCGTTGATCCGGTTACAGGATTGACGATCAATATGTCCCGTGACCTCTCGCAGGTTGGCGACAACTGGTCCGGTACCGGTAACGTCGATGGTCAGGGCGCTAACTCGCCGGTTGATATCACCATCGACTCGAACGGCGTTGTCTACTCGAAGTATGACGACGGTAGCACCAAGCCCGTCTACCAGATCCCGCTCGCGAATGTTCCGAGCCCGGATCTGCTGACGCTGATGTCCGGCAACGTCTATTCGGCCAACGGCAATTCCGGCGTCACGGTCACCGGTTTCCCGGAAACCAGCGGTTTCGGCAAAATCCAGTCCGGCGCTCTGGAAGGATCGAACGTCGATATGGCCGGCGAGCTGACCGAGATGATCGAATCGCAGCGCAGCTACACCGCAAATTCCAAGGTATTCCAGACGGGCTCGGACCTGATGGACGTCCTTGTGAACCTCAAGCGTTAAGCAGGTAACGGGTAAATCATGTCGCTCACCTCCGCACTTAACACCGCACAGAGCATATTCAACAACACCGGCACTCAGAGCAGTGTGGTGTCGAACAATATCGCCAATGTCGGCAACAAGGACTACGTGCGTCGGCAGGCGATGATCACCACGTCGCTCAACGGCGCGCAGGTGGTCCAGATCAACCGGGCGCAAGAAGACGCTCTCTTGCGCCAGTACCTGAAAAGCAACTCGCAGGACAGCGCCCAGCAGACTTTGTTGAATGGGCTTGAGGACATCAAGAGTGTTCTTGGAGGCAACAAATACGAGACGTCTCCGTCAGAATACCTTTCTGTTTTCCAAGAGAAGTTGGGCGCTTTCGCGACTTCGCCGAACAATACCATTGCCGCCCAGGGCGCCGTCACGGCGGCCCAGGATCTGGTAAACTCGCTGAACAATTCTTCGAATTATGTTCAGCAGGCGCGCTTGAACGCCGACAAGTCGATCGATCAGCAGGTTACGTCGCTGAATTCGCTTCTGGCGCAGTTCGAGACGGCGAACAACGCGGTCAAGACGGCGACGTCATCAAGAACAGACGCGTCCCAGGCGCTGGACCAGCGTGATGGGCTCCTGAAGCAGATTTCGAGCATTGTCGGCGTGACGACAGTCTCGCGCGCCAATAACGATATGGTGCTATACACGGCTGACGGGACGACGCTGTTTGAGACCATTCCGCGTGCCGTTTCGTTCACGCCGACGAAAAGCTACAACGCTGGTATGGACGGCAACGGTGTCTATATCGACGGCGTTGCACTCGGCAAGGGCTCGGGCGGAACGACCTCCGGCCAAGGCAGTCTGCAGGCATTGCTGCAGTTGCGTGATGACATTGCCCCGACTTTCCAGTCTCAGCTGGATGAGATTGCCAAGGGCCTGGTCTCCATGTTCTCGGAAACGAGTACCGACGGGACGACGACCAAGCCTGGTCTGTTTGTCTGGAATGACGGAGGTACTCCGGGCGGCACGCCGACGTCGGGCGACATTATCGCCGGCATAGCGAGCAGCATCAAGGTCAACCCGGACGTAGTTACGTCTGCTGGTGGCGATCCAATGAAGTTGCGCGACGGGGCTATCAACGGGACGGCATTCGACCAGAATCCTGATCCGAACAAGAGCGGCGGTTACACGACACAACTCGATAAGCTCTACAACGCGATGAGCGCCAAGATGGATTTCGATCCAGACCCGGCAGTCGTCACAGGTTTCAATACCGGCGCAGGTATCGATTCCAACGTCAGCATCATGGATTTCGCTTCGAACTCCATCGGCTGGCTGGAACAGTATCGTAGTGACGCGAGTGGTGCCGCAGAAAATACCTCGGCGGCGCTGTCACGCTCCGACGAAGCCTATTCGAACGAGACTGGCGTGAACCTCGACGAAGAACTGACGCTGATGCTCGACATCGAGCAGTCCTACAAGGCGGCAACGAAGATTTTGAATGCCGTCGATGAAATGCTGAAGTCATTGCTGGATATTGCGAGTTAAAAAATGAAAAGCTCATTTATTTCTAGTTCAGCCATTCAAAACGCCATGCGGTTGACGATCCGTCAGTCGCAGAACCAGATGGTGCAGTCGGCGGTTGAAGCCAGTACCAAGATGTATGCTGACGTCGGCGTTGCGCTTGGCGTGAACTCGGCGAAAAGCGTTGATTTCAATCGCGAGATTGATCGTATCAGCTCTATCAAGGGCAGCAACTCGGTCGTCAGCCTTCGTTTGGAGATGTCGCAGAACGGTCTCGACGCGATGAACGGCGCCGCGAATGACCTGGTCGCAAAGCTGACGGCACTGCGGGGAAGCCAGACGGCGACGACCATCACTGTCACGTTGCAGCAGGCATCCAGCGCTTTCTCTCAGCTGATGGATACCGGCAATTCGCTGGCAAACGGTGAGTATCTGTTCTCCGGCATCAATACCGACGTTGCACCGCTGACCGACCAGAGCGCGGCTGCCGTCTCGGCGATGCAGAACAATTTGAAGGCATATGCAAGCGGGCTGACTAACCCGGATACCGGCGGCCCGAAGACCGTCGCGGACCTTACTGCCACGGACATGAAGAATTTTTCGACCATGTTCGTCGAGCCGATGTTCATGCAGGATACCTTGCCCACCGGCTACCCGGTCGGTGCTCCGCCTCCGACCGGCGGTCTGACCTACGATACGACTCCTCCCGCGTGGGGCAATTGGTCGTCTGCATCCAATCAGAATATGACAAGCCGCATCAGCAACTCGGAAGTCGTTACGTCTTCTACCAATGCCAATTCGGATGGCATGCGCTATTTCGCCATGGCGGCGGTCATGACACAGGCGCTGACCGACCAGGGTCTCGGATCGGCAGGCATGGCTGGTCTCTCGGACGCCGCCATTGATTATGCCGGCCGTGCGACTTCCGGTCTCACCGGCCAGCAGAGCCAGCTCGGTCTGTCGCAGGAGCGCGTGACCAAGTCGAACGCCGCTCTCGACGCGCAGTCCAGCATTCTGCAGGGCAAGCTTATCGATTTGACCGGCGTCGACCCGGTTGAAGCCACCACGATCGTCAAGAACATGGAGACGCAGCTTCAGACCTCTTACACGATCATCTCGAAGATCCAGCAGTTGAGCCTTGTAAATTACCTTTGATGATCAAAGGCGCGCATTACAAAGAAGGATGCATGAATGTATCAGTTCTCTTATGCCGAGGTCATGCAAGACTCGGTGACCGATGCGAAAGAGAGAGAGCGGCAAGTTCTCGATCGGTCTATCGAAATGCTTGCTGCGGCGCGCGAGAAAACAAAATACGGCCGGGAAGCCATTGAGGCTCTGTTTTATACCCGCCGCGTTTGGGTGAGCTTTATCGAGGATCTGAAGCACCCCGACAATCAGCTTGAAGTCGAACTGCGTGCCAATCTCATCTCCATCGCGATCTGGATTCTCAAGGAATGCGACAGGATCAGGCGGCGTCAGTCCGATAACTACCAGGGCATTATCGACATTACCATCATCATCAGGGATGGACTTAAATGAAAAGTACACTTCGCATTTCGCTTAAAGCCGGAGAGAGAATCTTCATCAACGGCGCGGTCTTGCGCGTTGACCGCAAGGTCGCGCTGGAATTCCTGAATGATGTGACATTCCTTCTCGAAAACCACGTCCTGCAGCCTGAAGACGCGACGACGCCTCTGCGCCAGCTCTACTTCATTGCCCAGATGATTCTGATCAATCCTGAGGGCAAGGAGCAGTCGACGGTGATGTTCCGCAAGTCAATCACCATGCTGCTGAGCTGCTTCCGCAACGAAGAGATCCTGGCCGAGCTGAAGCGCATCGATGGTCTGGTCTCGACAGGCCGCGCGTTCGACGCTCTGAAGGCGATCCGCTCGATGTACACGCTCGAGGACAGCATCCTCAATAATCAGGAAATGGCCCCGGCGATGGTCGAACAGATTCGCAAGGAGATCGCACCATGGCGGTAGACGCACTCTCGGGCGTAGGCTCCGCAACGCAGGGCAACACAGCCGCTGCGCAGCAGAAGGCCACGCTGAACTACGACAACTTCCTGCAGCTCCTCATCGCGCAGATGAAGAACCAGGATCCGACAGACCCCGTCGATGCCAGCCAGCAGATGGCTCAGCTTGCCAGCTTCTCGCAGGTCGAACAGACGATCCAGACCAACAGCAAACTCGACACGCTTCTTGCGAGCTCCAGCCTGACCCAGGCCGGCAGCTATGTAGGTAAGTACATGGAGAGCTCCGACGGAACCGTCAAAGGCATGATCTCGTCGGTCAAGGTTTACTCCGACGGCATCATTGCAACGACCGACAAAGGCGATAAGATTCTCGTTCAGGCGGGCGTCACGATCTCTGATTCGGCGCCGGCAACGACCCCGACCGACAGCAGCGGCTCTAGCTCCAGCTAATCGCTGCCCGGTCATGAGAACAATGAGAAAGTCCGGTTTGTGCCGGGCTGTTTCTCCAAGGCGATATGAGGTTGCCTGATGAATGAAGCTGACGCACTCGATCTGTTCCAGGCAGCCATCTGGACCGTGCTGGTTGCGGCTGGCCCGGCAGTTGCCGCTGCCATGGTCGTCGGTCTCGTCATCGCTCTTTTTCAGGCGCTCACGCAGATTCAGGAAGCGACACTGACCTTCGTCCCGAAGATCGTCGCCGTCCTGATTACCGTCGGCATCTCCGCGCCCTTCGTCGGCGCGCAGATTTCGATCTTTACCGACATGGTATTTTCGCGCATCCAGTCCGGCTTCTGAGCCACCCTCGCGCAAGCTTCGCCATTTAACTGTCGATCCGAATAGGGCGGGTCCCGGTATCCGCCTCCTCTCATGAAGAGACGGAACCAGTTATGGCGCAACCACCTGCACTACCCCTTCCGAAAGTCGCACCGAGTTTGCGCGATGTCGGTTTTGCCTTCGGCATCATCGTCATCATCTGCATACTCTTTCTGCCGATACCGCCATTTCTGATCGACCTGGGCCTGGCATTCTCGATCGCTTTCTCGGTGCTGATCCTCATGGTCGCCCTGTGGATCAAGAAGCCGTTGGAATTCTCGTCCTTCCCGACCATCCTGCTGATCGCGACGATGACGCGACTGGCGCTGAACATCGCGACGACGCGCGTCATTCTCTCGCACGGCAACGAAGGCCACGATGCGGCCGGTGGCGTCATCGCCGGCTTTGCCAGCCTCGTCATGTCCGGCGACTTCGTCATCGGTCTGATCGTCTTCCTGATTCTGATCACCATCAACTTCATCGTCATCACCAAGGGCGCGACGCGTATCGCGGAAGTCGGCGCGCGTTTCACCTTGGACGCCATCCCCGGCAAGCAGATGTCGATTGATGCAGATCTTTCGGCCGGTATCATCGACGAGCGCGAAGCGCAGCGCCGCCGTAAGGAGCTGGAAGAAGAAAGCTCCTTCTTCGGTGCCATGGACGGTGCGTCGAAATTCGTGCGCGGTGACGCGGTCGCGGGTCTTCTGATCACCGGCATCAACGTCTTCGGCGGCATCATCATCGGCTATTTCCGCCACGGCATGCCGATCGGCGAAGCAGCCGATGTCTTCGTGAAGCTGTCGGTCGGCGACGGTCTGGTCTCGCAGATGCCGGCGCTTATCGTCTCGCTGGCCGCCGGCCTTCTCGTCTCCCGCGGCGGCAATGTCGGCTCCACCGACGAAGCGGTTATCGGTCAGCTGTCCGGATATCCCCGCGCTCTCTCGGTCTCGGCGGCACTGATGTTCATTCTGGCCCTGATGCCTGGTCTGCCGACCATGCCCTTCACGCTGCTCGGCGGCCTGATGGCCTTCGGCGCATGGTTCATCCCGCGCCAGATCGAGGCGGAGAACAAGGTTCGCCGCGACCAGGAAGAAAAGAAGGTCGTCGCGAACAAGGAACTGGAGAAGGACTCGGTCAAGTCGGTCCTTCGCACCTCCGAAATCGAGCTCGCGCTCGGCAAGATGGTCTCGACCCGTCTGCTCGGCGCCCACCAGGAGCTGGCTTTCCGCGTCGGCAAGATGCGCAAGAAGTTCGCGACGCAATACGGCTTTGTCGTCCCCGAAATCAAGGTTACCGACGACATCGCCATCGCCGAGAAGTCCTATCAGATCCGCATTCACGGAACGACGATCGCCGCCAACCAGCTGCGTGTGGGCGAAGTGCTCGTCGTCACCGGCTCTGGCCGCAAGCCGCGCATTCCGGGAGACGAGATCCGCGAACCCGCTTTCGGCATGCCGGCTGTTTCCGTTCTCGAGGCCTTTACCGAGGATCTGAAGCGCGAGGGCTTCCAGCCGATCGACAACGTCTCCGTCGTCCTGACGCATATGAGCGAAGTCATTCGCAACAACCTGCCGCAGCTTCTGTCCTACAAGGATGTCAAGGTGCTGATCGACCGGCTCGACCCGGAATACAAGAAGCTGGCGGACGAAATCTGCACCTCGCACATGTCCTATTCGGGCCTGCAGGCCGTCCTCAAGCTGCTGCTCGCCGAGCGCGTCTCGATCCGCAACCTGCATCTCATTCTCGAAGCCGTCGCCGAATTGGCGCCGCATGTCCGCAAGACCGAACAGATCGTCGAGCATGTCCGCATCCGCATGGCGCAGCAGATCTGCGGCGACCTGGCCGACAACGGCGTGTTGCGCGTGCTGCGACTCGGCAGCAAGTGGGATCTTGCCTTCCACCAGGCTCTGAAGCGCGACAACAAGGGAGAAGTCGTCGAGTTCGACATCGATCCACGTGCCCTTGAAGAGTTCAGCGAGCAGGCGACGAAGGTTATCCGTGAATTCATGGACCGTGGCCTGCCTTTCTGCCTTGTCACATCGCCGGAAACGCGCTCCTATGTGCGCATGATCATCGAACGTCTGTTCGCGACGCTTCCGGTTCTGTCCCACGTCGAGTTGGCGAAGGGCATCGAGATAAAGATTTTGGGCTCGGTTTCATGATAACAGACCCGCAGGGCACCATCCTTGCGCTCTTTCTGATTTTTTGCCGGATGGGTGGCTGCGTCCTGGCAATGCCGGGTTTTTCCTCGGCGCGTGTGCCTGAAATCCTGCGGGTCTTTGTTGCTGCCGGTCTGTCGCTTGCCGTTCTGCCGCTGCTCTGGGATACGGTTTATCCCGCGGTCAGCGGTACCAGCGCCAGCTATATCGGGCTGATTTTCAGCGAATCGCTGATCGGCGTCATGTACGGCCTCTTGGCGCGGCTCTATACAATGGGCTTCCAGTTTGCCGCCACCATCATTGCCATGATGGTCGGCTATACCTCGCCGGGCGGCCAGGATGTCGTGGAAGATACGCCGGAAACCAGCCTGTCCGGTTTTATCACTTTCGCCGGCATCATGATCCTGTTCCTGATGGACTTTCACCACATCGTCTTCAAGGCTCTGATCGATTCCTACACGACGATGCCTTTTGGCGGCTTGACAGATGTGCGCGCCAACCTCATCTCGCTGACGGACACGCTGGTCTCGACGACCTCCATCATGCTCAGGCTTTCCAGCCCGTTTCTGCTCTACAGCATGATGTTCAACGTCTCGATCGGCTTCATCAACAAGCTGGCGCCGCAGATCCCCGTCTACTTCATCTCGACGCCATATCTGATACTTGGCGGGTTGTTCCTGTTCTATTTCTCCGTGGCCGCGCTGATCAGTCAGTTCGCGGAATCCTTCCCGTCCGTCTTCATAGGCATGTAGCGAAATGGCGGAAAAATCCCGTTCGCAGAAGCTCAAGCGCCTTGTCGCCGTTCAGCGCCACCTCGAGCAGATGGCCGAGTACGACCTTGCCGAAACCACACGGCAGCGCGCCGAAGTGAACGAATCGATGGATACGGTCATCGCAGCACTCGGCTCGGTCGATCCGATCCACCGGGTGTTCTCGCAGAATTACGCCGACCGTTTCGAGCGCCTCAGCACCAAGGACAAGCAGCTGACGGGCATCCAGCAGCTGCATGAGATGCGTCTGCAGCATGAGCGGGCGAAGGGAGACCGGCTGGAGGAGGGCATGAAAGAGGCCCAGGAATCCGAGCGCCGCGAGGCCGATGACAATGCGGTCTATGATATCATCGATCAGAAGTTCGCAACGCCAGCCTCCAGCAAGCTTCAAAAATAATAATCGCCGCAACCTTACATTAGAGGATTGTGACGTTGGCTATTTCGCCCCCTAGTGATCTCGTCCTGGACGTTGTCAAAGCTGCGGATCCGACCGAGGTTCAGGCTGCCCAGGAAAAACTCATGGCGACGCGCGCCGCCTTCAGGGCAAACAGCCTTGCTGACGCCGGCAACGGCTTTTCGTCCAAGGTCGATGTTCTCGAAAGCGCTGCCGCCAAGACCGGTCTCAACGACGTCAAGAATCGCACCAAGACAGAAGAGATCCCCGAGACCTATCGAAAGTTCGAATCGATGGTTCTACAGAACTTCGTCAAGAACATGCTGCCGAGCGATAGCGAGCAGGTCTACGGCAAGGGCGCCACGGGCGATATCTGGAAGGGCATGATGGCCGAGCAGCTCGGCAACGTCATGTCCAAGGGCGATGGCATCGGTATCGCCAAGGAACTTTATCACGACGCTCTTCGCAAGAAGGAAGGCGCCATCGTCAACGCTAGCGCCGATCAGAACGACCGCAAGGTCGCCTTCAGCATGGTCGACGAGTTCCAGCGCAAGACATTTGGCACCCCGACTGCGGATGCCAAGACCAATAATGAAGCATAACCGAGGATAAAATGGAAATAATCTCAAACGAATATCGCATCAAGTCGGTCCTCGGCCGCCTGGAGATGATCATCGACAACGAGAACACGCGGATTGGCAACGACCCGCAGTTCGATCTCAAGGTCTCCAACGCGCACAAGAGCCGTTGCCTCTATGAGCTGTCGATGCTGTTCAGCGATACCGATCCGGCAGAGCTTGCCGCTTCGCATCTCGAGCAGTTGCATGGCCTGAAGAAGAAGCTGACGCTGAACGCGCGCCGTGTCGAGGCTCACCTCGAAGCCGTTCGTGCTGTCGCCGATATTCTGAAGAATGCCGTGCAGGATGCAGATGCCGACGGCACTTATTCCCAGGAACAATTCGTCGCGCGTGATGCCTGATGCTTAAACTCGTCTTCACAGGCGTCTGGGTCTGCGCGATCACGCTGGCTTCGGTCTATTTCTCGGTGAAAATGGCCACTGCGCCGGCACCGCCGCCGGATGATTCCAAGCAGGCGCAGCTCGAGCTTGTCAAAGGCGAGACCGTCACCATCCCGATCATCGGCGATGGCGCCGTCACCGGATATTTCATCGGCCAGCTCTCCTTCATGATGAACAAGGATGTCGTCAAGGGAGCCACTTTGCCGCTGACTGAGATGACCACCGATCAGCTCTTCACGCTGCTCGTCGGCAACAAGATGGTCGATATCAGCAAGGTCAAGTCTTTCGATCCGCAGGCGTTCCGCGATGCGATCAAGAAGGGCATGAACGAACGGCTGGGCGGCGAATACATTGCCGACGTTATGCTGCAGCAGCTCGACTATCTGTCCAAGGAAGATCAGAAGGCGGCAACATCGGGCCAGCAGCCGAAGATGGGCAAGCCGGTCAAGATCGTCGAAGCGGCACCTGCCGCCGATGCGGCGGCCGCGCCGGCGCACTGATCACATTGACAGTCAAGATCAAAATGGCGCCCTCGGGCGCCATTTGCGTTTGGGAGCTGATGGTTAACCGATGCTTTCTCTGGTTCCCGCAATGCAACGGATTTTCCTAAAGGTTGTTTGAAGTCAAGCTGATATACCCTCGGTTAGGCCAGTCTTGGTCGGGTGCCCGGGATAGCGGGTATCGTCATGACAGCCACACGCCGGCGGGCAACTGCCGGTTCGTATATTTGTCGCTCGTTTTCCGGGATGCTGGGCGCATGAAGCACCCCTTGCAGGAGGTTGGGATGAATTTGATCGCGAATTTCGCGGTTATGGCTTCGCGCCGCACGATTTTCGACGTGCCGGTCTGCGATCTCGGATGGGACGATGCCCTCGTCTTCATCAACGAGCTGGCGTCACTGCCGGTTGGCCAGACGGTCATCTCGTTCGTCAACGCACACAACATGCTGATGACGCTGCGCGACGCCGAATATCGCGAGATCCTCGAACATAACCTTGTCCTGCCTGACGGCATTGGGCTCAACATCGCCTCGCAGGTGTCGCACGGCGGTCCGTTCCCGGCCAATCTCAATGGCACCGATTTCGTCCCAGCGCTGCTGACCTTCATGGAAACGCCACGGCGTGTCGGCCTCATCGGCGGCAAGCGCGATGTCGTCGAGCGGGCGGCTGAGAACTTTGCCAGACACGCGCCCTGGCATGAATTCATCGTCATTTCGGACGGCTATTTCGACAAGGACAATCCGGCCGGCGTCATTGCCGAACTCGATGCCCAGAAGGTCGATATGCTGATCGTCGGCATGGGTACGCCGCTTCAGGAGAAGTGGGCACATCGCCATATCCGTTCGGAGCATGCCCGCTTGGTGTTGACGGTCGGTGCTCTCTTCGACTTCGTCTCGGGCGAGATACCGCGCGCGCCTGATACCGTCCGCATGATGCGCCTCGAATGGGCCTACCGGCTTGTTCAGGAGCCGTCGCGCCTTTGGCGCCGCTACGTTGTCGGTATCCCGGTCTTCCTGTTTCATGTGCTGCAATACCGATTCAGCCGCCGGGAGCGGATCATGAAGCTGGAAGGCGACCGCAGCAGTCAGTTGCCGCTTCAGAAGCGCAGCGGCTCACAGCGCTGACCGCGACCTTGGTCTTCTGTTAACCATTTCTTTGCCATGAATCTTTAGGCTGGATTAATACTCGCGCGAGTGCGGGCAACCAGCCGGATCATCACGTGCATGAGAAATGGCATCCATGTATGACAACAAGGCATTGAACGGCAGACGAGCCAGCGCGCCGGATCACCGTGCGGCAACGCATGCGCCGCATTCGGGCGCCGCTGTCCTTCCCTCGGAAGCCGAGCTTCTTCGTGTCATCGAAAAGGCACTCGACGAGCAGCGCCGCGCGCGGGCAGCAGCTGCAGCGCCGCTGACAAGCCGCATCGAAGCCATTCTCTCCCCCCGTTTCGAAGCCGCCAACGATGTCAAGACGCCGCCGCCAGCCGCGCCGGCCGTGACGCAGCCGGCATCGGTGCCGCATGAACCGGCCTTCATTCCCGCCAATACCAACGATATTACCTTCCTTGAGATCGGTAATGCGCCGCGCCGCCTTCCGGTCAAGCCGGTGGCGTTCGCGATGCTCGGCCTGATGCTGGGTGCCGCCTTTCCGCTGATGATGCCGCAGGCGCCGGTACGCTATGTGGCCGAAACGGCGTTGCGTGTTGCAGCCGATACCGCCACACGCCCGGCGCTGACATCGGCTGCAGCTAAGAAGCTCGTCTCGGCGCCGGCCGTTGCCGCCACGGTCGCCGCCCTGAAACTTGACCGGGATCCCGAATTTGCAGGCGGCCAGCCAAATGCGGTTGGCATCGCTGTCGATCTGCTCTCTGGCAGTGGTGCTGCGGCAGACGCGGCATCCCGCGCAGAAACAGCCGTCGCCGCTGCGATCGACGCCGTGCCGGATGGCAGCACTGGTCTTGTGACGCTCCGGATCTCCACCTCGGGCGCCGAAAAATCCAGGCAGATCGCCAACCGGCTCTCGGCAATCTTGACCGGCGCACCGGCAGGCAATGCCATTGAGGCCAATGGCACACTTCGCAACGCCTACGATCAGGCGCGCGCCGAACTTGATGCCTTCACGGCAAAGGCCGGCGAGGGCAACGTCAAAGTCGCCGCCGATCTTCAGCAGCGCATCAATCAGCGCGATGCCGATCTCAAGATCGCCGAGCAGCGCATCACCATCTCGAAGGAGCGTGCCGACCGTCTGAAGACTGCAAAGGCAAACGACGTGATCAATGGCGTCTTGCCTGCGGAAATGATGTCACCGGTCCTGCTGGATGCACGCGACAGATATGCGGTCGAAAAGGCGTCGCTGTCGCAACTCTCCATCGATCTCGGCCCCCGCCATCCGAAGCTGCTTGCGCAGCAGGCGATCGTCGATGGTTTGCGCGACAAGCTCACCCAGGAACTGTCGCTGCAAGCCAAGGATGCTACCGCGGATGCCAAGGCCGCCGTCGATGCGCGGCGCAAGCTCAGCGACGAGCGCAACGGCATGATCGCCCAGGGCCGTGACACCGGTGTCGATCTCGCCAAACTTACGGAACTGCGCGACAAGGCCGGTGCCGCCAAATCCCGCCTCGACAATGCCTTGCCATCCGCGACAACGCCGTCTGCATCGGTTACGGTCCAGACCCCGCCGAAGGTGACTGCGGCGCAGGCTGGCTACGCAACGCCGGTGCGCTCGGCAATCGGCGGCGGAATCGGTCTGCTTGTCGGGCTTGCCACCTCGCTGGCATTGTCGCTCGTGCGCAGGCGCGACGAGGATGCATTCGATATTCCGGTTCTGCCGGAGACGGTGGAGCCTGTGGTGCTCCAGGAGCCCCAGGTCGAGGAAGCGGCGGCGGAGCCGGATGAGCTCGACCGACTGCGTGCGGAGCTTGCAGAACTGCGCAGCAAGTTCCAGACCTATGCGGCAAGTGGCCGCTAACCTTCATCTTCTTGGCAACTGGCGGCATCATTGCCCTTGCAATTGCCGCTTTTAAACAGGATAGGGCGTTCTGAGGCAAACGGCGCTGCTGGCAAAGTCCTAGCTTTGCGCACGAACGCACAGGCGGGAGAGACGCGTGACGACAGTGATCGATGGCAAGCAGGTAGCCGCTTCGGTAATCGAAACCGTGAAGATGGCGGCGGGATCGCTTGAAAAGCAGAGTGGCGTGAAGACCGGTCTTGCCGTGGTGATTGTCGGCGACGATCCGGCGAGCCATGCCTATGTCAATTCCAAGAGCAAGATGGCCAAGGAATGCGGCTTCAAGTCGGTGCAGTACACGCTGCCGGCTGAAACGAAGCAGGAAGAACTCGCAGCCCTAGTCGCATCGCTCAATGCCGATCCATCGATTCACGGCATCCTGGTGCAGCTGCCCCTGCCGAAGCCGCTGAATAGCGAGCCGATCATCCAGTCGATCCTGCCGGAAAAGGATGTCGATGGCCTTCACGTCGTCAACGCCGGCAAGCTCGCCACCGGCGATCTGGAAACCGGTCTGGTCTCCTGCACGCCGGCCGGTGCCATGGTTTTCGTCCGCCGCACCCATGGCGAGGACCTGTCCGGTCTCAACGCGGTCGTCATCGGCCGCTCCAACCTCTTCGGCAAGCCGATGGCGCAGCTGCTGCTCAATGCCAACGCGACAGTGACCATCGCTCATTCGCGCACCAAGGATTTGCCCGCCGTCTGCCGCAACGCCGACATTCTCGTCGCCGCAGTCGGCCGTCCCGAGATGGTCAAAGCTGACTGGGTCAAGTCCGGCGCGACTGTCATTGATGTCGGTATCAACCGCATTGCCGCACCTGAGAAGGGCGAAGGCAAGACCCGCCTCGTCGGCGATGTCGCATTCGCCGAGGCTGAGCAGGTGGCTGCGGTGATCACGCCCGTCCCGGGCGGCGTTGGTCCGATGACCATTGCCATGCTGATGGCGAATACCGTGATCGCAGCGCACCGCACCGCCGGCCAGACGCCGCCGAAGTTCTGATCAGAGCTTCGGGGCAGGGCCCGTCGAACCCCTGACGATCAGCTCGGTCTTCCAGAGTTCCTGCTCCGGGAAACTCCCGGTCTGCTTGACCGTTCCGATCAGCCGCTGCGCAATACGCGCGCCGGCGGATCGCAGCGACGAACGCGTCGTCGTCAGCGGCACCGAGAAATTCTCGGGCTTCAAGAGCGGCAGCACGTCGTCATGGGCGATCAGCGAAATATCCTCGCCGAGCTTCAGTCCCGCCTGATTGACGGCGCGGATGGCGCCGAGCGCCAGAACCGTACTGGAACACAGGATCGCGGTCGGGCGGTCCGGCAGCTGCAGGAACTGCTCCATTGCCACCAGTCCCTGCTCATCGGTCATCAGCGTATGGCTGATGCAATCCTCGTTCAGGTGCAGGCCGCGCTCGGCAAGCGCCGACTCCAGGCCCTGTTTCCGGCGGATCGCGAAATCCAGATGCTCCGGGCCGTTCATCAGCGCAAAGCGTTTGTGGCCGAGCTGGAGCATCAGCTTGGCGGCATCGTAGAACGCCGCTTCATTGTCGATGTCGAGATAGGGATAATCTGGCTCCGTCCCATGCGAGCGGCCATGGACGACGAAGGGCGTCGACAGTGATTTCAGCATCGGCAGGCGCGGATCGTGTCCACGCATGTAGGCAACGAATAGCGCATCGACATTGCCGCTGATCGCCAGGCGCCTGAGTGCGGCAACCTCGTCGTCGGGATCGGCAGGCATGATCACGAAATGGAAGTCGTGGCGCACAGCCTCTTCGCCGAGGCCGGCGAGAAACTCGCCGAAATGCACGTCGGACTGATGCCCCGGAGCGGTCGGCATCACCAGGCCGAGCGAGCCGGCCTTGCCGGTGGCCAGACGCTGCGCCGCCTTGTTCGGTCGGTAGCCGGTTTCCCGCACAGCTTGCAGCACGCGCTCGCGCGTCGCCTCGTTGACTTCGGGGTAGCCATTGAGGGCGCGGCTCACAGTCGTCTGTGAAAGACCAAGCAATTCCGATAGCTGTTTGAGATTCACGTGTTATGCTTCCTCCCGGGATCAGCGCACGCTGCGGTTTCTCCCAGACCGCCCAAAGCGCTTTCAAACTATGTAGCACCTGGCGTGCTTGACTCAAGAAAAATCGCTCCATATTCCCGTTTAAGCGTTGCTGCACCGCGATATTTGCGTCTCTTTTAGCGGTATTCGCGAAATGGCTTGACTCCTTTCACGCGAGAGTGAGATGAGTTGTTTGTCAAAGCGCTTTGAAGTCCTCCGGTGAGAGGTTGAAAGTGCCGTTGGGATTGTGATGGGAGGTTGATCACATGAAAAAGACTTTCTTGATGAGCGTCGCCGCGGCGGCGCTTTTTGCAGGTGGTGTTTCTGCCGCTGATTTGAAATTTGCTCCGGGCGAAGACGCCAAGTTCAATTGGAAGAGCTACGACGAATTCAAGGCATCGCATGCCGACCTCAAGGGTCAGCCGCTGACCATTTTCGGACCGTGGCGCGGTGAGGACGAAGCCTTCTTCCGCAGTATTCTTGCCTACTTCACCGAAGCGACCGGCATCGAAGCCACCTATTCGTCTTCGGAAAACTACGAGCAGCAGATCGTCATCGACACCCAGGCTGGTTCGCCGCCGAATGTCGCAATCCTGCCGCAGCCGGGCCTCTTCGCCGATCTGGCCAGCAAGGGCTTCCTGACGCCGCTCGGCGACGACACGGCCAAGTGGGTCAAGGACAATTACGGCGCCGGCGACAGCTGGGTCGGTTACGGCACCTACAAGGGCAAGGACGGCAAGGAAGGCTTCTACGCTTTCCCCTACAAGGCCGACGTGAAGTCGCTGGTCTGGTATGTGCCTGAAAACTTCAAGGAAGCCGGTTACAAGGTTCCGACCACCATGGAAGAACTCCATGCGCTGACGGATCAGATCGTCAAGGACGGCGGCGTTCCCTGGTGCATCGGTCTCGGTTCTGGTGGTGCGACCGGCTGGCCGGCAACCGACTGGATCGAAGACATCATGCTGCGCACGCAGAAGCCTGACGTCTACGACAAGTGGACCACCAACGAAGTGAAGTTCACCGATCCGGCCGTCGTTGCTGCGATCGACGAATTCGGCAAGTTCGCCAAGAACGAGAAGTATGTCGATGGCGGTGTCGCAGCCGTGGCTTCGACCGACTTCCGCGATAGCCCGAAGGGTCTCTTCGCCGTTCCGCCGAAGTGCTACCTGCACCACCAGGCTTCGTTCATCCCGTCCTTCTTCCCTGAAGGCACGAAGCTCGGCACCGATGCCGACTTCTTCTACATGCCGACCTATGCTGCGCATGCCGATCTCGGCAAGCCGGTTCTGGGTGCGGGCACGCTGGTGTCGATCACCAAGGACTCGAAGACGGCTCGTGCCTTTGTCGACTTCCTGAAGACGCCGATCGCACATGAAGTCTGGATGGCACAGTCGAGCTTCCTGACGCCTTACAAGGGTGTCAGCACCGCGGCTTACGCCAACGATCAGATGAAGCGCGAAGGCGAAATTCTGACGACGGCCACGACCTTCCGCTTCGACGGTTCGGACCTGATGCCCGGCAAGATCGGCGCTGGCGCCTTCTGGACCGGCATGGTCGATTTCGTCGGCGGCAAGTCTGCCGAAGACACCGGCAAGGAAATCCAGGCTGCCTGGGACGCCATCAAGTAATCATCCTTGAACGCTGCTGCGGGTTTCCCGCGGCAGCGCCGGAATGCAGGGCCGGATTCGCAAAAGGATCCGGCCGGCACCGGAACTGTGGTCAAACGCCGAGAAGAAGTTGACGCAGGCCGGTGTAAGCCCTTCAGATAGACTAGGGTAGCAGGGGAGGGACGAATGCTATCGCAGATAGTTTCCGCTTTGGGCGTGGTGGTCGTGGCGGTTTTCGCCTGCTCGGCCTATTTCTATTTCTCGAACAAGATTTTGGATATGGCGCTACCGGTCAGGGATGGTGATATCCATTCCGCGGCGCGCAATCTCAATCTTCGCGGCATGATCCGCCCCTGGCTGTTTCTCGGCCCGGCGCTTTTCCTGCTGACCGTCTATCTCGTCTATCCCGTGATCGCGACCTTCATTCTGTCCTTCTATGACAGATCAGGGTCGAATTTCGTCGGTTTCGCCAATTACACCTGGGCGCTCAGCGACCGCGAATTCCGCCAGTCGATCTTCAACAACATTCTCTGGCTCGCCGTCGTGCCGGCCGCCTGCACCTTCTTCGGTCTCGTCATCGCCGTGATGACCGACCGCATCTGGTGGGGCAATATCGCGAAAAGCATCGTCTTCATGCCGATGGCGATTTCCTTCGTCGGCGCTTCGGTCATCTGGAAGTTCATCTACGAATACCGCGGCGGCAACGACGTGCAGATCGGCCTTCTGAACGCCATCGTCCAGATGTTCGGCGGCACGCCCGAGGTCTGGATCTCGGTGCCCTTCTGGAACAATTTCTTCCTGATGGTCATCCTCATCTGGATCCAGACCGGCTTCGCTATGGTCATCCTGTCGGCCGCCCTTCGCGGCATTCCGGAAGAAACGATCGAAGCCGCTGTCATCGACGGCGCCAATGGCTGGCAGATCTTCTGGCGCATCATGGTGCCGCAGGTCTGGGGCACGATCGCCGTCGTCTGGACCACCATCACCATCCTCGTCCTCAAGGTCTTCGACATCGTGCTGACGATGACCAACGGCCAATGGCAGACCATGGTGCTGGCGAACCTGATGTTCGACTGGATGTTCCGCGGAGGCGGGGATTCCGGCCGAAGTGCGGTTATCGCGCTGATCATCATGCTGGCCGTGACGCCGATCATGGTCTGGAACGTCCGCCGCGCCAACCGCGAACTCGGAGGGCACTGAGATGACCTTGTCAGGAAGCTTCTTCAAGATAGGCCCGGCCCGTCTCTTCGTTCACGCCTGCGTTCTCCTGATCGTCATCATCTGGTTGATCCCGACCCTCGGCATCTTCGTCAGCGCGCTGCGCGATAAGGATCAGATCGTCGTGTCGGGCTGGTGGACGTCCTTCGTCGGCTCCACCCGCACTGTGGCCGCCCGCGTCGGCGCCGCCGCCGATCAGAAGCAGGAAGGCCCGCTCTACGTGATCGCCGGCAATGTGTTGCAGGGCGATCTGGCCGGCCGCGCGATCAGCGCCTTCGGAACGCGCATCCAGCAGCCGTCGGCCTACAAGGTCGGCGAGAATGCCGATCTCGGCGATGGCCTCAACCTGCAGGTCAACACCGACGGCACCTACCGCTATACCAAGACCGCAGCCTTCACCGATGACGATGCGGGCCGCCGTGTTTACGTCGCGATCTCGACCCCGCCGGAATTCACGCTTGATAACTACAAGACGGTCCTGACGGGCGAGGGCATCGGCCAGTCCTTTATCAATTCGCTGACGGTGACGATCCCGGCGACGATCATCCCGATCCTCATCGCGGCCTTTGCGGCCTACGCGCTGAGCTGGATGGAGTTTCCGGGCCGCGCGCTGATCATCGCGCTGGTGGTGGGCCTCATCGTCGTGCCGCTGCAGATGTCGCTGATCCCGCTGCTCCGGCTCTACAATATCGTCGGTGCCGCACTCGATGCGCCATCGAAAACCTATCCCGGCATCTGGCTGGCGCATACCGCCTTCGGCATGCCGCTCGCCATCTATCTGCTCCGCGCCTATATCGCGGGGCTGCCCAAGGAGATCATCGAATCCGCCCGCGTCGACGGCGCGACCGATTTCGAGATTTTCGTCAAAATCGTTCTTCCCTTGTCCTTCCCGGCACTCGCGTCCTTCGCGATCTTCCAGTTCCTGTGGGTGTGGAACGACCTGCTCGTCGCCATGGTCTTCCTCGGCACCGACAGGCAGCATCTCGTGCTCACCGGCAGCCTCAATGCGCTGCTCGGTTCGCGCGGCGGCAACTGGGAAATCCTGACGGCCTCGGCCTTTGTCACCATCATCGTTCCGCTGCTCGTGTTCTTCGGGCTGCAGCGATATCTGGTGCGTGGCCTGCTGGCGGGTTCGGTCAAGGGCGGCTGATCCAATCCCAAGACCTGACTTCGCATAGGAAAAGACATGAGCGTGGCATCTCAACCCAATTTGGCTGACGACAAGGATTGGTGGCGTGGCGCGGTGATCTATCAGATCTATCCGCGCTCCTACCAGGACTCCAACGGTGACGGCATCGGCGACCTGAAGGGCATCACCGCCCGGTTGCCGCATGTCGCTGCTCTGGGCGCGGACGCCATCTGGATCTCGCCGTTCTTCACCTCGCCAATGCGCGATTTCGGCTATGACGTATCGGACTACGAAAACGTCGATACGATTTTCGGCACGCTCGTGGATTTCGACACCCTGATCGCCGAGGCTCACCGCCTCGGCATCAAGGTGATGATCGATCTCGTCATCTCGCATTCGTCGGACCAGCATCCCTGGTTCGTCGAAAGCCGGTCGAGCAAGACCAATGCCAAGGCCGACTGGTATGTCTGGGCCGATGCCAAGCCCGACGGCACGCCGCCGAACAACTGGCTGTCGATCTTCGGCGGTTCCGCCTGGGCGTGGGATCCGACGCGCATGCAGTATTATATGCACAATTTCCTGACCTCGCAGCCGGATATGAACCTCCACAATCCCGAGGTTCAGGACCGCCTGCTCGATGTCGTCCGTTTCTGGCTGAAGCGCGGCGTCGATGGTTTCCGTCTGGATACGATCAACTTCTATTTCCACGACAAGCAGCTGCGCGATAACCCGGCGCTGGCGCCCGAGCGCCGCAATGCGTCCACGGCACCGGCCGTGAACCCCTATAATTTCCAGGAACACCTCTACGACAAGAACCGCCCGGAGAATATCGACTTCCTGAAGCGCTTCCGCGCCGTGCTCGAAGAGTTTCCGGCAATCGCCGCCGTCGGCGAAGTCGGCGACAGCCAGCGCGGCCTGGAGATCGTCGGCGAATACACGTCCGGCAATGACAAGATGCACATGTGCTATGCCTTCGAGTTCCTGGCACCCGATCCGCTCTCGCCTGAGCGGGTCGAAGAGGTGATGAAGGATTTCGGCGCTGCGGCGCCCGATGGCTGGGCCTGCTGGGCTTTCTCCAACCACGACGTCATGCGCCATGTCAGCCGTTGGGGCTCGCTGGTGTCGGACCACGACGCCTTCGCCAAACAATACGCATCGCTGCTGATGACGCTGCGCGGTTCCGTCTGCCTCTATCAAGGCGAAGAGCTTGGTCTCACTGAGGCTGACCTTGCCTATCAGGATCTGCAGGATCCCTACGGCATCCAGTTCTGGCCGGAGTTCAAGGGCCGCGACGGTTGCCGCACCCCGATGGTCTGGGACAGCCAGGTCGCGCAGGGCGGTTTCTCGACCGTCAAGCCATGGCTGCCGGTTCCGGTCGAGCACATCCTGCGCGCTGTCAGCGTGCAGCAGGGCGATGAGAACTCGGTGCTCGAGCACTACCGGCGCTTCCTCGCGTTTCGCAAGCAGTTCCCGGCCTTCGCCAAGGGCGAGATCGCTTTCGAGGAGCCGCAGGGTGACGGCCTGATTTTCACGCGCGAATACGGCAACGAAAAAATGCTTTGCGTGTTCAACATGGGTGCTGCTGAAACGATCGTTACGTTGCCGGATGGTGACTGGCAGGCGTTGACGGGCCACGGCTTCACCAGCAATAACTATGGCGGAAAAATCGATATTCCGGCGTGGGGCGCTTATTTCGCCCGGCTCGCCTAAAAATCAGAGGGAGGCACTGATGACAGGACTGTCGCTTAAGGAAATTCGCAAGTCATATGGTTCCGTGGACGTTCTCCACGGTATCGACCTGGAGATCAAACAGGGCGAATTCATCGTCTTCGTCGGTCCCTCCGGCTGCGGCAAGTCCACGCTGCTGCGCATGATTGCCGGCCTCGAGAACATCACCGGCGGTGACATGTATATCGACGGCCAGCTGGTCAACGATGTGCCGCCGTCGAAGCGCGGTATCGCCATGGTGTTCCAGTCCTATGCGCTCTATCCGCATATGACCGTTTACGACAACATGGCCTTCGGCATGAAGATTGCCGGTGAGAACAAGCAGGAAATCGACCGCCGCGTCCGCGCTGCCGCCGACAGTCTGCAGCTCGGCAAGTATCTCGACCGTCTTCCGAAGGCTCTGTCCGGCGGTCAGCGCCAGCGTGTCGCCATCGGCCGTGCCATCTGCCGCAATCCGAAGGTCTTCCTCTTCGACGAGCCGCTGTCCAACCTCGACGCCGCGCTGCGTGTTGCCACGCGCATCGAGATCGCCCGGCTCAACGAGCAGATGGCCGATACGACGATGATCTACGTCACCCACGATCAGGTCGAGGCGATGACGCTGGCAGACCGTATCGTCGTGCTCTCGGCAGGTCATATCGAGCAGGTCGGGGCACCGCTGGAGCTCTACGAGCGTCCGGCAAACCTCTTCGTCGCCAAGTTCATCGGCTCTCCGGCCATGAACATCATCCCGGCGACGATTGCCGAAGCGGGCAGCACAACCACGGTCACGCTCACCGGTGGTAAGTCGGTTGCTCTCGATATCCCGACCGCCGCTTCCGAAAAGGGCAAGTCCGCCAGCTTCGGCGTCCGCCCTGAGGATCTCGAGATCGCCAGCGGCGATGCCTACCTCTTCGAAGGCGAAGTCTCGATCGTCGAAGCGCTCGGTGAAGTGACGCTGCTTTACATAGAAGGTCTGGTTCCCGGCGAGCCGATCATCGTCAAGCTGCCGGGCACGATCGACATCAAGAAGGGCCAGAAAATGCGCTTCTCGGCCGATCGGCAGAAGCTGCACCTTTTCGATGCCGAGGGCCGCACCTACCGTCGCTGACAGCCAAAATTGGGGGCTTTTTCACGAAGCCCCCGAAGCCCTCCATTCGACACTTTCTGTTAAGTCGGCGCTGCTAGCATTTCCCCATTGTATCGAGTGGGGAATAAGGTCGTGGGTGTATCAAATCCATCGCCATCAGGGCATTTTTTGAACAAGGAAGAATCCTTCATGTATGACCGCGAACAGCGGTTCAAAATGGAGGACACGATGAACGCGGCGCGTCTCGAATATACCGAGAAAGGCGTCATGCACATGGCCTCGCGCCGTTGCGATATCGTTCGCATCTCGATGAGCTCGGCGGTCCTCGCCATCCTGACGCAGTTCAATCTGCCCAAGCAGTTCTATCTGGACATCCCGGATGCACGCATCACGAAGGTCGGCTGCATGCTGATGCGGGTGAATGCCAACAATACTGTGGAAGTCCGCTTCCTGCGTCTGCTGACGCAGAAGGAACTCAACAAGATCTTCGTCTACAGCACGCATCCGGCGCATCGCGACTACGTCCTCGACGTTCGCGGCTGATCGAGCTGCAGGACCTGAAAAGAGAAAAGCCCGCGATCAAGTCGCGGGCTTTTTCGTTTAGTGGAAGAGGACGCTCGCTCCGTGATCGGAAGCGCCGACCGCGCGGCGGAACGGCGCGAAGAGCTCGCGGCCCATGCCCCATTCGTTTTCCGAGAGATCCGCCGTCACCGGCTCGCGTTCGGCCATGGTCGCGGCATCGACGAGCACCTCAAGCGTGCCGCGGATGGCGTCGAGACGAATGATGTCGCCATCCTGGATGCGGGCGATCGGACCGCCTTCGACAGCCTCCGGCGTCACATGGATCGCTGCCGGAACCTTGCCCGATGCACCGGACATGCGCCCGTCGGTCAGAAGTGCGACGCGGAAGCCGCGGTCCTGCAGCACGCCGAGCGGTGGAGTCAGCTTGTGCAGCTCCGGCATGCCGTTGGCCTTCGGACCCTGGAAGCGCACGACGGCGACGAAATCGCGGTTGAGCTTGCCTTCCTTGAAGGCGTCCTGCAGCTCCTGCTGGCTGTGGAAGACGATTGCCGGGGCTTCGATGATATGGCGGTCCGGCTTCACGGCCGAAATCTTGATGACGGCCTTGCCGAGATTGCCGCGCAGCATCTTCAAGCCGCCGTTCGCCTGGAAGGGTGTCTCGATGCTCGCAAGCACCTTCGGATCGTGGCTCTTCTCAGGGGAGGGCTCGCGGACGATGGTGTTGTTGTCGCCGAGGCGGGCGTCGATCGTGTAGGCTTCGAGACCCTGACCGGCGACGGTGCGCACGTCACCATGCAGCATGCCCTGCTTCAGGAGTTCCTTGATCAGGAAGCCCATGCCACCGGCAGCGTGGAAGTGGTTAACGTCGGCGAGGCCATTCGGATAGACGCGGGCAAGCAGCGGGATTTCTTCAGAGAGCTCGGCGATGTCCTGCCACGTCAGCTGGATACCGGCCGCGCGCGCCATGGCGACGAGATGCAGCGTGTGGTTCGTCGATCCACCCGTCGCATGCAGGCCGACAACGCCGTTGACCACGGAACGCTCGTCGATCATCTCGCCTGCCGGCGTGAATTCGTTGCCGAGCGCGGTAATCGCCAGCGCCCGCTTGGCGGCTTCGCGCGTCAGTGCTTCACGCAGCGGCGTGCCCGGATTGATGAAGGAGGAGCCGGGCATATGGAAGCCCATGATCTCCATCAGCATCTGGTTGGAATTGGCTGTGCCATAGAAGGTGCAGGTACCCGGCCCGTGATAGGACTTGGATTCGGCTTCCAGCAGTTCTGCGCGTCCGACCTTGCCTTCGGCATAGAGCTGGCGAACGCGGGACTTCTCGTCATTCGGCAGTCCCGTCGTCATCGGCCCGGCGGGCACGAAGATCGACGGCAGGTGGCCGAAGGAGAGCGCGGCGATGACAAGCCCGGGAACGATCTTGTCGCAGACACCGAGGAAGAGCGCCGCGTCGAACATGTTGTGCGACAGGCCCACACCTGCAGACATGGCGATCAGATCACGCGAGAAGAGCGAAAGCTCCATGCCCGGCTGGCCCTGGGTAACGCCGTCGCACATGGCAGGAACGCCGCCCGCGACCTGCGCAATGCCGCCAGCCTCGGCAGCTGCCTCGCGGATGATCGCTGGGTAGGTTTCGAACGGCTGATGGGCCGAAAGCATGTCGTTATAGGCGGTGATGATGCCGAGGTTCGGAACGCGGTCGCCGGCGAGCGCATCCTTCTCGGCGGGGGAACAGACCGCAAAGCCGTGCGCAAGGTTTGCGCAGCCGAGGATAGACCGGACGGCACCCTTCGATGCCGCGCCGCGCAGGCGCTCCAGATATCGCTCGCGTGTCGGCTTCGATCGCTCGACGATGCGGGAGGTAATCGCAGAAATGCGTGCGTTAGCGGACATGGGAGTTATCCTGCCTTGGTTGCTGTTCAAATTGTCTGTTCGCGGCTCGCCCGAAGGCTTGGTCTTACGGAGCCCAGTAGATATCGACAGGCGTTGCCGCCCGCCGCAGCACGGCCCGGATCGGCATCTCTGCCTCGTCTCCGGCGCCTTCAGCCTTCGTCAGCACGTCCTTCTTGCCCTGGCCTTCGATATGAAGCACCAGGAGCGTGGCGTCCTGAAGGCTGGAGAAGGTGAAGGTCAGGCGCGGCTCGCCGGCATCCTGCGCTTCCATGGTGATGATACCGCGCGGCGTCTTCGGATCGAGCGCGACCGCAAGATTGTTGCCGCCCGGGAAGAACGAAGCCGTATGGCCATCACCACCCATGCCGAGGATGACGATATCGAACGGATTGCCGACCGATGCCGTCTCCGTGGTGGCAAGCTTCGCGGCTGTTTCCGCGGAGCCCGTGTCGTGGAAGAGCGGCAGGAACCGCGCTGCCTTTGCCTTGTTCTGCAGCAGGTTGCTGGCAACCAGCAGATGGTTCGAGCGGTCGCTGGTTTCAGGCACGAAGCGCTCGTCGACGAGCGTGATCGTTACCTTCGGCCAGTCGAGGTCGCGCGTCGAAAGCGCCTGGAAGAAGGCTTTCGGCGTGGAACCGCCGGAAACGGCGATCGTAGCCGTTCCCTTCGCTGCGATCGCCTTGGAAAGCGTGTCCCCAACCTTGTTTGCAAGGTTGGCGGCCAGTTCCGCGGCATTGGCAAAAGCATGCATGGTCGCTGCCATCGCTATCAATCCTAGATGTTGTCGTGCCAGGTGCGGCCGTCGCGCTCGATCAGCGCGATAGCCTGGCTCGGGCCCCAGGTGCCTGCGGTGTAACCCTGAACCAGCTGGCCGGTGGATTCCCAGCCCTTCAGGATCGGGTCGACCCAGTCCCATGCCGCCTCGACTTCGTCGCGGCGCATGAACAGCGTCTGGTTGGAGCGGATGACATCCATCAGCAGACGTTCGTAGGCATCCGGGTTACGGACATGGAACGCTTCGGCGAAGCTCATGTCGAGCGAAACGTTGCGCAGGCGCATGCCGCCCGGACCCGGATCCTTGATCATCAGCGACTGCTTGACGCCTTCGTCAGGCTGCAAGCGGATGATCAGCTGGTTCTGGCTGATGCGGCCGGCCGACTGGTCGAAGACCGAGTGCGGGATCGGCTTGAAGGTGATGACGATTTCCGACATGCGGCCGGCAAGACGCTTGCCGGTGCGGATGAAGAAGGGAACGCCGGCCCAACGCCAGTTGTTGATCTCGGCCTTGATGGCGACGAAGGTTTCGGTGTTGGAAACGCCGCCTTCGAGCTCTTCCAGATAGCCCTTGACCGGACCGGTGCCGGAGGCGCCGGCGCGGTACTGGCCGCGAACGGTCATCTGCTCGACATTCGAGGCGTTGATCGGCTTCAGGGCGCGCAGCACCTTCAGCTTCTCGTCGCGCACGGCTTCGGAATCCATCGAGGAGGGAACTTCCATCGCGGTCAGGCAAAGCAGCTGCAGGATATGGTTCTGTACCATGTCGCGCAGCGCGCCTGCCGTGTCGTAGTAACCGGCGCGGCCTTCAAGGCCGACGGCTTCTGCGACCGTGATCTGCACGTGGTCGATGTAGTTGGCGTTCCAAAGCGGTTCATAGAGGGCGTTGGCAAAGCGCAGCGCCATCAGGTTCTGCACCGTCTCCTTGCCGAGATAGTGGTCGATGCGGAAGATCTGCTCTTCCTTGAAGGCCTTGCCGATGCTGTCGTTCAACGACAGCGCCGATGCGAGGTCGCGGCCGATCGGCTTTTCAACGACGATGCGGGTCGACTTGGTGATCAGCTTGTGTTCGTGGATCTTCTGCGAGATGTCGCCGAAGATACCAGGCGCAACCGCGAGGTAGAAGGCGCGGACGCGATCCTTGCCATCGTCCAGCAGCTTCTTCAGCTTGTCCCAGCCGGCGTCCGAACGGGCGTCGACCGATACGTAATGCAGACGCTTGCAGAACTTTTCGACTTCCGCTTCGTCATATTCGCCCTTCTTAAGGTGCTCCTTGAGAGCGTCCTGGGCGAACTTGCGGTATTCTTCGTCGGTCAGCGGGCTGCGCGAAGCGCCGATGATGCGCGTCGGTTCGGTGAACTGTCCCTCGATCTGGCGGTGGTAGAGGGCGGGCAGGAGCTTGCGCTCGGCAAGGTCGCCGCTGCCGCCGAAGACGACATAATCAAAGGGTTCAACGGGAATGATCTGGCTGCTCATGAGCTTTTCTCTCAATCAGTCTGGTTGGCGGCCGTTTTAATCTAATCGATTTAAAAAAGCCAGTGTGCGATGCAATGAATCTCTCGGGTCCCGGTTTTAAAGCGAATTGACCCGAGAGGAAATCCCGCAATCGCCCTAAAACTTGTCGCGCAGCGCGAACCAGGACAAGGCTAGGAAAAGCAGCGGTGCCCGCATGGCTGGTCCGCCGGGAAAGGCCGGGATATCGAGCCCTTTGAAGAGATCGAGTTCCCCTGATTTTCCAAGAACCGTTTCTGCATAAAGTTTGCCGCAGTAATTTGACAGCATCACGCCGTGGCCGGAATAACCGCCGATCGATGTCACATTCGGCATCACTTCGCGCACGAAGGGCTGCCGCGGCAGGGTGATGCCGACCGAGCCCCCCCAGGCATGGGTAATCTCGACGTCCTTCAATACGGGGTAGATCTCGGCGATCTGGCGGCGGATGTGTTCCGTGATGTCGCGCGGGTTGTCAGAGGTATAGGCCTCGCGCCCGCCAAACAGCAGCCGCCCGTCCTTCGACTTGCGGAAATAGCGCACCACGAAGCGCGAGTCGGCAACCGCTTCGCCGCCCGGCAGCACGGACGGGAAGTTCTTCAGCGGCGCGGTGGCGCCGATGAAGGAGCGGATCGGCATGACGTGGCTTGCCGTCACCGGCTCCAGATTGCCGATATAGCCGTTGCAGGCAATCAGCGCCTTGTCGGCGGCGATCGTACCCCTCGGCGTGTCGATCTTCACCTTGCCGCCGTCATTACGGACGGCGGTGGCCGGCGTCATCTCGAAGATCTGAGCGCCGGCATTGGCGGCGACGCGGGCAAGCCCGACCAGCAGTTTCAGCGGGTGGATATGGCCGGTGCCGGTGTCGCGCACGCCACAATGATAGCGCTTCGACCCCAGCCGCTCCTGCGTCTCTTCCCTGTCCATGAAACGCACATGCGGATAATCGTAACGAGAGGCTGCGATCTCGGCATTTTCGGCATAGGAACGCTTGTAGCTCTCCTTGTGCGCCACGTTCATCTGCCCGGGCATGAACTCGATGTCGATCTGATGCTCGTTGGCGAAATCGAGCAGGTGCTTCTTTGCGCCCTCCGCCAGGTCGAACAGCGCCTTGGAGCGCTCGTAGCCGATCTTCTCTTCGAGTTCTTCCGGCCACCAGCGCTGGCCGGTACCGAGCTGACCGCCATTGCGGCCGGATGCACCGTCGCCGAAGCGGTTGGCATCGATGAGTACGACCGATACCCCCGCCTTGGCGAGATTGTAGGCCGCCTGCAGCCCGGTATAGCCGCCGCCGACAATGGCGACGTCACAGGTTCTGGATCCGTCTAGCTCCGGATAGGTCGGGCGCTCCCCCGCCGTTGCCTGATACCAGGAAACGCCGGGCGCGATCGGGCTCTGCCAGTCTTGCTTCACCGCCATGAGGAATGCCTCCTCACACGTTGAGCAGCAGGAACTCGCGCTCCCAGGGGCTGATCACTTCCATGAAGGTCTCGAACTCGCCGCGCTTGACCCCGGCATAGAGCCCGATGAACTCCGCGCCGAACACCTCTTCGAAGGCCGGCTCGTCTTCCATCAGCGCCACGGCTTCCAGCAATCCGCGCGGCAGGTCGATCGAGCCTTCGTTGGCGGCATCTTCTGTCGGTGCCGTCGGCTCGATTTCCTTCATGATCCCCAGCAGACCCGAAGCCAGCGAGGCCGCCAGCGCCAGATAGGGATTGGCATCCGAGCTCGGCAGCCGGTTCTCGACGCGGCGTGCCTGCGGATCGGAAACCGGAACGCGGAAGGCCGTCGTGCGGTTGTCGTAGCCCCAGGCGTTGTTGACGGGGCATGACATGTTCGGCGCCAGGCGGCGGTAGGAGTTGACGTAGGGCGCCAGCATCGCCAGCGCACTCGGCACGTATTTCTGCATGCCGCCGATGAAGTGGAAGAACTCCTTCGAGGGTGAGCCATCCGGATTGGAGAAGACATTCTTCCCCGTCTCTTCGTTGACCACCGACTGATGGATATGCATCGCCGAACCCGGCTGCCCCTGCATCGGCTTGGCCATGAACGTCGCGAAGATGCCATGCTTCAGCGCCGCTTCGCGGATCGTGCGCTTGAACATGAACACCTGGTCGGCAAGCTCGATCGGATTGCCGTGGCGCAGGTTGATTTCGAGCTGCGCCGGACCTTCTTCATGGATCAGCGTATCGATCTCGAGGCCCTGCTTCTCCGAGAAATGGTAGATGTCGTCGATCAGCTCGTCGAACTCGTTGATCCCGGCGATCGAATAGCCCTGTCCGCCGAGGATCGAACGGCCCGAACGGCCCTTCGGCGGATGCAGCGGATAATCGGGGTCATCGTTGGTGGCGACCAGATAGAACTCGATTTCAGGTGCGACAACCGGCTTCCACCCGCGGGCACTGTAAAGGCCCATGATCCGCTTCAGGACGTTGCGCGGCGTGTAGGACACTTCGCCGCCATCGGAATTGACGATATCGCAGATCACCTGCGCCGTCGGGTCGGTTTCCCATGGCACGACGGAGAGCGTCGAAAGATCGGGAACGAGCTTGAGGTCGCTGTCGCGCGGCTCATAGCGGAAGCTTTCCGTCTCTTCGGGATAGGCGCCCGAGATTGTGTGGCGGTAGATTGCCGAAGGCAGTGCAAGCGAGGTGTTCGAGGTGAATTTCGATGTCGGCATCATCTTGCCGCGCGGAACGCCGGCGAGGTCGGGGGTGATGCATTCGATGTCTTCGATGCCGCGTGCCCGTAGCCACTGTGCCGCTTCCTTCCAGTTCGCTACGCCGCGCGACGACCCAGGGTCAGGGGGAGTCTTGATCGTGGGGCTAACGTTCTTGGCAGGCTTAAGCGTTGTCTTTTTTGGAGACATGACACACCGGTTACGTTGATCGGAAGGCCATAATAGCCAGAGTTTGGCAATTGGCGAGGGGGGTAGAGGCGTTGACTTTCGCCATTTGATAGAAAAAGAAGGCACCCTTTACGGAAGGAAACCGGCTTGAGACGGAAGAGCGATGTAATCGTCATCGGCGCGGGCGCCGCCGGCATGATGTGTGCCATCCGCGCCGGCCAGCGCGGCCGCTCCGTTCTGGTTCTCGACCATGCCAAGACCCCCGGCGAGAAGATCCGCATCTCTGGCGGCGGGCGCTGCAATTTCACCAATATCCATGCCGGGCCGAAGAATTTTCTCTCCGCCAACCCGCATTTCTGCAAATCGGCCCTCGCTCGCTTCACCCCCGCCGATTTCGTCGCCATGGTCGACAGGCACAAGATCGCCTGGCACGAGAAGACGCTCGGCCAGCTGTTCTGTGATGACAGCGCCAAGGACATCATCCATATGCTGCTCGACGAGATGCGGGCGGCCGGTGCCGAGTGGCAGTTGCGCACGGAAATCCTCGGTGTCGAGAAGACCGACGAAGGTTTTCGCGTCGATACCTCGGAAGGCGCCTACGAGTGCGCCTCGCTGGTAATCGCCACCGGCGGAAAGTCGATCCCGAAAATGGGCGCCACCGGTCTTGCCTATCGTATCGCCGAGCAATTCGGTCTCGCCATGACCGAAACCCGTCCCGGTCTCGTGCCGCTGACCCTCGATCCGGTCCTGCTGGAAGCGATAGCACCACTCTCCGGCATTGCCGCTCCGGCCGAAATCCGCCACGGCAAGACGGCCTTCCGGGAAGCGCTGCTTTTCACCCACCGTGGCCTCAGCGGCCCGGCGATCCTGCAGGTCTCGTCCTATTGGCGCGAAGGCGAGGGGATCACCGTCGATATCGAACCCGATTTCGATCTGCTCCAGCATCTGAAGAAAGCGAAGCAGACGAATGGCCGCCAGTCGGCTCAGACGGCGCTGGCGGAAATCCTGCCGAAGCGTCTTGCCCAATATCTGACCGAGCGCGAAGGCATTTCCGGCAACATGGCCGACCTCTCCGACAAGGCGCTGGCGAGGCTTGCCGATGCCGCCCAGAACTGGACGGTCAAGCCGTCCGGCTCCGAAGGATACCGCACGGCGGAAGTGACGCTCGGCGGCATCGATACATCAGCGCTGGATTCGAAGACCATGGAAGCCAAGACGGTTCCGGGCCTCTATTTCATCGGCGAATGCGTCGATGTCACAGGCTGGCTCGGCGGCTATAACTTCCAATGGGCCTGGGCCTCGGGCTTTGCTGCAGGTGAATCCTTATAGGCTCGAATCCGGGCAAATAGATTCAAGACTTCTTAAGCCGGGTGCGCCATCGTGTCTCAATGGCAACGATGGAACAAGCTTCCCATTTAAAGCTTTACCGCACAGCCATTTTGATGGATTGTTACAGTATTGAGAAAAGTGAGGTCCTTTAGATGAATAGGAACACACGCCGCGCCCGCGCCATCGCAATCGCCCAGGCAAAGCCTGACACGAAACTCGCGACGCTCCGCTTTCTCATGCTCGCCACCGGCGCAACCGCTGCGATTATTGCCTTGGTGATCGCGCACGCCGTCTGACCTTTCCGAATTATCATATAATTTGCGGTCTGCCCTTGGCGTGCAGCCGCATGGCCTTGATCGGAAAGGCCATTTCAAACGATTTGGCTTATCCGAAAATTAATATCTCTTCTGTCACACTTGCTGAAACTATGGGCATCCCGTTTCGTGCGGCGATGACTTGGCAATGATTGCCGCCTGAGCCCTCGGGTTTCCCATTATTCCAAAAAAGTCAGCTCGATGCACTCGACCGGCGCAGCAACAGCAGCCGGTGGGAGGAGTGGTGTATGGAAGGCCGGTATAGCCATGTTCATTGATAAGATCCTGTCGCGCTTCAAGATCAAGACGAAAGTCCTGATCTTCGTTCTGCCTTTCGTCGTCGCCATCTCGGCGGTCGGCCTCACCGGCCTTTACGCCTCCGGCATGCTGCAAGGGCGCATGGAAATTTCGAACAGCATTCTGCAGTCGCTGAGCGGCTTCAAGGATCTCTACGGCTCCATGGATGACTTCCTGCAGAACACCAACGAGCAGGCTCGCGACAAGCTCTACGCGGATATCAAGACACAGGGCGAAACTTTGAACGCCACCCTGTCTCAGATCGGCGAGAATGCCGGCCGCGACAATCTGCAGGCTGCGATGGACGGCACCAGCGCCATTTCGGGCACCGTCGGCAAACTCTGGACGCTGCATGACCAGGAAGTCGCGCTGCGCAAGCAGATAGACGACGCCCAGAAGGTGATGATCACCAACCGCTTTAACGTCAGCTACGACGCGCGTCAGCTCGAAGAGAGCGTGCGCACCGACGAAGGCAACGCGACCGCAACGCTTCGCGCCGCCGACCGTCTGCTGAAGGGCGGCGATACGCTGGCAACCGCCATGAACGACTTCAACAAGGCGCAGCTTCCTGCCGACAAGCTGAAGGTCGTGACGACGGCGCTGCCGACGATCATCAAGGCTCAGCGGATGATCGAAATCTCGGTTCCGCAGAACCAGAAGAGCATGACGCAGTCGATGGCCCAGACCATCAGCGATCTGAAGACGCAGGCCGCCGCACCCGATGCCGGCTCCGATGACGGCGTTGCCAATCTCGGCCGTCTCGTTTCCCGCTTCCGCCAGATGTCCACCTACACGCAGCTGACCGCCACGCAGATGATGCGCGAGGCGACCACCACCTTCGTCCAGCTCGACAGCCGTATTGCCCAGACCAACTCGGTTCTGGAAGACACCCGCCGTCTGGAAACGTCGATCTATTCGCTGCAGCTCGTATTGGCCGATTTCAGCGCCAAGCCGACCAAGGAAAACCGGGTTCGACTTAACCAGGAAATCTCGACCCTCAACACCATGCTGAACACCCTGCAGGCCAGTGCCAAGGGCATGGATTTTGCCGGTGACATCATCTCGGCGATTACCCCCGCGCTCGTCTCGATGGACAAGGACGCGCAGAGCCTCGTCGATGTCATCAATCAGCGCATCAGCGATTACGCCGCTGCCCGCCAGGAGCTCGACAGCGTCTGGGGCCAGCTGACCAGCTTCGCCGAACTGCAGAAGCAGACGGCCGGCGCCGAGCGCGAGCAGGCGAACAGCATTTCCGTCGGCACCACAGGCCTCGGCATTCTGGTCTCGATCATCGGCGGCATCGCCCTGGTTCTCACCCTGCAGCGCCCAATCGGCCAGATCACCGCCGCGATGCGCCGTATCGCCGACGGTGCGCTCGACACCAATATCTCCGGTGAACAGCGCTACGACGAAATCGGCGACATCGCCCGCGCCCTCGGCATCTTCAAGGAGAATGCGATCTCCAAGATCCGCATCGAGGAGCAGAGCGACGAGGAGCGCCAGGCCGCCGAGCACGAGCGCCAGCGCAACGATGCCGAAAAGCGCGAGATGGACCGTCAGATCGAATATGCGGTCAACGAACTTGCCGCCGGTCTGCAGCGCATGTCGCAGGGCGATATCTCCACGACGATCGACACGCCGTTCATCGGCCGTCTCGAGCAGCTGCGTGAAGACTTCAACGGCTCGATGTTCCGCCTCCAGGAGACCATGAGCCAGATCCGCGATAATGTGCAGATGATCCAGGGCAACGGCAACCAGATGGCCCAGTCGGCCGAGGATCTCGCCAAGCGTACGGAACAGCAGGCTGCCTCGCTCGAAGAGACCGCCGCCGCCGTCGACGAGATCACCGTTACCGTCCGCTCGTCTGCCGAGCGCGCCAAGGATGCCGACCAGATCGTCCGCCAGGCCAAGCGCAGCGCCGATGACTCGGCAACTGTCGTCGGCAAGGCGATCGATGCCATGGGCCGTATCGAGGATGCGTCGCGCCAGATCGAGCAGATCATCGGCGTCATTGACGAGATCGCCTTCCAGACCAACCTGCTGGCGCTGAACGCCGGTATTGAAGCAGCGCGCGCCGGTGAGGCGGGTAAGGGCTTCGCTGTCGTCGCGATGGAAGTCCGCGAGCTTGCCCAGCGCTCCGCCGCTGCCGCGCAGGAGATCAAGGGCCTGATCAACAAGTCGACGACGGAAGTCAGCTCCGGTTCGCAGTCGGTGCAGGAAACCGGTACCGTGCTGGCGAAGATCAGCGCGCAGATCGTCACCATCAGCCAGCATGTCGAAATGATCGCCCGCGCCAGCCACGATCAGTCCGGTGCGCTGCAGGAAGTCAACGCCACCGTCAACTCGATGGACCAGATGACCCAGCAGAACGCCGCCATGGTGGAAGAGACGACGGCGGCAAGCCGCGAACTCGCTTCCCAGGCAGACAGCCTGCTTACTCTCGTGCAGCAGTTCAAGATCGAAGGCGAATCGCACACGGCCTATTACCGCGCTGCCTGATCCCAGCCGAAAACCAGTCGAAGAAAACGGCGCCGCGAGGCGCCGTTTTCTGTTTGTCGAACAACGTCAATGACTTAGAAAATATCCGCCATGGTTGTGTTCCGCCCGCGACAGACCACATTTTCTACCGATGTGGGAAAAGACATAGGTAAATTATCATACTTATGCAATTTATTGCATTTTTTCAGGTAATTAGCGGAAAATTTTCTTTAACGTTTAACGCATAGAGTATCTGCAATTCATCTTGCAGAGGGCCCTCATGCTGCGCTTTTTCTCGACATCCATCGTCCGCCAGGCGGTCGCGATCACACTCGGTCTGCTTGTGGTCAGCACCGGCGCGATCGTTGCCGTGACCTATTACGACCTCAGCCGCTATGTGATGGACAACGCCGTCTCAGATGCCAGGGACGCAAACCGCACCATGGCCATCCTCTATGGTGCAGGCGACCAGAGCGCCACGATCACGGTCACGGATTCGCAGCTCGCCACCGTCACCGAAGAAAAGATACCCGCATTCACCGACCACTCGCTGGTCGATCGTACCGCTCAGTCGATCGCCGGCGTCGCCACGATCTTCGACAAGCAGGGCAGCGACTATGTGCGCGTCTCGACCAATGTGAAGAAGGAAGACGGCAGCCGCGCCGTCGGCACCAAACTTGCCGCCGATCATCCGGCGCAGACGGTGCTTGCCAAGGGCGACGCCTATTATGGCCCGGCTGTCCTGTTCGGCAAGAACTACATGACCGGCTATTTCCCGGTGAAGAATGCCGCCGGCGCCAATACCGGTATCCTCTTCATCGGCATTCCGATGGAAGTCTATTTCGCTCGCCTGCAGCATCTGCAAGTCCTCGTCATCGGCGCAGGTGCCGCCGTCATGCTGGCCGTCAGCCTGCTGGCCTTCTTCGCCATCCGCCGCACGGTCAGCCCCCTCCAGGCGCTGACGAAGACGGTGCATGCGATCTCCTCGGGCAATCTCTCCGGCGCCATTCCCTGTGTCGACAAGCGCAACGAATTCGGCGAGATCGGCCGGGCGCTGGAAGCCTTCCGCGACAGCGCCAAGGCGCGCCAGGACCTGGAAACCCAGGCTGCCGAACAGCGCGCGCTGACGGAAGCCGAGCGCACCCGCAACGACGCCGACAAGCGCACGCTCGACGGCCAGATCGACTTCGCCGTCAACCAGCTCGCCGCCGGTCTCGGCCGTCTGGCACAGGGCGATGTCTCGGAAACCATCGAAACGCCTTTCGTCGGCCGCCTCGAGCAGCTGCGCGTCGATTTCAACAGCTCGCTGCTTCGTCTGCAGGACACGCTGTCGAGCATTCGCGACAATGCCAACGCCATCCAGCGCAACAGCGGCGCGATGCTCGCCTCTGCCGGTGAGCTCTCCAAGCGCACCGAGGCCCAGGCCGCCAATCTTGAAGAGACGGCTGCAGCCGTAGAGGAAATCACCGTTACCGTCCGCTCTTCCGCGGAACGGGCCCGCGAGGCCAACAACACCGTGGCGCTCACCAAGAAGACCGCCGATAGCTCTGGCGCCGTGGTCGGCGATGCCGTGGCTGCCATGGGGCGCATCGAGGAAGCGTCGCAGAAGATCGAACAGATCATCGAGGTCATCGACGACATCGCCTTCCAGACCAATCTTCTGGCGCTGAATGCCGGTATCGAAGCCGCCCGTGCGGGTGAAGCGGGAAAGGGCTTTGCCGTTGTCGCGCAGGAAGTCCGCGAACTGGCCCAGCGCTCGGCTGACGCCGCCCGCGAGATCAAGGGTCTGATCGAGAAGTCGACCCGCGAGGTTACGGCTGGTTCGGAGCTGGTGCAGAAGACCGGCAATGTCCTGGCTTCGATCAGCCAGGAAATCATCGTCATCAGCAAGCATGTCGAGACGATCGCTACCGCCAGCCATGACCAGTCCGCCGCCCTTCAGGAAGTCAACGGTTCGGTCAACGCCATGGATCAGATGACCCAGAAATGCCTCGATGGTCGAAGAGACGACGCAGGCAAGCCGCCAGCTCGCAGACGAAGCCGACGCGCTGATGGGCCTGCTCCAGCAGTTCCGCATCGGCAACGGTGCCGCAGCTCACCGTCCGGCGAGACGGGCCGCCTGATCGGCATGCATTGAATGAATGGTCCTGGGCCGCGCCTCATCAGCGCGGCCTTTGTTTTTCATGCCGATCTCCGTTAGCCAGGTAACGGCACGGATGATCCGCGAATTGCCATACTCCTCATAGAATGCATCTTCGGATGAAGGGCGGGAGATAGGTGCGCCCTGCGACAGTCCGATCATGTTGGCGATGGCGATCTGGTCGATCATGATGATGTCCTCCGTTTGACGAGACATCACTTCAGATACACAGCAAAAATCGCTTCTTAAACAGGTGAAATCGGCATACGATTTTCACCGATGAAAAACATGACTTGGGATTCCTATCAGCTTTTCCTGCAGGTGGCGCGCCTCGGCGGGCTAACGGGCGCGAGCGGTACCAGCGGCCTCAGCCCGGCTACCGTCGGCCGCCGCATGCTCGAACTCGAACAGGACACCGGCCGGACGCTGTTTGTCCGCAGCCAGACCGGTTATCGCCTGACCCCGGACGGACAGGCATTGCTCGACCATCTGCAGGAAATGGAAGCCGCTGCCCGCAAGATCGATGCCTGGCGGCAATCGGGCGAGGGTGCGGCAACGGTCAGGGTGGCTGCCGGAACCTGGGTGGCCTGGCTGCTGACCGAGAACTTTTCAGCGATCCGCATGCCCGGCGATGCGTTCTCCGTTTCGCTTACAATCGGCGAAACGCGCGCTAATCTCTCTTACCGCGAAAGCGATATCGGCATTCGCGCCTTCGAGCCCGAAGAGGCGAATCTCGCCGCCCGGCTGCTCGGCGAGGTCGCCTATGCCGTCTATGTCAGGCGCAATGCCGCCGAGGCCGCCGAGCAATGGGTGGCCGTTGCCGAAGACGAAGCGATCTCCGGCTATCTGCGCTGGCCTTATCGAAACTCATCCGGCCCGATCGCCGCCACCGTCAACCGGCCGCGATCGCTGCCGGATCTGGTGCGGGCGGGTGCGGGCAGGGCGGTCCTGCCCTGTTTCGTCGGCGATCTCGATCCCGAGCTACAGCGTCTCGGCGCCGAAATCCCGGAGTTGCGGCATCGCCAGTGGATCGTCATGAACAATGAAGACCGCCACCGGCCGGAAATCCGCGCGGTTGCCGATCGCATGACGAAGCTGTTGAAGAGCTATTCCGACCTCTTCGCCGGAAAGCGCGCCAGCCGCAGCTAGCGTTAGGGGATCAGCCGCCGCACCAGCGCCACCTGGCTGTTGACGCCAAGCTTGGAAAAGATGTTCTTCAAATGCGAGCGTGCTGTCTCGTAGCTGATGTCGTTGAGCTTGGCGGTGTCACGCAGCGACAGGCCACTGGCGATCGACGATGCAATGCGCAGCTCCGCCGCCGTCAGGTGTTCGTCGCCGCTCAGCCGCTCGTTGAGATGCGCACAGCTGCTGCCGGCACGCTCGATGATCAGCGCCGAGGTCGGCTCCTGCAGGAACTCGCTCATGAAATCCGATTGCAGCCGAACCAGCGTATATTTCACATTGCCGATGCGCCCGCTGCAAACCGGCTGCAGCGGCTCGCTGGAATGGCCGGTCGCGCGCAGCTGCTCGTTGATACCAGCGTCGTTGACATTGAGCCGTCCGGTTGGCGTGACACTGATGCCGCAGCCTTCGGTGAGCAGCCTTTGTGCGGCAGCATTCATCGAGCGCACCTTGCGCTCCTCGCCGAGATAGATCAGCCCGACGCCGATCGCATCGAGCAGCGGCTTGCCGCCTGCCTCGTTGCTTCGCTCGCGGCGCAGGTAGTCGAAAGCCCGCCGAAGATGCGGGGCAAGCTCGGTCAGCACCTGCGCATTGGTGCGGTTATAGCCGGTGTCGGTGCTTGAAGTCAGCGTCGAGAGATTGAAGGACCGGCCCTTCTCCCGCATGATCGTCACGCCGATGCTGCTGCGGCAATCGATGCTGCGCAGGTAGTCGTGATAGAATTCGGTTTTCAACAGCTCTTCATGCGGCAGCATCTGATCGGCGATCACGCCGAGCCCGACGGGCCGTACGGCCGCCTTCGCCATCCACGGGTTCACCGTGCTGAAATGCGTGTTGTAGGCTTCGGCTGCCGAGCCATCGAGACCCGACGAAAGCGACAGTCCGCCGGAGCCGAGAACGGCATCGTGAAAAAACAGCGTCGATTTTCCATCCGGCATGCGCGTGTTCAGCGTATCCAGAAAATCCTGCCAGCTGGTTTCCCCGAGCAGTGCCCCATAGACCAAGTCGGTCAGGGACTGCACGTCCGCGCGTATCATTGCAGGCATATGATGTCCCATAAGAGCTTGAAGACATTATGCTCGTCTTTGCCGGGACTGACAATTGCGTCAAATGACGCAGAAGGCGCCGGTTTTTCCGGCGCCTTCTCCTCCTTTAGGCGCGGTTGGCAACGACAACCGGGATCATCAGATCGCCCCAGTTGCCGTCGCCCCCGTGATGACGGGCGGACCGGACAAGCTCTACGGAAACTCCGGACTCGACCGCCTTCATGACCGACGCGTTGAGCCGGTGCAGATCGTTGGCCAGCATGCGGATCATGCTCTGCTGGTCCGGCGTCATCGTCGATGCCTGTTCTTCCGCGCGTTCGCGGACACGTGAGATGGAAGCCATTGTCTTCTCCTCCTGTTGCGCGGTCATTCCGCCGCGGGCTTGAACTGTGCGTGTTCGGTCGATTCTAGCATCGCTGTCGTCGAGGACAGGCCGCCGGTGATGGCAAGCGATACGGCATCGAAGTAACCGGTGCCGACTTCCCGCTGATGCTTCGTCGCCGTATAGCCATTGGCCTCGGCGGCGAATTCCGCCTGCTGCAGCTCGGAATAGGCCGCCATCTGCCGGTCCTTGTAGCCGCGCGCCAGCTCGTACATGCCGAAATTCAGCTGGTGGAAGCCGGCAAGGGTGATGAACTGGAACTTGTAGCCCATGGCGCCGAGCTCGCGCTGGAACCGGGCGATCGTCGCTTCGTCGAGGTTCTTGCGCCAGTTGAAGGACGGTGAGCAGTTATAGGCGAGCATCTTGCCCGGATGAACCTTGTGCACGCCCTCGGCAAAGCGCCGCGCCTGATCCAGATCCGGCTTCGACGTCTCGCACCAGATGAGATCGCAATAGGGCGCATAGGCGACGGCGCGGGCGATGCAGGGCTCCAGGCCGTTGCGCACCTGATAGAAGCCCTCGACCGTGCGTCCGGCATCGTAATCGACGAAAGGCTGGTCGCGCTCGTCGATATCCGAGGTCAAAAGCTTCGCGGCCTCGGCGTCAGTGCGGGCGATCACCAGTGTCGGGACGCCCATGACGTCGGCTGCCAGACGCGCGGCATTGAGGTTGCGGATATGGGCCGCCGTCGGGATCAGAACCTTGCCGCCCAGATGGCCGCATTTCTTTTCCGATGCCAGCTGATCCTCGAAATGGACGCCGGCCGCGCCCGCCTCGATATAGGCCTTCATGATCTCGAAGGCGTTCAGCGGCCCGCCGAAGCCGGCCTCGGCATCGGCGACGATCGGCGCGAACCAGCTCTCGACCGACAATCCCTTGTTTTCCGAGGTCTCGATCTGGTCGGCGCGCTGAAGCGTGCGGTTTATGCGCTTGGCAAGCTCGGGGCCGGCATTGGCAGGATAGAGCGACTGGTCCGGATACATCGCGGACGCCGTATTGGCGTCGGCCGCCACCTGCCAGCCGGAAAGATAGATCGCCTTCAGCCCGGCGCGCACCATCTGCATCGCCTGATTGCCCGAGAGGGCGCCGAGCGCATTGACGAAATCATCCCGGCGCAAGAGCTCCCAGAGCCTGTTGGCGCCGATCTCCGCCAGCGAATGGCTGATCGCCACGGAACCGCGCAGACGCCGGACGTCCTCTGCAGAATAGGGGCGCTCGATACCGTCGAAACGGCCAGCCGGTGCGTTGTGGATCAGCTTGTCAAACTCAGTCACAGTATCCTCCTTCGGCGTCATTCACCTGTGTGACAGAATTTACAAATCACGCGAAAATAGCCAGAAAATACTTGATTATTGGGCATGGAAAGAGGTTATATTGCCTCGAGTTTTACAAGGATGCTCTGTCAAATTGTAAAGATTTGTAAAAGGCTGGCATATGGAACGGAAGATCTTCGCGGGGCCGAAAGTCAGGCGTATCCGCAACGGCCTGGGCGTCACGCAAACGGCGATGGCCGAGGCGCTCGGCATCTCGCCCTCCTATCTGAACCTGATCGAGCGCAATCAGCGGCCGCTTACGGTCCAGCTGCTGCTGAAGCTCGCCTCGGTCTACAAGGTCGATCTCGACGATCTCCAAAGCGAACCCGGCAACAATCTCGCCGGATTGCGCGAAGTCTTTGCCGATGCGCTGTTATCGGGCGAGCTGCCTGGCGATCAGGAACTCGTCGAAATCGCCGAGGCGGCGCCGAACGCGGCAAGCGGCATGGTGAAGCTCTACCGTGCCTACCGCGAGCAGGCGGCGCGGCTGTCGGACCTGAGCGCCCTCATGGCCGGCGACGCCGATGTCCCGGCCGCCGGCGCCAGGCTTCCGGCAGACGAAGTCCGCGACGTGCTGGAGCGGCGCCCGGCCTATTTCGCCATGATCGAGGATGCCGCCGAGCAATTCTTCATGTCGCTGCCATCTGGCGATCTCCAGCAGGTGCTGAAGGACTGGCTGCAGAAGGGGCGCGGTATCACCGTGCGGATCATGCCGGTTCATGTCATGCCGGACCTGCGCCGCCGTTTCGACCGGCATTCGATGCGTCTTTTCATCTCCGAGCGATTGTCCGCATCCGAACAGTTGCAGGAAATCGCCATCGAAGTAGCAACGCTGGCCCTGCGTGCCGCGATCGGCAAGGAACTCGATAGTCTCGGCCTTTCCACGCCAGAGGCCCAGCGCATTGCCCGCTTCGAGCTGGCGCGCTCCGCGGCGCTGGCGATCATGATGCCCTATGAGGCCTTTCTCGCCGCGGCGAAATCGGTGCGCTATGATCTCGACCTGCTGCGCAGCCGCTATGGCTGTTCGTTCGGCCAGGCCGCCGCCCGGCTGATCATGCTGCAGCGTCCCGGCAATGCCGCCGTTCCGTTTTTTTTGATGGAGGTCGATGCCGCGGGAAACCGTCTGCGCCGGGCAGGTGCTGCCGGTTTCCCGCATGCCCGCTTCGGCGGCGGCTGTCCGAAGCTCGGCATACACGCCGCTCTGCTGCAGCCGGGACAGATCATCGCGGAAACGGCCGAAACGCCCGATGGCTCCGGTTTTCTCACGGTGTCGAGAACGCTCGAAGGCCCTGCCGCGCCCTTCGGTGAGCGGATCAGACGCACCGCCGTGCTCGTCGGCTGCGACGCGCAGTTCCGGGATGCGACCGTCTACAGCCATGCCACGTCATCTTCGCCACATGCAGTTGCAATCGGCCCAGCCTGCCGCCTTTGTGAGCGAAAAGGCTGTCTTGCCCGCGCCGAGCCGCCGGTCACTCGCCCGCTTGGGCTAGACGAGATGGTGACCGGCCTCAGCGCCTTCGATTTCCAGTGACCGGTGAAATCATTGCGAGCACCCGGATTTAGCGCTTGTCGCCTCCCAAATTCCTTTCTAGTCTAGCCAAAAATCCAGAGGGAATGGGTGTCCGGGGGCGTGATACCTAATAATTATAAAGGCACAGGAGAGATTATGAGGTCAGTCATCGCAAAGCTCGCGGTATCAGCCGCCGTGGCTATTTTTGCAGCAGCGCCATCCTACGCCCAGGAGCGCATCGTCAATGTCTACAACTGGTCCGATTATATCGACAGCTCGATCCTAGAGGACTTCACCAAGGAAACCGGCATCAAGGTTGTCTACGACACCTTCGATTCCAACGAGACGCTGGAAACCAAGCTCCTGGCCGGTGGCACCGGCTATGACGTGGTCGTTCCGACGGTTTCCTTCATGCAGCGCCAGATCGCTGCGGGCGTCTATCAGAAGCTCGACAAGTCGAAGCTCCCGAACCTGTCGAACATGTGGGACGTCGTCATGAAGGGCGTCGCCACCTTCGATCCGGGCAACGAATACAGCGTCGACTACATGTGGGGCACCACCGGCATCGGCTACAATGTCGACAAGGTGAAGGCTGCGCTCGGCACCGACGAGAAGCCGAACTGGGATGCACTCTTCGATCCTGCCAAGGCTGCGAAGCTCAAGGATTGCGGCATCTACATGCTGGATTCGCCGACCGACGTCATTCCGTCTGTGCTTGCCTATCTCGGCCTCGACCCGAACAGCAAGAAGCAGGCCGATCTCGACAAGGCGCAGGAAGTTCTGCTCGCGGTCCGTCCGTTCGTGCGCAAGTTCCACTCGTCCGAATATATCAGCGCGCTCGCCAACGGCGATATCTGCATCGCGCTCGGCTATTCCGGCGATATGTTCCAGGCGCGTGACCGCGCGGCGGAAGCCAAGGCTGGCGTCACCATCGACTATTCGGTTCCGAACCAGGGTGCGCAGATCTTCTTCGACGTCTTCGGTATCCCGAAGGATGCACCGCATGTCGAAGAGGCGCATGCTTTCATCAACTACATGATGAAGCCCGAAGTCGCCGCCAAGGCATCGAACTTCGTTTATTATGCCAATGGCAACAAGGCGTCGCAGCAGTTCCTCGACAAGGCCGTCATCGACGACACGGCGATCTACCCGACGCCTGAAGTCATGGCCAAGCTCTTCACGGTGCCGCCGCTCGATCCGAAGACGCAGCGCATCGTCACACGAATCTGGACAAAGGTCGTTACCGGCCAGTAATCGAGACTTCGGCCCGGACGGCAACGCCCGGGCCTTTTATTGACGTGCCGGCCGTCGGGGGAGCGCCGGTTTTCAAATCATAATTTCGGGGAAAACCATGAAGTCTCTTGGCAATATTCGCCGCTCCTTCGCGCCGTGGACCGATCCGGCAGCAAAACCCTTTATCTCCTTCAAGAACGTCACCAAGCGCTTCGGCGATTTCACCGCCGTCGATGATCTCAGTCTGAATATCTATCACCGCGAATTCTTCGCGCTGCTCGGCGCATCCGGCTGCGGCAAGTCCACCCTGCTGCGTATGCTGGCCGGCTTCGAACAGCCGACCGCGGGTGAAATCATTCTGGATGGCACCGACATGGCCGGCACGCCCCCCTACAAGCGCCCGGTCAACATGATGTTCCAGAGCTACGCGCTCTTCCCGCATATGACGGTCGAAAAGAACATCGCGTTCGGGCTCCGCCAGGACGGCATGTCGAAGGATGCGATCGGCGAACGCGTGTCGCAGATGCTGAAAATGGTGAAGCTTGAGCAGTTCGCCTCCCGCAAGCCCAACCAGCTTTCCGGCGGCCAGCGCCAACGCGTCGCTCTCGCCCGCTCTCTCGCCAAGCGCCCGAAGGTGCTGCTGCTCGACGAGCCGCTCGGCGCGCTCGACAAGAAGCTGCGCGAGGAAACCCAGTTCGAGCTGATGGACCTGCAGCAGAATCTCGGCCTCACCTTCGTCGTCGTCACCCACGACCAGGAAGAGGCGATGACTATGGCAGACCGCATCGCCGTCATGAGCCATGGCAAGGTCGTCCAGGTCGCGACGCCTGCCGAAATCTACGAAGCGCCCAACTGCCGCTTCGTGGCCGACTTCATCGGCGATGTAAATATCTTCGACGGCAAGGTGGTCTCCGCCGATGGCGTGAGTGTCGAGCTCGCCGTCGATGCTGGCCTGACGATCAAGGTCGCAACATCGGATATGCCCGCCAAGGGCAGCAGCGCCGGTTTCGCGATCCGTCCCGAGAAGCTCAGGGTCACCCGCCAGCCGCCCGCAAATCCCACGGTCAACGCCTCCTCGGGCGAGCTTTGGGACATTGCCTATCTCGGCGACATGACCGTCTTCCACGTGAAGCTGAAGAACGGCCAGGTGGTCAAGGCATCGTCGCTGAACGCGCAGCGCGCCGTCGACGATCCCTTCACCTACGATCAGGATGTCTGGGTCACCTTCGCCGAAGATGCCGGCGTGCTGTTGAAGGATTGATCATGGGCAAGCTCGGTTCAGCCGTCTACAATCGCCTGGTGATGATCATCCCCTATGCGTGGCTTCTGATTTTCTTCCTGGCGCCGTTCTTCATCGTCTTCCGCATATCGCTCTCGGCGACGGCGATTGCCATGCCGCCCTACGAGCCGTCCTTCTCGTTTGCCGACGGCTGGAGCGGTATCCTCGACAAGATGTCGACCTTCTCCTTCGACAATTACAGCTACCTGATCGACGATCCGCTCTATTTCAACGCCTATATATCGAGCCTTGTCATTGCCGGGATCTCGACCTTCCTGACGCTGCTGATCGCCTATCCGATCGCCTATGGCATGGCGCAGGCGCCGCGCAGCATCCGCCCGACGCTGCTCATGCTGGTCATCCTGCCGTTCTGGACGAGCTTCCTGATCCGCGTCTACGCCTGGATCGCCATTCTCAAGCCGGAAGGGCTGCTGAACCAGGTGCTGATCGGCACGGGGATCATCGATACGCCGCTGATCATCCTGAACACCAACATCGCCGTCTATATCGGCATCGTCTATTCCTACCTACCGTTCATGGTGCTGCCGCTCTATTCCTCGCTGGAAAAGATGGACGGCACGCTGATAGAGGCGGCGCAGGACCTCGGCTGCACGCCGATCCGCGCCTTCTGGCGTGTCACCTTCCCGCTATCGCTGCCCGGCGTCGTTGCCGGCTGCATGCTCGTCTTCATTCCCGCAGTCGGCGAATTCGTCATCCCCGACCTGCTCGGCGGATCACAGACGCTGATGATCGGCAAGACGCTGTGGAACGAGTTCAATTCGAACCGCGACTGGCCGGTCTCCTCGGCCGTGGCGACTATCCTTCTCTTGATCCTCGTGGTGCCGATCGTGTTCTTCCAGAATGCCCAGGCCAAAGCCGACGAGCAGGGGAGATAAGAGATGCTACGCTGGACACGCTTTAACATCATCTCCGTCACTCTCGGCTTCGCTTTCCTCTATCTGCCGATCGTGCTCCTTGTCATCTTCTCCTTCAACGAGTCCAAGCTCGTCACCGTCTGGGGTGGTTTCTCGACCAAGTGGTACGTGTCGCTGATGCATAACGACGCCCTGCTGGATGCCGCCTGGGTGACGGTCCGCGTCGGTGTCCTGTCGGCGACAGCGGCAACCATTCTAGGTACGTTGGCTGCTATCACGCTGGTGCGGCACACGCGCTTCCGCGGCCGCATGCTGTTTTCGGGCATGGTCTATGCGCCGCTCGTCATGCCTGAGGTCATCACCGGCCTGTCGCTGCTGCTGCTCTTCGTGGCAATAGGTCTCGACCGCGGCTTCTGGACGATCACGCTGGCGCACACGACGCTGACCATGTGCTTTGTGGCGGTTGTCGTTCAGTCCCGCCTGATGACCTTCGATCAGTCGATCGAGGAAGCGGCACAGGATCTCGGCGCCCCGCCGGTCCGCACCTTCTTCGAGGTCACGCTGCCGATCATCGCACCCGCCGTCTTTTCCGGCTGGATCCTGGCCTTCACCCTGTCGCTTGACGATCTCGTCATCGCCAGCTTCACCTCCGGTCCGGGGGCGACGACGCTGCCGATGAGAATCTATAGCCAGGTGCGATTGGGCGTGACGCCTGAGATCAACGCGGTCTGCACCCTGTTGATCGCGGTCGTCGCCGTCGGCGTCATCGCCGCTTCGGTGATCACCAAACGCCGCGAAGTCCAGCGGGAGCGCGATGAACGCGCTGCCGCCAACGCGCCCTGATTACTGCGCGTTCGGTGCCGGCTGGGTAACCACCGGCACCGGTGAGATCACCGGATTGGGCCAGGAGCCGCCGATGAAGAAGGGTAGCAGCGGAAGCTCCGCTGCCCGCGTATCGTCGGTCGCCTGCAGCGAGCCGGAAAGCGCGAGCCCGCTGGATTGCAGAGGAATGAGACCCGACAGGCTGAGCGTTTCGACCGTGCCCTGAACCCGCACGTTCTCAAGATCGGCGGATCCGGCGGAGAGGTTTGCCGTCAGCTCGGCCCGCGTGAATGGGAAGGAGTGGTCACCGGCAGCATTGAGCGGAAAGAACCTCTGCTGCGCCGCCTGATTGCGGATCGCCTCCACATCGAAGTTGGCGATCGACCCGGCCCCGGCCTGAAACACGACCTGTCCGTTGAGATCCTCAAGCCCGGCCGTCCAGAGCGGCTTTGCGGTTTTCAGCGAAACGTCAAGCGAACCCGTGGTCAGCGGCAGCGGACCTTTCAGCTGCAGCCGCTCGACCAGCGCTTCGAAATCCGCGCCGCGGATCGACATCTGCAGCTTGCCGCCACCGTCGAAGTCGCCACGCGTTGCTTCCAGATGCGCCGACATCTCGCCGCCTTCGAACTGGCTGTCGCCGATATCGAACTTCGCCTCGTTGCTAGATACGATGATGCTGGCGCCGACATTCGATAGGGCGAATGGCTGAAGCTGCATTTCCTTGGCCGAGAACCGCAGGTCGAGATCCAGCCGCTGCAGCGGCCCGCCATCGGGCGTCGCGCCCTCTTCGCCCGCTGCAAGCCGCAGCGCGAAAGCGTCGAAGAAGGGCTTGAGGTTCATCGTGTCGAAGGCAAGCGTGCCGCCAAGCTTTGCCCGGTTGTCACGGACGTTCGAGACATCCATCACGCCGCTTGCGGTAGAGCCGTTGAGCCCGAGCGTGACGTTGTTGAAACGAAGCCCATTCGCCGCCGAAATCACGTCGCTGCTGATCGAAAAGGACTTGAGGCTCTCGGTCCCGGGGATCGACTTGCCCGACCAAGCCAATAGGGCAGGGACATCGGCGATGTTGGCCGTGACATTCCCTGACAGGCCGTCGAGCCTGGATATGCTTCCGAGACCGGAGAATGCCGCCGTCATCAGGCCTGATGTCAGCGACGCTTTGATCTCGGCGGTCTTGCCATCAAATACCAGCAGCGGCGTGCGCGACGAGAAGTCGATCTTCAGGTCCTGGCCGCTGGTACGCGCGATCAGCACGGCCGACATTCCGCTCGACAGTCTTGGCCAGTTGATATCGGCAGTCACGCCATCGAAATGGTAGGTCTTGGCCGTCGAGAGATCGGCGATATTGAATGTGCCGTCCTCGACGGTAATCGCGCCGACCTCCGCATCAAGCTTCGGATCGAGAAGCTCGGCATTGCCATCCTGGTGCGCGCCATCGATCGCTTTGGCAAGCTGGCCGGCATAGGTCCAGTCGATCAGGCCCTGCTGGTCGCGGGTCAGCGACAGGTTGGGCCGCAGCAGATGGAATTCGTGGAAGCTTGCCCGGCCGCGCAGGGCATCGATCAGGCTGAAATCAGCCGAAAGGCTCTCGATCGTGCCAAGCAGTTTGTTGCCCGCGTTTGGCGGCTGCCGGATGGTGATCTGGTTCAGCGTGATGCGCGGTGTCGGCCAGAATTCCAGCCCCGGGCTGCCCTTGATCTCGGCTTTGTAGCCGGTCCAGCGCGACAGCGCATCTTCGATGCCGGAGCGCACCATGCCGGTCGAGACGAGGAAAGGTGCGGCAACGCGCAGGGAGACAAAGATGACGGCGGAAACAAGCAAGAGCATCGTCGCCAGACGTGCGATACCCGGTAGCCAGCGCGAAACGGGGGCCATCTTTCTACGCCACTTCGGTTGTCTTGACGTACTCATCAGCTCCGCCAGTCTTTTCAGTCGCTTACCGGTTATGCGCTGAGTTTGCCGGATATATGAAATACGCGCCATATGCAATTCGGCTGGCCATGCAGTTGGCGCAATGCACGCTTTATAATGCAGTGCAGCATGTTATATAGCGAATAAACGGGAGGAAAATGCGATGAACGACATTGGGCCGCTCTGGACGCCGTCACGGGAATTCATTGAAGCAAGCCCGATGTATGCCTTCATGCAGCATTGCAACGCCGGCTTCGGACTGGCGCTTGACGACTACGCCGGCCTGCATGCCTGGTCGATTGCCGAGCGCGAGAAATTCTGGGCAGCTCTCTGGGATTTCTGCGGCGTTCGCGGCGACCGGGGCGATCGTGTACTTGCCGATGGCGATCTCATGCTGAAGGCTCGCTTCTTTCCCGATGCCAGGCTGAACTTCGCGGAAAACCTGCTGTCGACCGAGGGCGAAGGCGATGCGCTGATCTTTCGCGGCGAGGACAAGGTCGAGGATCGCTGGTCGTGGAACCGTCTCCATGAGACGGTCTCGAAGCTGCAGCAGGCTTATCGTGCACTCGGCATCGGCGAAGGCGATCGCATTGCCGCGATGATGCCCAACATGCCGGAGACCATCGCCTGCATGCTTGCGGCCGCCTCGATCGGTGCCATCTGGTCCTCCTGTTCTCCGGATTTCGGCGAGCAGGGTGTGCTCGATCGCTTCGGCCAGATTGGCCCGAAGCTGTTCATTGCCTGCGACGCTTATTGGTATTCAGGCAAGCTGCAGGATGTCTCCGCCAAGATCTCTGCCGTCGCCGCCAAGCTGCAGGCGCCATCGATGATCGTTCACTACGCCGGTGATGCTGAGGCCGTGGCGAGAGCGACACCCGGCGCCAAGACCTTCGCCGAAATCCTTTCGCCCTTTCAGGCAAAGCCGGTCGAATTCACACCGCTGCCATTCTCCCATCCGCTCTATATCCTCTTCTCGTCGGGCACCACGGGGGTGCCGAAATGCATCGTCCATTCGGCGGGCGGCACGCTGTTGCAGCACCTGAAGGAGCACCGCCTGCATTGCGGCATCAAGCCCGGCGACCGGCTCTTTTATTTCACCACCTGCGGCTGGATGATGTGGAACTGGCTGGCAAGCGGCTTGGCCGCGGGCGCCACGCTCGGCCTCTTCGACGGCTCGCCTTTCGCGCCTGACGGCAATGTTCTCTTCGACTACGCCCAGGCAGAGAAATTCGCGATCTTCGGCACGTCGGCGAAATATATCGATGCCGTGCGCAAGAGCGGCCTGACGCCGCGCACCAGCCACGACCTTTCGAGCCTCCGGCTGATGACCTCGACCGGCTCACCGTTGTCGCCCGAAGGCTTCACCTTCGTTTACGAAGGTATCAAGGAAGACATCCAGCTCGCTTCGATCTCGGGCGGCACGGATATCGTCTCCTGCTTCGTCCTCGGCAATCCGCTGCAGCCGGTCTGGCGCGGCGAGATCCAGGGTGCAGGCCTCGGCCTCGCCGTCGATGTCTGGGACGACGAAGGCAAGCCGGTGCGCCAGGAAAAGGGCGAACTCGTTTGCTCCAAGGCCTTTCCGTCCATGCCTGCCGGCTTCTGGAACGACCCTGACGGTGCCAAATATCGCGCTGCCTATTTCGAACGCTTCGACAATGTCTGGTGTCACGGCGACTTCGCCGAATGGACGCAGCATGGCGGTCTGGTCATCCACGGCCGCTCCGATGCGACGCTCAATCCGGGTGGCGTGCGCATCGGCACCGCCGAGATCTACAATCAGGTCGAGCAGATGGAAGAGGTGGCCGAAGCGCTGTGCATCGGCCAGGATTGGGATGACGACGTCCGCGTTGTGCTGTTTGTCCGTCTCGCGCCGGGGGTGTCGCTGAGCGAAGATCTGGTGAAGACGATCAAGACCCGCATCCGCACGGGTGCATCGCCGCGCCACGTACCGGCCAAAATCATTGCCGTCACAGATATTCCCCGCACAAAGTCTGGCAAGATCGTCGAACTCGCCGTGCGTGAGGTCGTCCACGGCCGGCCGGTCAAAAATAAGGAGGCGCTTGCAAACCCGGAAGCGCTGGAGCTTTTCGCCGGATTGGCTGAACTAAACGGCTAATTTCAATAAAAGGCGCCCGAAACTACAAGCTTTCACCTTTGATAGCTTCCCAGCCGCGGCAACCCTTCGTTAAGAAAGGTTGGTCAAAGGTGAAGCAACTTGGAGCTGTGGATGATAGGCAGCTAGGAGCCGTTGGCTCCCGTGACATGACGTTGAGCGACTAAGCCCTTGTTGAACAGCACCAAACTACAGGCAGCCTAGAGACCTCGGGCTGCCTTTTTTCGCTTTCGAGCGGTTCAATCCGGCGAGGATACGCCTCAGCCCGCCAGCACCCGTTGCGATGGGAAAGTGATCTCCACCAGCGTGCCTTCGTTCGGCGCCGAATTGATCGCAAAGATCGCACGGTTGGCATCAACCATCGCCTTCGTCAACGGCAGGCCGAGGCCGGTGCCGTCGCCGCGGTGGCGCGACTGCGCCGAGACTTGCCGGAATGGCTTCATCGCCTGGTCGAGCTCGCTGCGTGTCATGCCGATACCGGTATCGCGGACGCGCAGGACGACGCTTCCATTGCTTTCATACGAGGTCGAAACGACGATCTGCCCGCCTGAGGGTGTGAAGCGGATGGCATTCGACAGGATGTTCAGGGCGATCTGCTTCACCGAGCGCAGATCGGCAACGACATTGGGCACCGAATGCGACAGCGCCGTGCGGATGATCACCCGCTGGCCGTTGGCCTGCGGCTGCACCAGCGCCACGGCCTCCGAAATCGCATCGTTGAGTCCGACGGAGGCGAAGTCGAGATCCATCTCGCCGGCTTCGATCTTCGAAATGTCGAGCAGATCGTTGACGATATCGAGCACGTGGCGGCCGGAGCGGCCGATATCGTTGGCATATTCGATATAGCGCGGGTGGCCGATCGGTCCGAAGCGCTCGCCGGCCATCATGTCGGAGAAGCCGATGATGGCGTTGAGCGGCGTGCGGATCTCGTGGCTGATGCGCGCCAGAAAGTCGGTCTTGTGGGCATTGGCCGTTTCGGCGGCGCCCTTGGCGTTTCGCAGCTCGTCTTCGGTGCGCTTCCATTGGGTAATGTCGCGGATGACGGCGCAGTAACCGCTGGAGGACGTCAGCCGTCCCATCGTCATGAACAGCGGCACGAAACCGCCTGCGGCTTCGCGGGCGATCACTTCGCGTCCATCATTCAGCACGCTGGCAACGCCATGGCCCGAAAGACCATTCAGATAGTCGAGAACAGCCTTCTGGCTCTCATGCGCAAACAGCATGACGAAGGGTTTGCCGCGCGTTTCCTCTTCGTCGTAGTTGAAGAGCGCGCTTGCCGAACGGTTCATCGAGCGAATGTCGCCCTCGGCGCCGATGACGACCACACCGTCAGTCGCGGTTTCCAGGATCGAGCGGAGTTCTTCGACTTCGACCTGCAGCTTGGCAACCTTCTCGACCATCCGTTCGGAGCGGTTGTCGTGGCGCGTATCTTCGGCCTTTCCGGTTGGAGCGTCCTTGTTCTCGACCGGCATCAGCGCCAGCATCAGCGCACTGGCGTCTTCCCAGCGAACCGACTGCAGGCGGGCGGTGACAGGCACCACGCGGTCATCGGCGGTGACAAGCATCATCGCGCCAGGGCGGCCGGCATTCTCGTCCAGCTCGTGCCGCTGCAGCAATGCATCCAGGCCACCAACCTCGTTCAGCTCGCCGAGAGACGTGTAGCCGGTCAGGCGCATGAATTCGGGATTAGCATGGATCAGCGCGTCGCCGGCATGGATCAGTACGGCGACCGGCAGCTGATCGACGGTCGCCGAGGAAAGCCCATCGACCATCTTCACACGCGGCGGGATGACGGTGCTCAGCATTTCCAACGGGCTGAAGGATGTTTCCGGCAGTCCTTCGGTGGCGTCGTCATCGCTGTCGCCGTCAGCTGCCGCCGCCGTAGGCTGTTCGCCGTCGCTGGCAGCTTCGGCGATCTCCGTTTCGGCAGGCTCGGCGGGTTCTTCCGCCACAGCGGCGATCTCTTCGTCCGGCGGTACGGAATCATTTGCCGCAACCGGGATTTCTTCGACCGGTATCACGGCTTCGACCGCGTCAGCACTTGCGGGCTCGTCTTCTGCAGAGCCGTCTTCACGCACACCGAAGGCCTCGAGCCGCTTGGCGATCTCGCGGAAGTTTGCCTGTTCGGAAGCACTGAGTCCCGGGCCGGCATTGTGCAGTTGCACGATCTTGTCGGTCAGGCGGCGGCTTGGTGTTTCGGCAAGGCGCAGCGCCGGAGGCTCTTCGCGCGGCGCCGGCAATTCAGTTGGGGCGGGCGCTTCTTCAACGGCCGCCGCCACCGGTGCGTCCTCGACGGGCGAGGGCGCCTCGGCATGAACGTCTTCCAATGGCTGGTCGAGACTTGCGGCATCGCGTCCGATACCATCCGGCCCAAGCGTCAGCCCAAGGGCCAGCGGATCTTCCGCGGCATCCGAAAGCCGCACGACACCAAATCCGCGGAAGCCGTCAAACTCGCGATGACGCGTATAGGTCGGCAGCGCGGCGAGATCGACCGGCACGACGAGGCTTGTGCCTTCGATCGGCCAGTTGATCGTCTTGCCGGACCAGGTATCGCGGCGTTCCAGCGCCTCGGCGATCTTGCCTTCCGGATCGAGATTGAAGAGGGCGGAGATATCGCTGAAGGCGACGCCGATTATGTTGGCGGCATTCGGGCCGACGGCCTCGGCAAACTCGTTCGATACCTCGCTGAAACAACCCTGCGCATCGATCTTCCAGACGAAACGCGTTGCCCGGCTATTCGGCTGGAACCTGAAGGCGGCGGCAGGTGTCTGTTCGCCGGCGACGGATTCCATTGCAGCCGGAGCATCGGCTACCGGTTCGTCTGCAATCTCTGCAGCGGCGGCTTCGATCAGCGGCGTTTCCACGGTCTCCTCTGCCGGCTCGTCATCTGCAACGGCCTCATCGGCTTCGTCATGAAGCACGACATTCGGCTGCGGTTCGATCGTAACGGGCTCTGCTTCGACGGACGGCTCCGGCAGCTCATCGGGCGTCTCGTCAGTCACATGCTCGGCGGCGGCCTGCTGTTCCGGCTCGTCCGCTGCTGTTTCGCTCTGCAGTTCGCTATCGACGAGTTCCTCAGCGCGCGGTTCTTCGGCGAGCGCCTCTTCTGGCTCGTCAACGCTTTCCAGCGTCTCCTCGACCTCTTCAATCCCGGCGACGGCGCTCAGGGCCTCATCGAATTTCGCGGGAGAGATATGGTTAATGGCGGCTGTGGATAAGCCCTCTTCCGGAGCCGCGGTGTCGATCGGATCGAGATGCCCGAGCACGGTCTCTACGGCAAAAAGCAGATTGAGAACCGGTTCGTCGCTCAGCTTTCCGACGGCGGCCGGGAGATATCCCTTGCCGGTGGCGACCGGCCGCTTGACGAGGCGATCGGGATGGCCGGATGCGAGTGCCGTCAGGGTCTTTGCCGTCTGCTGGGTGATCCCGAGCGAGGCGTATCCGGGGGAGGAAGCGATGACCTCGCCGTCCGCACCGATGACGGCCATATGCGTGTCCGGATCGTCGAGACCTTGTAGCATCTGCGCAGCCGAGGCGGTCGGGCTCAACGCCTTGCCGGCGACGGGGACAGAAAACAGGATAGCGCGCTCGCCGCTTGAAAGCCCGATCAGCTCGGCATTTGCCTGAACCGGAACACGCTGGAAGCCTTTGACGATGCGGATCATCAGGCTGCGGCTGTCGCCGGTCGCGCTCAGTTGCCGCGCCGTCGTCTCCAGCTGCCGGAAGGTGATGTCGCCGTTACCGACGCCCTGGTCGAGCAGGTCATAGACTGCCGAATGGCCGAAGAGCTCGGCACCCGCGCCATTTGCCCAGAGCAGGCGGCTCAGGTCGGCGGAAAAAAGCACCAGGGCCTCGCCACGCGAAAAACGCTCCCGCACCCGCTGATGCACGGCAATGTCGATGAACGGGTACTGGACAGCGGGCATGGGGAACCTTGTTGCCTTAGGTCTCTTTTAATTAACGGTCTATTAATAACGATGCGCCGGAAAAGGGTCCAGCTTCAGGCCGCCTTTTCGGGCGGAAAGGTTAACGCCTTGTGCGTCGCACAATTATGTTGCAATGCACAATAAGTTGGTCTATATAAGCTCTATCCAAACTAAAGGGCGTCAAACGCCCGGACTCAAGGAGCTCGCATCCAATGGCTACCATAAAGACCGACGACGTTTTTTCAATGGCCGCATTCGACCCGTCCAAGTTCGCAGAATCGTTCCGCGATTTTGCTGAAAAGGGCGCTCAGCAGTCGCGCGAAGCCTATGGCAAGATCAAGTCCGCTGGCGAAGACGCCGGCAAGACGCTTGAAGCCACCGTTCAGACGGCACAGGCCGGCAGCGTCGAGATCGGCCTCAAGGCCATTGATGCGCTCCGCACCAATGCCGAAAACTCTCTCTCGCACATGGAAGCGCTTCTTGGCGTCAAGTCGGTTGCCGAGTTCTTCGAACTCCAGACCACCTTCTTCCGCAAGCAGGCAGAGCTGACAGTCGAGCAGGCGAAGTCGATGCAGGAAACCTCCAAGCAGGTTGCCGAAAAGCTCGCAAAGCCTTCCAAGGAAGCCGCCGAAAAGGTCATGGCATCCTTCAAGGCTGCCTGATCGATTTCGGGCACATAGAACAAAAGGCTGGACGCTTCGTCCGGCCTTTTTGTACATTGAGGGGAGATAGGGCTTGAATTAATTTTCAAGTCCTCGTATGTGACCCCCGTCGCGCCGAGCGCGGCATTGTGCGGTTGTAGCTCAGTTGGTTAGAGCGCAGGTTTGTGGCACCTGAGGTCGGAGGTTCGAGACCCCCCAACCGTACCATTTTTCCTTCTATATATGATCCCGAAGCGGACCCTGAAGCACAGCAGGGACCATCACATTCTACCGGTCTTGCCGTCCAGGCCCATCCGCCTATCTACCCGTACCGGCACAGGTAAACTTTCTCTTATATTGCGTTGCAAAATGTGAGCGGCAGTGCCATTTTGTGCCGGGGGTTACTTCAGAGCTGCTTATCGAAGGAGACTTCATGTCCATTTCTCTCAACAATCTGGATGAATCCAAGGCGACTGTGGTGTCTGCGATCAACGTCGCGGCCGAGGTCAAGAGTGCGCGCGAAGCCGTCGGCTACAGCATCGACGATCTGGCGGTGACCTGTGGTCTCGTGCCGAGTGAAATTACGGAAATTGAAAATGGGGAAAACGCCGACCCCGCAAAGCTCAAGCGCATTGCCGCTGCCTTGCAGGTCCCGTTGTCTGCCTTCGTTCCGATGTAACTGACGCAGGAACGAACTAAAAAGCCGGTCGATCTGACCGGCTTTTTTCATTTCAGGGGCATGGTTCCATTGCACCATGGAACCGTCCGATCCTCCCACCCGTTCTATCAGCGGACGGGAGAACGAGAATGTCGAAGACGCTTCTATATGGCGCGACCAAGGTCGATGAGACGAACGCCGCCTATGCGGCAATCGCAAGCCTCTCGCAATTTCAGTGGAAGAATCGCGTTCTGGTGATCTTCTCAGACAGCGACAACAGCCGCGCCGCGCGTCAGGAAAACCAGCTGCTTGCTGATCGCCCGGCGCTCGAAGAGCGCGACATGATCGTCCTCAAGGTGTCAGGCAACGCGGTGAGGGCCGTTTTCGGCGCGGCGGAACCGGTAGATGCCGGCGCATTGCGCGAAGCGCTCGACGTATCTGATGCCGGTACCTTTCATGCGGCACTGATCGGCAAGGACGGCACGGTCAAGCTCAAGGCCAGCGAACACGTGAGCAATGGCGAGCTGTTTGCCATCATAGACAGCATGCCGATGCGCGCTGCCGAATCCACGAAACCAGAAAATTGAAATCAACAGAGACGGAAGGAGCAGGATATGTCCGTACCCAACGAACCTATCCCCGATCAGCCGCCGATGCCGGGACCCGGCTGGATGCCGGAGCCGCCGATCAAGGAGCCGGAACCCGACAGGCTTCCCGACGAGGTTCCGAACCCCAATCCGGATGAGAACGAAGAGCCGGCGAAGCATCTATAGAAAAATGTGCCGCTCGGCACTGACCAGTTCCTGCAGGAAATCCGAGACGGTGCGCACGCGAACGAGTTCACGGGCGCTTTCGTGGAATGTCGTCCAATAAGCACGTCGGATCGACGTATCGGGCAGGATGCGGACGAGTTCAGCATGCTGCCGGGCGATATAGTCATGCAGGATGCCGATCCCCGCGCCGGAAAGCACCGCCTCCGTCTGCCCCGTCGCCGAGGAGATCTCGAAGGCGGCATCCCAATTGCGCATGACTTCGCCGGTGAAGTTCAGTGACTGCGAGAAAAGCAGATCTTCGACATAGCCGATCCGCCTGTGCTGCTTCGAAGCCTCGGCATCTGCGGGTAGGCCGTTTTGCGCCGCGTAGCTTTTCGATGCGTAGAGACCAAGTGTGTAGTCGGTGAGTTTCGCGGAAATCAGCCGGCCCTGTTCCGGCCGCTCGAGTGTGATGGCGATGTCCGCCTCGCGCTGCGACAGCGAGAAGGATCGGGGCACTGGCACCAGCTGGATCTTCAGCTCCGGATGCCGCTCGATCAGCCGCCCCATGCGCGGCGCCAGAAACGAGACGCCGAAACCATCGGGCGCCCCGACGCGCACAGTACCGGCGATCGCCGTATCGGTCCGGCCAAGATTGGCCTGCGCTGCCAGCATCTCGGTTTCCATTCGCTCCGCCGACGACAGGAAGATTTCGCCCTCCGCAGTCAGTTCGCAGCCATTGGTGCGGCGAATGAAGAGCCGCGTCTTCAAAGCTTCCTCCAGCGAGGTCAGCCGCCGGGACAGCGTTGCGTGGTTCAGCCCCAGCCGCTTCGACGCGGCAAGGATCTGCCCGGTGCGGGCGACGGCGAGGAAGATACGAACATCGTCCCAGTTCATGGCTTGCTGCACATCATGATCGGATCGGCCTCCAGCAGTGTCAGCGATGTCACCATTCCTGCCGTCCCGGTCTTGTATTTCAGGAAATGCGGCGCCCGAAGATGGGCCTCATAGGCTTCCTGGCTGGCATAGACCTCCAGGATACGAATCCTGCTCGGGCTGCCTTTGATCGCCACCGCATTCAGCGACAAGACACCCTCTTCGGCGGCAACCGATGCCGCAATCTCCTCGGCGAGTAATGCGCGGTAGGTCTCGAGATGTTGGGGATCGACCTCGATCTCGGCTATTCTGACGATACGATTTTCGCTCATCGCTCACTCGCCTCCTCTGGGATGCCGGTTGCCAATGCAGAAGCGGACCTATCTATCGTTCACAAGGCCGCTTTCCAGTCTTGTAACTTTAATTTACGCACAACGGTTGCTTATCTCAGCTCATTGATTTGTGCAAATTGAAGTGCGATTGTTTGCCATCGAGAAAATACAGGAGGAGCACTTCATGCGTCAGATCGGACACTTCATCGGCGGCAAGCAGGTCGCCAGCACCAGCGGCCGCACCAGCAACGTCTACAACCCGGCAACCGGCGAAGTGCAGGCGACCGTCGCGCTCGCCAGCGATGCCGAACTGGACGCAGCGGTTCAGAACGCCAAGGCTGCCCAGCCGAAGTGGGCTGCCACCAACCCGCAGCGCCGCGCCCGCGTGTTCATGAAGTTCGTGCAGCTTCTCAACGAGAACATGAACGAGCTCGCCGAACTACTCTCCAAGGAACACGGCAAGACGATCGAAGACTCCAAGGGCGATCTCATTCGCGGCCTTGAAGTCTGCGAGTTCGTTATCGGCATTCCGCACCTTGCCAAGAGCGAGTTTACCGAAGGCGCCGGCCCGAATATCGACATGTATTCGATCCGCCAGGCTGTCGGCATCGGCGCCGGCATCACCCCGTTCAACTTCCCGGCCATGATCCCGATGTGGATGTTCGCCCCGGCGATCGCCTGCGGCAACGCCTTCATCCTGAAGCCGTCGGAGCGTGATCCGTCCGTGCCGATCCGTCTTGCCGAACTGATGATCGAAGCAGGCCTGCCTGCCGGCATCCTCAACGTCGTCAACGGTGACAAGGGCGCGGTCGACGCGATCCTGACGCATCCGGATATCTCGGCCGTCTCCTTTGTCGGCTCCACGCCGATCGCCCGCTACGTCTATGGCACGGCTGCCCAGAACGGCAAGCGCGCCCAGTGCTTCGGCGGCGCCAAGAACCACATGATCATCATGCCCGATGCCGATCTCGATCAGGCTGCCAACGCGCTGATGGGCGCAGGCTACGGCTCCGCCGGCGAGCGCTGCATGGCGATCTCGGTCGCTGTTCCGGTTGGCGAGGAAACCGCCAACCGTCTTATCGCCAAGCTGACCCCGATGGTCGAATCCCTGCGCATCGGCCCCTATACCGATGACAAGGCCGATCTTGGCCCGGTCGTTACCAAGGAAGCCCAGGCGCGCATCATGGGCCTGATCAACAAGGGTGTCGACGAAGGCGCAAAGCTCGTCGTTGATGGCCGTGACTTCAAGCTCCAGGGCTACGAAGACGGCTATTTCGTCGGCGGCTGCCTGTTCGATAACGTCACGCCCGACATGGATATCTACAAGACCGAAATCTTCGGACCGGTTCTGTCGGTTGTCCGCGCCAAGAACTACGAAGAAGCCCTCGACCTGCCGATGAAGCATGAATACGGCAACGGCGTTGCGATCTACACTCGTGATGGTGATGCGGCCCGCGACTTCGCCTCGCGCATCAATATCGGCATGGTCGGCGTCAACGTTCCGATCCCGGTTCCGCTCGCCTACCACTCCTTCGGCGGCTGGAAGTCGTCCTCCTTCGGCGATCTCAACCAGCATGGTACCGACTCGATCAAGTTCTGGACCCGCACCAAGACGGTCACCAGCCGCTGGCCGTCGGGCATCAAGGACGGTGCCGAGTTCGTCATGCCGACGATGAAGTAAGCGCATCATCCTGGAAGACTTGGAAAACGGGCTCCTCGGCGGGCCCGTTTTTCGTTTGAGACGATGCGGCGAGGGGCCGCATAAACGTGACTCCGATTTTCATATTTTGGAATTGTTCAAAACTATCTTACCCACTATATAGGCTTCAGCCCCATTCGAGTCAGGAGACCGGCATGCGATTGACGAAGCAGACCAACTATGCGGTTCGCATGTTGATGTATTGCGCTGCCAATGACGGACACTTGAGCCGGATTCCGGAAATCGCCAGAGCCTATGGTGTGTCCGAGCTCTTCCTTTTCAAGATTCTGCAGCCGCTCAACAAGGCTGGCCTGGTCGAAACCGTTCGCGGCCGTAATGGCGGCGTGCGTCTCGGCAAGCCGGCAGCTGACATCAGCCTGTTCGACGTGGTCCGCGTCACCGAAGACAGCTTCGCCATGGCCGAATGCTTTGAGGACGGCGCCGTCGAGTGCCCGCTGGTCGATAGCTGCGGTCTCAATTCCGCGCTTCGCAAGGCGCTGAATGCCTTCTTCGACGTATTGACCGAGTACTCGATCGACGACCTCGTCAAAGCGCGTCCGCAGATCAATTTCCTTCTCGGTATCACCGGCGAGCAGCCTTATCGCAAGGCGGCGATACCCGCTCCGGCTGCTTAATATTTGAATAGTCGAAAGTCATCATGAAGCCACGGCTACCCCCGGTAGCCGTGGCTTTTTAGTTCCGGCTCACGCAGTGTTGATATATCACAGCACGTTGAAACCGCTTCCAATGCCGTCCACAGGCGCGAATTTATACCAAATGCGACAGAATCGCGGTCGAATGTGCCTCAATCTTGCAAATTCAGGCCTATTTTTGACCGAAAATTTCTAAAGTTGGTTTTCTGGAAAAATTTTCTGCCTACGCCGTTGCTTTCAGCAAATAAATATCGTTCCATCGGCCCGCTGATCGGGATAACTAGCGCCGATCTCCAAAGATCAAAAAGAACAAACCTGGGAAACAACATCATGAAAAAGTTCTCTGTCCTGCTGGCAGCGACTGCCCTGGCTTCCGTCATGGCCACCGCCGCCTACTCCAAGACGCTTGTCTATTGCTCTGAGGGATCGCCGGAAGGCTTCGATCCGAGCCTCTACACCGCAGGCACGACCTTTGACGCTTCCTCGCGTACGGTTTATAGCCGTCTCGTCGAGTTCAAGCATGGCGGTACGGAGATCGAGCCGGGCGTCGCCGACAGCTGGACCGTCTCTGACGACGGCAAGGAATACACCTTCAAGCTGCATCCGGGCGTCAAGTTCCAGACCACCGACTTCTTCACCCCGACCCGCGACCTGAACGCCGACGACGTCGTCTTCTCGTTCGAGCGCCAGCTGCGCGCCGACAATCCGTGGAACAAGTATGTCGAAGGCGGTTCCTACGAATACGCTGCCGGCATGGGCTTCCCGGATCTCGTCAAGTCGATCGAAAAGGTTGACGACCTGACCGTCAAGTTCACCCTGAACCGTCCGGAAGCGCCGTTCCTGGCCGACCTGGCCATGGACTTCGCATCGATCGTTTCCAAGGAATACGCCGACAAGCTCGCTGCTGACGGCAAGATGGCTCAGCTGAACCAGCAGCCGCTCGGCACCGGTCCGTTCACCTTCGTTGCCTACCAGCCGGATGCCGTCATCCGCTACAAGGCCAACGAAACCTACTTCAAGGGCAAGGAAAAGATCGACGATCTCGTGTTCGCGATCACCACGGACGCTTCGGTTCGCGCTCAGAAGCTGAAGGCCGGCGAATGCCACATCCTTCCTTACCCGAACGCAGCTGACGTTTCCGAGCTGAAGAAGGACGAGAACCTGACTGTTCTCGAACAGCCGGGCCTGAACATCGGCTTCCTCGCCTACAACACGCAGATGGCCCCGTTCGACAAGCCGGAAGTTCGCCGCGCCCTGAACATGGCGATCAACAAGCAGGCGATCGTTGACGCAGTCTTCCAGGGCGCCGCAACCGTTGCCAAGAACCCGATCCCGCCGACGATGTGGTCGTACAATGATGCCGTCGTTGACGACAAGTACGATCCGGAAGGCTCGAAGAAGGCCCTCGAAGCTGCAGGCGTCAAGGATCTTTCGATGAAGATCTGGGCAATGCCGGTTTCGCGTCCTTACATGCTGAACGCACGCCGCGCAGCTGAACTGATGCAGGCCGACTTCGCCAAGGCTGGCGTCAAGGTCGAAATCGTCACCCATGAATGGGCCGAATACCTGAAGCTCTCCTCCGATGTGAAGCGTGATGGCGCCGTCATCCTCGGCTGGACCGGCGATAACGGTGACCCGGACAACTTCATGGACACGCTGCTCGGCTGCACCGCTGTTGGCGGCAACAACCGCGCTCAATGGTGCAACAAGGACTACGACGATCTGATGAAGAAGGCCAAGCAGACGGCCGACGTCGCAGAGCGTACGAAGCTCTATGAGCAGGCTCAGCTGATCTTCAAGAAGGAAGCTCCTTGGGCAACGATCGACCACTCTGTCGTCTTCGTTCCGATGAGCAAGAAGGTCACGGGCTTCCACATGGACCCACTCGGCATCCACCGCTTCGACGGCGTGGACATTTCCGAATAATAGAAAATCTGTAAACTGTCCGGTGAAAGCCGGGCTTGGCCGGCGGTCGGGATCATCCTGACCGCCGGAAACTATTGGACACCTGCCATGTTACGTTTCTTCATCGGCCGCCTTGCGGTGCTGATCCCAACGTTCCTCGGCGTTTCGCTCATCGCCTTTTCGTTTATCCGCCTGCTACCGGGCGACCCCGTCATGCTGTTGTCGGGGGAACGAGTCATGGCGCCTGAACGTCACGCCCAGATCATGCATGATCTCGGCTTCGACAGGCCGATGTATGTGCAGTATTTCGATTACCTCGGTAAGGTCTTGCACGGCGATCTCGGAACCTCGATCGTTACCAAGCGCCCGGTTCTCGGCGAATTCTTCACACTGTTCCCGGCCACGCTCGAGCTGTCGCTCTGCGCCATCATTCTGGCGGCCGCGCTCGGCATTCCCGCTGGTGTCTTCGCCGCGGTCAAGCGAGGGACGTGGTTCGACCAGAGCGTGATGGGCGTCGCCCTCATCGGCTATTCGATGCCGATCTTCTGGTGGGGCCTGCTGCTCGTCATCTTCTTCTCCGGCTATCTCGGCTGGACGCCCGTTTCGGGCCGCATCTCGCTGATGTATTTCTTCAAGCCGGTCACCGGTTTCATGCTGATCGACAGCCTGCTGTCCGGCCAGGCCGGCGCCTTCAAGTCCGCCGTCAGCTATCTCATCCTGCCGACCATCGTTCTCGCGACGATCCCACTTGCGGTCATTGCCCGCCAGACGCGTTCGGCAATGCTCGAAGTGCTCGGCGAAGACTATGTGCGCACGGCACGCTCCAAGGGCCTCAAGCCCCTCCGCGTCGTCGGCGTTCATGCGCTGCGCAACGCCATGATCCCCGTCATCACCACGATCGGCCTGCAGGTCGGCGTGCTCCTGGCGGGCGCGATCCTCACCGAGACGATCTTCTCCTGGCCGGGTATCGGCAAGTGGATGGTCGATGCGGTCTTCAAGCGTGACTATGCGGTCGTCCAGGGTGGTCTTCTGCTGATCGCCGGCATCATCATGCTGGTCAATCTGCTCGTCGATGTCACCTATGGCTTTATCAACCCGCGTATTCGTCATTAGGAGCGGCTCATGAGCACGGTAAGCACAAAAACCGGCCAGCCATCCGTCCTTGCGGAGTTCTGGTACTATTTCTCGCGAAACAAGGGCGCCGTCATCGGCCTCTTCATCTTCCTCTTCATCCTGGTCATCGCCATCGGCGCGCCAATCGTCGCGCCGCATGCCCCTGATGAGCAGAACCGCCAGCTGCTGCTGTCGGTGCCGTTCTGGATGGACGGCGGCAGCTTCACCTATCCGCTCGGCACCGATGCCGTCGGCCGTGATATCCTGTCCCGTCTGATCTACGGTGCACGTTTCTCGCTGTTCATCGGCGTCGTCGTCGTCACTTTGTCGGTTGTCGCCGGCGTGCTGATCGGCCTTGTTGCCGGCTATTTTCGTGGCCGCGTCGATATCGTCATCATGCGCCTGATGGACATCATCCTGGCGTTCCCGTCGCTGCTGCTCGCCCTCGTGCTGGTCGCGGTCCTCGGTCCCGGCCTGACCAACGCGATGATCGCCATCTCGATCGTCAACCAGCCGCATTTCGTCCGCCTGACGCGTGCCGCCGTCATGAGCGAGCGCGAGAAGGAATATGTCGTGGCTTCCCGCGTTGCCGGTGCCGGCACGCTGCGGCTGATGTTCAAGACCATCCTGCCGAACTGCCTTGCCTCGCTGATCGTTCAGGCAACGCTCGCCTTCTCGGCGGCGATCCTCGACGCAGCCGCCCTCGGCTTCCTCGGCATGGGCGCTCAGCCGCCGACACCCGAATGGGGCACGATGCTTGCCGAAGCGCGCGAATTCATCCAGCGCGCCTGGTGGGTGGTCACTTTCCCGGGTCTGGCGATCCTCATCACCGTTGTTGCCATCAACCTCATGGGTGACGGCCTGCGTGATGCGCTCGACCCCAAGCTGAAGAGGTCCTGATATGGCACTTCTCGAAATCGAAAATCTCGTCGTCGAGTTTCAGACGTCGACTGGTGCTTTCCGCGCCGTGGACGGCGTCTCTCTGAAGGTCGATCCGGGCGAAGTTCTCGCCATCGTCGGCGAATCCGGTTCCGGCAAGTCGGTCTCGATGCTGGCTGCCATGGGCCTTCTGCCCTGGACCGCCAAGGTCACCGCCGACAAGATGGTCTTTGACGGCCAGAACCTGCTCGGCATGTCCGGCGCCCAGCGCCGCCAGATCATCGGCAAGGACATGTCGATGATCTTCCAGGAACCGATCGCCAGCCTCAATCCGTGCTTCACGGTGGGCTTCCAGATCGAGGAAGTTCTGAAGATCCACCTCGGCCTCGATAAGGCCGCGCGCCGCAAGCGTGCGATCGAACTGTTCGAAGCTGTCGGTATTCCGAACCCGGCGGAGCGGCTCAACCACTTCCCGCACCAGATGTCGGGTGGCCAGTGCCAGCGCGTCATGATCGCCATCGCGATCGCCTGCAATCCGAAGCTCCTGATCGCCGACGAGCCGACCACCGCGCTCGACGTGACGATCCAGAAGCAGATCCTCGATCTCTTGATGCGTCTGCAGCGTGAGCACGGCATGGGCCTGATCATGATCACCCACAACATGGGCGTGGTCGCTGAGACGGCCGATCGTGTCATCGTTCAGTACAAGGGCCGCAAGATGGAAGAGGCCGACGTCCTGTCGCTCTTCGAAGCGCCGAAGAGCGATTATACCCGCGCTCTGCTCGCCGCTCTTCCAGACAACGCCACCGGTGATCGCCTGCCGACCATCGGCGAGCTTTTCAATCAGGGAGCGGCACAATGACGCCAGTCCTCGAAGCCAAGACTATCGTCCGCGACTACTATCTCCCGGGCGGCCTCTTCAAGCAGGCAAAGACCGTTCATGCCGTCAAGGGCGTGAGCTTCAAGGTCGAGCAGGGCAAGACGCTGGCAATCGTCGGCGAAAGCGGCTGCGGCAAGTCCACGCTCGCCCGTATCGTCACGATGATCGACCCTGCCACGGCAGGCGAACTGATGATCGACGGCAAGAAGGTGGATATCGCTGCCGGCGATCTGACGCCGGAAATCCGCCGCAAGGTGCAGATCGTCTTCCAGAACCCCTATGGTTCGCTGAACCCGCGCAAGAAGATCGGCGACATCCTGATGGAGCCGCTGATCATCAACACCAAGACGCCCGCTGCCGAACGGCAGGAACTGGCGATGGCGATGTTGAAAAAGGTCGGTCTCCAGGAGATCCACTTCAACCGCTATCCGCACATGTTCTCGGGCGGCCAGCGCCAGCGTATCGCCATCGCGCGCGCGTTGATGCTGAACCCGCGGCTTCTGGTTCTCGACGAGCCGGTCTCGGCCCTCGACCTCTCGGTCCAGGCACAGGTGCTTAACCTGCTGGCCGACCTGCAGGACGAGCTGAACCTGACTTACGTCTTCATCAGCCACGACCTCTCGGTCGTTCGCTATATGGCAGACGACGTGATGGTGATGTATTTCGGCGAAGCCGTCGAATACGGTAGCCGCGATCAGGTCTTCAGCGATCCGCAGCACAGCTATACCAAGACGTTGTTTGCCGCGACGCCGCGGGCCGATGTCGAAACCATCCGGGCGCGTCTGGCCCGCAAGGCTGCTGCTGCCTCCTGAGGCATGGAAATAGCCGGAACAAAGAGGATTAGAGATGCCGGAGAATGACCGCAAGCCCCATGCCATCATCGTCATGGGCGTCAGCGGCTCCGGCAAATCCTCGATCGGCGAGAAACTGGCGGAGGCGTTGAGCCTCCGTTTCGTCGAAGGCGATGCACTGCATCCGCGCTCCAATGTCGAGAAGATGTCGAAAGGCATTCCGCTCACCGACGAGGACCGCATGCCTTGGCTTGATGTGATCGGCCAGACGATCAGGTCCGCGCTCTCAGAAGGCGAGGGTGTCATCGTCTCCTGTTCGGCGCTGAAGCGCATCTACCGCGAACGGCTTCGCAGTGCTGCCGGCGGCAATCTCTTTTTCGTTTATCTGGAAGGTTCGAAAGAACTGCTGATGGACCGCATGGGTCATCGCACCGGCCACTTCATGCCAGCATCCCTGCTGGAAAGCCAGCTTGCAACGCTTGAGGTCCCGACCGGCGAGCCCGGCGTCGTCACGGTCGATATCGACGGCACCATCGACGCGATCGCGGAAGCGGCGCGAATGAAGCTCGCGCCGCTCGGTATTTCCTAGCCGTCGATGCGGCGCAGGTTCTTCTTCTCCAGGAAGAAGAACGGACGGAACTTTACGCCGACGATATTCCCCGCAAAGGCAGAGAACGCCCAGAGGTAGCCGTGCAGGCTGCCCGAAGCGATCCCGGAGAAATAGGCGCCGATATTGCAGCCATAGGCGATGCGCGCCCCATAACCCAGCAGCAGACCGCCGACGACGGCGGCAACGACTGAACGAAGCGGAATATCCCAGCTCGGCGAGAAACGGCCGGCGAGCGAGGAGGCCAGCATTGCGCCGGCGATGATCCCGAAATCCATGACCGAGGTGATATCGGCAAAGACGCTGTCGGAGAGCGCCTTGGCATTGGCAGGCATCTGCCAGTAGGCCCAGGCGGTCGGATCGATGCCGAGCAGCACGGCGCCCTTGGCACCCCAGAGCGCAAAGGCCGACGTGATACCCCACGGACGGCCAGCGATGGCCAGTGTCAGGAAGTTCAGAAGCGCCAGTGCCACCGCACCGAGGACGAGCGGCCAGGGACCACGCAGGAAGCGCGAAAGGCCTTGACGCGGGGAGGGGGCCGGTTGCTCGAGCGAGCCGTGCCAGCGCTTCTCGACGATAACGCTGATCCAGGCGACGGCTGCGAAGATCGCCAGTGATACGGCGATACCGCCCACAGCGCCGAAGCTCTGCACCAGAGAAGTCGGCGGCAGCGACGGCAGGCTCACCCACCAGTCGAAATTGACGGTGCCGAGCACCGAGCCGATGATGAAGAACAAGAGCGTGATCAGCATGCGCGCATTGCCGCCGCCGGCGGTGAACAGCGTGCCCGACGCGCATCCGCCACCGAGCTGCATGCCGATACCGAACATGAAGGAACCGGCGATGACACCGAGTCCGGCGGGCGAGACGGAGCCCTTCACTTCATGGCCGAACAGCGTGCCGCTTGCCAGGAACGGGAAGAATAGCACGACGGCGATGGCAAGCAGGATCATCTGCACCCGCAAGCCCCGGCCGCGCCCATCGAGGATCAGCACGCGCCAGGCGGAGGTGAAGCCGAAGGCGGCATGGTAGAGCGCGATACCGAGAGCGCCGCCGACGAGGAAGAGGGCGCCTTGTGCCGGGCCGTAGAAATAGCCGAGCAGCAGAGTGCCGAGAACAAGCACGATGATCGAGCCGAGGCCCGGGGTTCCGAGCGACGGCTCCTTGATGCCGGGGAGGCTGGGTGAAGCGATAGACATGGGATTCTCCTGAAATTCTAGCGCAATACTAGAACTTCAGGTGCTGGTTTTGGAGGAATCCCATTTCCTGAAAAGCCCCTGACGCGGATTCATCTGGCGGAAAAACGCCAGTCTGCGCAAGTGCTTAAGGATTGAAACGCTGCGGCGAGTAAGCGGATATATCGATGAAGGGTGTCTCGCCGGTCATCAGCTCCGCCAGCACTCTGCCGGTGACCGGTCCGAGTGTCAGCCCGTGATGCGCGTGGCCGAAGGCAAACCACAATCCATTATGCCGTGGCGCCTTGCCGATGATGGGCATCATGTCAGGCGTGCAGGGGCGCGCGCCCATCCAGGGTTCGGGGTCCAGCCGCTCGCCGAGCGGGAAGATCGTGCGCGCCACCCTCTCGGCGCGGTCAAGCTGCACCGGCGTTTTCGGGGCGTCGAGCGTCGCAAATTCCGCACCCGTCGTCAGGCGGATGCCCTTGTTCATCGGCGCCAGGAAGTAGCCGCGCTCGGCATCCAGCGTCCAGTTGTTGAGAACGGCATTGCCCTGCGCGGCGTAATGCATGTGATAGCCGCGTTTGACGCCGAGCGGGAAAGAATAGCCGAGCCGCTTGGTCGCGACCTCGGCCCAGGGGCCGAGCGCCAGAACCGCATCATCGGCATCGAGCGGGCCTTCCGCCGTGGAAATCCGCCAACCCGAGCCGGCCTGTCCGAGCGAGTTTGCATCGCCGCTGACGAAACGGCCGCCGATGCTTTCGAAATAAGCGCAGTAAGCCGCCGTCAGCGCATGCGGATCGAGAACCGACCACGGATCGCGCCAGCGCAGGCCGCCGGTGAAATTCTGGATCAGGCCCGGCTCGATGCGCGCGACATCAGCTGAACTCAACTTGTCGTATTCGACGCCGAATTCCCGTTCCCAGAGTGCGGCTTCGGCAATCGCCTGGTCGTATTTCTCGGCGGTGCGAAACACCCGCATCCAGCCATCCTTGCGGATCAGCGCTTCGGCATGCGACGCCTCGATCAGGTCCTTGTGTTCAAGCACCGAATTCTCGATCAGCGGCGCATAGGCACGGGTGATGGCGTCGTGCCGGCGGGCATTGGAGTTCCACCAGTAGCGGGCGAGGAAGGCGACCTGCTTCGGCAGCGTCTTCAGGTGATAATGCGCGTCGATGCGGTTGTTCAGCGCGTAGCGCAGCAACAGCCCGACCTGCTGCGGGAAGCCGTAGGGAACGACGCCCTCGCGCTGGATGAGGCCGGCATTGCCGAAGGACGTTTCGTTACCCGGTGCCTTGCGATCAACCAGCACCGCCTGCCAGCCGCGGCGTTGCAGGTGGATGGCTGTCGAAACGCCGATGATGCCGGCACCAAGCACGATTGCAGTCTTTGTCATTTTTCCTTGCAACCCAATGAGTTCCCAAGCCCGAAAATGCCCTTAGGCTGGCGATGGTGCAAATGAAAAATCGCGTTTCATTTCAATTTCATTGCCCTCTCAATGCGGCATTTTCAACGCGGATGCGAACGGCAAGCATCATGGCGTTCAAAACCGAGAACAGGATCGCGTAGGCGGGCATGCCGAAGGCAAGCGGCAGGGCGGCAATCTCGCCCGCCACGATCACATAGTTCGGATGGTTGAGAAGCTTGTAGGGACCGGCTCTGACCAGCGTCTCGCCGGGCAGAATAATGATCCGCGTCGTCCAGCGTCCCCTCAGCGTGAAGAGCACCCAGATCCGCAAGGCCTGCAGCACCAGGAACAGTGCAAGCCAGCCCGCTTGAACCGGCTTGCCGGGAGCAAGCAGCCACAGGCCGCCAAGCCAGGCCGCATGCAGGGCGACCATGTAGGCATAATGATCGGCCCCGGCCTCCCGTGCGCCGCGGGCAAACAGGGCAAGCGTGTTCCGCTTCGCAATCACCAGCTCTGCCAGCCGCTGCAGGGTGACGAAAGCAAGAAGCAGCAAAGAAGCGTCCATCAGCCGATCCTCCTCAGTGTCACGCAGCTTGCCGAAAAGCCTGGCCCCATGGCGATCATCGCCGCGCGCTCCGGCAGACCGGCGGCAATCGCGCGCTCCAGCACGAAAAGTACCGTCGGCGAGGACATGTTGCCGTATTCCGAAAGCACGGCGCGCTCATGGTCGAGAGAGCCCTGTTCGAGCCCCAGCGTCGTTTCCATCGCACCCAGAACCTTCGTGCCGCCCGGGTGGCAGATGAACCGGCCGATGTCCGCGCGTGTCAGCCCGTTGCGGGCGAGAATGCCGTCGATCGCGGGCCCCAGTTCGCGCTCGGCGAATGGCGGCAGCGATTGCGCCAGGATGATGCCGAAGCCGGTGTCGTCGATCTTCCAGCCCATGATGTCTAGCGTATCGGGAAACAGGTGTTCGCCTGACGATTCGATCTCGGCGATGCCGCTGTCTCCGCTCCGGAGCACGCAGGCCGCAGCGCCATCGGCAAAAAGCGCGGTGGCGATAATGTTCGGCCGTGTCAGTTCGTCCAGCCGGAAAGCCAGCGTGCAGAGCTCGATGGCGACGAAGAGCACCGTCTTGCCGGACCGCACCGCCGCCAGCCGCGCCGCGATGCCAAGCCCGGAAACGCCGGCCGCACAACCAAGACCGAAGACCGGAACACGTTCGATATCGGCGCGAAATCCGAGCTGCCGTGCCAGCCGAGCATCGAGGCTTGGGGTGACGATCCCCGTCGAGGAGACGGTGACGACGCAATCAATGTCGCCTGCCTCCAGCCCGGCGCCGGCGAGAGCCTTTGCTGCCGCTTCTGCAAAGAGCTGACCGGCAACCTCCGCATAGGCGGCCATCCTGTCCGGCCAGCCGTGATTGTCCTCGAACCAGGAAAGCGGCCGGGCCGCATGGCGCTTATTGATCCCGGCATTCTCGAAAACCCCCGCGAGATGCCTGAAATCCTTGAACCGGTGCGCAAAAAGGCGGGCTGACGTCGCCGCCGCCTCGCTTTGCGTGATGATGGCTTCAGGCACGGCAGTCGCAACGCTAAGCAATGTCACCCGTTCGTTCACGGAGTTCTCCTTTATGCACCCGGCGCTGGAGAACACTACTTAGAGCCGCTTTATTCAGGCCCCCGCCGTCACGAAAAGGTGATGCGAAAAAATGAATGACCCCCGCCGAATAAAATCCCGATGACCGGTGTTCTCGGTGTGCAACGTCATTTTCCTGGAGATGTTCCCATGACGACCACAACTGTCTGTATCGCTTCTCTCATCCTCGGCGGCTTCATCGCCGCGTCGGCATTCTCCGTCCCTGTTTTTGCCGCAGGCGACGACAGCGAGACCATGCCGGTCTGCAAGAAGGGCGAGGTCTACGATAAGAAGGCCAAGAAGTGCGTGAAGCAGAGCAGCGCCAACATCACCGATGAAAACCGCACCGACTATGCCTATTCGCTGGCAAAGAGCGGCCGTTTCGATGAGGCGCTCGCCATGCTCGACACTGTCAAGGATCAGAACAACGCCGAAGTCCTGAACTACCGCGGCTATGCCACCCGCAAGCTCGGCCGCACCGACGAGGGCATTTCCTATTACCTGCAGTCGGTGAAGCTCGATCCGCAATATGCGAAGGTCCGCGAATATCTCGGCGAAGCCTATGTCATCAAGGGCCAACTCGACATGGCCAAGGACCAGCTGGCAACGATCAAGACGATCTGCGGCACGGATTGCGAAGAATACCAGGATCTGAACGCCGCGATCATCGACCCCTCGAAAATCTGAGGATCGGCACATGGGCGAAGCCGGCTGCAAAGGATTGCTCTGATGGCGGTCGCACACGCCCCGTTTCTTGCCTATAGTCGCGAAAAATCGGAGTCGCCGGTCACCCCGGCGGCGCCGCCGAAAACAGCAGGCGCGGAGGCGGCCATCGCGAGCGAAGCGGATATCAGGACGGGCCTGACGGAGCACCTCTCCCGGCTCTGGCGTTACGGTCTCGTGCTGTCGCGCAAGCGGGATGTCGCCGAGGATCTGGTGCAGCAGACCTGCGTGCGGGCGCTGGAGCGCGCCGCGCAGTTCGAGCCGGGCACCCGGCTGGACCGCTGGCTGTTTTCCATTCTCCATTCCATCTGGCTGAACGAGATCAGGGCCAACAAGGTGCGGCAGGGCCAAGGCTTTGCCGATGCCGAGGAAACCCTGGTTTTCGATGGGGCAGGGGCGACCGAAACGCATGTCGCCGCCGCCCAGTTGCTGCGCAAGGTCGATGCCTTGCCGGAGGCCCAGCGCAGCGCCGTCTTCCTGGCCTATGTCGAAGGGCTCGCCTATCGTGAGGTCGCAGAAATCTTGAACATTCCGATCGGAACCGTGATGAGCCGCCTTGCCGCCGCCCGCGCCAGGCTCTCCGCCGAAACAGCCGAAGGAGGGCGCCCATGACCAGCAATATCCGCATGCCTTCCGACGAAGAGCTGACCGCCTTTCTTGACGGCGAACTGCCGCAGCCGGAGATGGCGCGCATCGAAGCGCTCGCCAATGAAGACGAGGAAGTGGCTGTCCGCATCGAGTTCCTGGCCAATGGCAGCATGCCGTTCAGCGAAGCTTTCGCGCCGCTGCTCGACGAGGCGCCGAAGCAGAGGCTCGAGGCGATGCTTGCCGCGATCCCGGCTCCCGCCGCTGCGGCTGCGAGCGCGGAGCGCCCCACCATCACCCGCCGCGGCCTCTTCGGCGCGCTCGCCGCTTCGCTTGCAATCGGCATCATCGCCGACCGCGCCTATCTTGGTATCGGCCGCAGCATCGGCAAGGACGAAGGCAGCGAGTGGCGCAGCGTCGTCGCCGAATATATCGCACTTTATACGCCGGATACGCTGGCCGGTCCGGTGCCGCCGGCCGATGTCCAGACCGCGCAGCTTGCCCGCGTCGATGGGAAGCTTGGACTGAACCTCTCGCCTGAAACGGTGGCCTTGCCGGGCGTCGATTTCAAGCGCGCCCAGCTGCTCGAATACGACGATCATCCCCTGGCGCAGATCGCCTATCTCGATCCCGAGAGCGGGCCGTTGGCGCTCTGCATCATCCGTTCCGACAAAGGGGCGAAGCAGCCCGATATCGAGGGGCGCAAGGGCATGAACGTCATCTATTGGTCGACGGCGACCCATGCCTTCATGCTGATCGGCCACGCGCCGGTCGATCGGATGCGTGAAATTGCTGATGTGGTGAGGCCAAAACTGACGGCCTGAAGCTGTCTCGCCATCTTCATGCCGATTTTGCGTGGTTTTGCCTGAGCCTCTCCTAATGAAGGGGCGCATCAGCGTGAACTGGATCAATCGTTATATCGACGAGCCGTTGCTTGACGGCGCGGCGAGCGTGCTCAGGGCATGGCATATCCGCACCGGCCAGGCGCCGGAACGGCTTGAGCCGGTCTGGAATCTCATCGTCATCTCGCTTCTGACGGCAGGCTGCTGGTATGGGCTTGCGGGCATGCCGCTGGCGCTCAGCCTCGCCGCTCTCCTGGCGCTCGCTCTGCCATCGCTGCGCAAGCTTCTGCGGCTGAAGAAATCCAACCCTTATGACGCCCGCCAATACAAGTCGGCCCGCGCCCGCGCCGTTTCCAAGCGCGAAGCCGAATGGTCGCTGCGCATGACGGTGCTTTCGGTATCGGGCGGCCTGCCGTTTCTCGCCGGCAGCGATGATCCTGTTGGACACGCCTTCATGGCCGGCGCCTGCGTCTGGTTCGTGCTGACGGCGCCGGTCAAGTTCTATCTGGATGCCGCCGAGCCGCCGGCGCCTGATCAGGGCGACCGCGCCGAACGCGCGCTCTTCAATTTCGGCTGACAGCTCACGCGAAATCTCATTCTGAAGCGGCCGCCCATGGAACTAAGTCCTTGGGCGGCCGTTATTATGTCAGTCCAACGCTTAGGAGATCGCCATGCTGTATTACGCTCTGGTATTCCTCGTCGTGGCACTGATTGCCGGCGTGCTCGGCTTCGGCGGCATTGCAGGCGCTTCGGCGTCCATCGCGCAGGTTCTTTTCTTCATATTCCTGGTTCTATTCGTCGTCTCGCTCGTCATGCGCTTAATGCGCCGCTGACGGCAGCGAACAAACAGGATCGCATCCCGGCCCGGCGGTGAAACGCCGGGTTTTCTGTATCTTTAACAAGTGCTTGCGTGCGAAAATGACACGCCCGTCCGGAAAATTCCGGCGTAAAGATTGGATTCAACATTTCCCGGTAAACTGCCGTTAGCCATTCATCCGGCCCCGTTCGGGCCTGATGAAGCCAATGTCGTTTTCTGTGTTGTGTACGGGTTCCATGCGTTTTTCGGCTGTTCCTGCGATCTTTCTTGCCTGCCTGACTGTGTCGGGCTGCGCATCCAGCACGACCCCCGAGGGTCTGGTTTCCGGTGTGGTGTCGAAGGAAACGACGAGCTCGGTGTCCCCGCCGCCGGCGCCCGTTCCGGCCGCGCCCGTCTATGCGCAGGCCGCTCCGTCAGCCCCCATGCCGCATCAGGAAGAGCTGGCCTGGGCAGGCCAGGTGCCGCAGCCGCAGGCCTTCGAGCCTGTCAATCGCGTGGTCGGCGCCCCGGTTCCGGCCGAGCGCCCGGAAGCGCTGATGGCGGCACCCGTGCCGATGGCCGAACCCGCCTTCGCCCCGCGCACCCGCTCGCGCATCTATGCCCATCAGTTCCGCGATGCCAAGCCGATCAATTTCGGCCGCGCCTCGCCGCGCAAGCTCGCCGTCCACGGCGTCGATGTCTCGCGCTGGCAGGGCAATATCGACTGGGCGACGCTTAGAACCCAGGGCGCCAACTTCGCCTATATCAAGGCCACCGACGGCGGCGACCATCTCGACCCGATGTTCCGCACCAACTGGCAGCGCGCCAAGGCCGCAGGCATGAAGCGCGGCGCCTATCATTTCTTCTACTGGTGCCGCACCGCCGGCGAACAGGCCGATTGGTTCATGCGCAACGTGCCGCGCGATCCCGATGCCCTGCCGCCCGTCATCGACGTCGAATGGAACGGCGAATCCAGCTGCAAGCGCCGCCCGTCACCCGAGCGCGTCGTCGAAAAGATGCAGGTCTTCATGGACAAGCTGGAGCGCTATTACGGCAAGCGCCCGATCATCTACACGGCGCCCGATTTCTATCGCGACAACCTCCGCGGCCAGTTTCCGAGCCACCCTTTCTGGCTCCGCTCCGTCGCCGCCCACCCGGCCCAAGTCTATCCCGGCCGCCGCTGGATGCTCTGGCAATATTCGGGTTCAGGGCTCTCCCAGGGCGTTCAGGGCAAGATCGATTTGAACGTGTTCCATGGGTCCGAGGCGGAGTGGCATGACTTTGCTTCGCCGCGGGAAGGGTGAGGGGACCATGCTTTCCAGTCGCACTTGACATAGATGAGTAGGCGCGATGACAACGATAAGTGCAACAAGGTCGCGCTTTACAAGAGCTGAATGCATTTGAATTTCCGGCGATTGCTTTGAGACCTTCGCCCGCCATCGGCGGGCTTCTTGTGCGAGTGCGAGGTATAGCCGTAGATGCATACAAAGCGCATCAGCATCAAATTTATGAGGCAATCATACACGCTGCAGATGCCGTCATGGCCTTGGGCAAACTATTATTTGCCATTCTAGTAACTTGAGGAAACGCATGACCGCGACAGAGATTCTTCAGGCGATCAAAGAGGACATCGACAATTCATCCCCGCGGTCTAGTCCTCATCAAATTAACCCCACGTATCTGTATGAAAAGGCCAAGCTTTTAAAGGACTGCAAGCCTTTCGGCGTGTTGAACTCTGATACGTGGATTGCGTTTGCAGGAGGCGGCGGAATGCCGGGGAACGCCGCTGAAACAGAAACTGCTTGGGCTATACGCCAACTAATCAGGGGAATGGAGCCTGTCGCTGTTCTCGAACTCGCAGCCGAACAGCTATCGAAGAATGCCGTAGAACTTTACGAAATTTCCGACGTGAGTGGCATCACGGTATCTGAAATTATTCAGCTGAGGACGACTGCTGGCTCTACCCAAAACGACAATCTGCCGGAAAGCAGATACAACGGATACGTGTTCGTTCAGCGATGGGCTGGAGGACATATGATTAAGACAGATACGGCTGCTTTGGTCCGAAAGGTTCATGTCGAGCCTGTTTATGTTAATCGGCACGACCAGCCCCTAATCGAGAAGCTAAGCAGTCATCGTGCAAAAGAGTCAGAAAAGCGGCTTGGCTACCGGCTCCAACTTCGGCGGGCGCTGGCGTTGCAAGGCACAGGACCAGTTGAAATCATAAGCAGCTATATGGCCGCTGAAACAGATCACATTCTTGCTCAAGATTCAGGATTCAGTTCGATCTTCAGTTCGGCGAATATTTTTCATAACGCTCAACCCGATGTCGCCAAGAACACTTTCGCTAGTCAAACAGCTAGATGCTTTTGAAGGTCCTGCTTCGCTTTATCTTGCAATTGATCGCTTAGCTCGGTCCCGTGGTGATTTTGATATCGTCAATAAGGCCATCGACCTCGGAATGTCATTGGAAGTTGCATTGATGCACGATGACCAGAACGCCAAGGAAGAGATCAACGCCAAGCTTGGTCTTCGCGCGGGCTGGTTACTTGGCTCTTCGCCTGAGACACGGATGGAGGCCCGAAAAGACATTGGAAATCTCTATTCGGCCCGGTCGAGCGCTACGCATACAGGGAGGCTCGACCCTGCGAAGTTTAAACACGAAGACGCAGACGCGCTTCTTGTCCGCCTTCTATGTGCACTCCTAGCAAGAGGGAAATTCCCTCACTGGAATCATTTGACGTTCGGCGGCAACGGTGACTTTGGGTAGCTAACGAAATCGGGCTCATTGAGCCATGTGGACCATCCACAAAATCGCAACACTTAGTGTTTTTAATATTGTATAAGTCGCTGATTTCAGTAAGAAAAATAAGTTTGGCTGGGGAACCTGGACTCGAACCAAGATTAACGGAGTCAGAGTCCGTCGTTCTACCATTGAACTATTCCCCAGCAGGAGCGGCGCGTCGGCCGCTTCGCTGTCGTGCGGGGCTTATAACCAAATCGCGGCGGAATGCAAATAGCTGTTTTGAAAAAAATTCAGGGCATGTGGATGACGCGTTTCAGGCGCTTCTAAAACTGTTTTCAAAAAGAATTTGGTGATTTTGGCATGCGCTGGTATTCTTGCGGCAACGCAAAAATCTAATGAGCGCCAGCAGCATACCGTTCAGGCCTTGCGCGGCGCGTGGAAAAACAACGTGGAAGACCCCGAAGGCGGCGCCAGGCCGCAATTTGACGGGGCGCCAGCGGCACAGCGCAAGGACGGCAAAAAGTCCAGGCGCCGCAAGGGAAAACGTGGCGGCCAGAACCGCAACGCGCCCCAGGCCGCTTCGCAGACCGCCTCCGGACCCTCTGGAGACGCTGCGCGCCCAACGGAAAACACCGCAGGGAATCCGTCCCGCAAGCGCAAGCGCCGCCGCCGTGGCAATGCTGCGCCGCAAACCGGCGTGGCACCGCAGGCCGCCATCCAGCATCAGAAGGTTGCCGACAGTGCGGCGAATCCATCTGGTGATTCGGAGCATGCCTCGCGCCGCAACCGGCGCAAGCATCGCGGAAAACGCGGCCTGCAGGGCCGTCCGCTGACGCCGGAGAAGACCGCTTCTCAGCCATCGTCTGCTGCAAATCAGCCGTCCGCCCGGGCAAACAGTCATGCCGATGCGCGAAGCGGCGACCAGCCACGCCCGCATCGCCCCGGCGAACGCGAGCATCACGGCTTCGAACATCCCTGGCCGGACGAGCTCTATGCGGCGCTCGACCTCGGCACCAACAATTGCCGCCTGCTGATTGCCCAGCCGACACGCCCCGGCCAGTTCCGCGTCGTCGATGCCTTCTCGCGTATCGTCCGCCTCGGCGAGGGGCTGGCGGCCAGCGGCCGTCTCTCCGACGAGGCGATGGATCGCGCCGTCGATGCGCTTCGCGTCTGCGCCGGCAAATTGAAGAACCGCGAAATCCGCCGTATGCGGCTGATCGCCACCGAAGCCTGCCGCCAGGCATCGAACGGCGAAGCGTTCCTCGAGCGCGTCGTTGCCGAAACCGGTCTGGATCTCGAAATCATCGACCGCGAAACCGAAGCCCGGCTTGCGGTCTCCGGATGCTCGTCGCTTGTCGGGCGTGAAACCCGCTCCGTCGTTCTGTTCGATATCGGCGGCGGTTCGTCCGAGATCGCCGTCATCCGCATCGGCGAAAATCGCTTCAGCCGCCTGGCGAATCACATCACCCATTGGACCTCGCTGCCGGTCGGCGTCGTCACGCTGTCCGAGCGCCACGGCGGCCGGGATGTGACGCCCGATGTTTTCGAAGGCATGGTCAGCGAAGTCGCGGGCATGCTCTCCGGTTTCGATTGCCCCGATATCGAGGTTGCCCAGTCGACCGATTTCCATCTGATCGGCACATCGGGCACGGTGACGACGCTTGCCGGCGTGCATCTCGATCTGCCACGATATGATCGCCGCAAGGTGGATGGTATCTGGCTGTCGGACGATGAGGTTTCGGCCATGCAGGCGAAGCTCCTGTCGTGGGATTTTGCAAGCCGCGCCGCCAACCCGTGCATCGGCCCCGACCGTGCCGATCTGGTTCTGGCCGGTTGCGCCATTTTGGAAGCCATCCGCCGCCGCTGGCCGAGCCCGCGCATGCGCGTTGCCGATCGCGGCTTGAGGGAAGGCCTGTTGACCGACATGATGGCGGATGATGGCGTCTGGCGCCGTCACCGCAATCGCCGCGGCCAGCGTGGAAGGTAAGAGAACAATGACCAAGGCACCCATCGCGGGCAACCGCACCGGCCGCAAGCTCGGCCAGCGCGTCAAGAACAAGAAGATGAAGGCGTCGTCGCGCCAGTGGCTGCAGCGCCATATCAACGATCCCTATGTGCAGCGCGCGCAGCTCGAGGGCTATCGCGCCCGCGCGGCCTTCAAGCTGCTGGAAATCGACGAGAAGTACAACATCCTCAAGGGGGCCCGCCGCATCATCGATCTCGGCGCTGCGCCGGGCAGCTGGTCGCAGATCGCCGCCAAGGTCACCGGCTCGACCGACGAGGATATCCGCGTCGCGGCCATCGACTTCCTGGAAATGACGCAGCTTCCGGGCGTCAAGGTTCTTCAGCTCGACTTCCTGGATCCATCGGCGCCGGCAGCGCTGATGGAAGCCGTCGGCGGCACGCCCGATCTCGTCATCTCCGACATGGCCGCGCCGACCACCGGCCATCACCGCACCGACCATCTGCGCACCATGCATCTCTGCGAGGTCGCGGCGCATTTTGCCATCGAGGTTTTGGGCGAGGGCGGTCACTTCCTGACCAAGACCTTCCAGGGCGGCACCGAGCGCGAGCTCTTGACCATGCTGAAGCAGCATTTCAAGCAGGTCGTCCACGTCAAGCCGGCATCGTCGCGCGCCGAATCGGTCGAGATGTTCCTGCTCGCCAAGGGCTTCAAGGGCCGTCAAAAGCAGGTTGACGTTACGGAAGCTTGATCTTTCCGGTGAACTGGGGCGATTATGACAGTCCCAAGACTTGGAATATCACCGACCCATGCTTCTTTATCTGACCCTCGGAACCAACGACATCGAGCGGGCACGGCATTTCTATGATGCCATCATGCCGCCGCTCGGCTATCGCTGCCAGCGCTATTCGGAAGAAGAAATCGGCTATTCGGCGGATGGCGACACCCGATGCCGCCTTTGGGTGGTCACGCCGTTCAACCGGCGTCGCGCGTCGAATGGCAATGGCACGATGGCCGCACTGTCTGCGGCGAGCCGGGCCGATGTCGATGCCTTCTACGCGGCGGCGATCGCCGCCGGAGGCAAGGACGAAGGCGAACCGGGCCTTCGCCCATTCCACGACAGTTTCTACGCCGCTTACATTCGCGATCCCGACGGCAATAAGCTTAGCGCCGTCTGCGAACAGCCGGAATAGGTTATTTCACCGCCTGCTGCTCGGCCTCGATGGCGGCAGGCGTGATCGGCTTGCCACGATGGCCGGAGACCACGGCCCCGGCATTCCTGTCCATGCGGATGAACGGGATCATCGCGATGAGCGTCAGCGCGGCGATGACGTAGAAGGCGACGTGGAAATCGGCCACCTGCAGCGCTTCGCCGCGGAAATAGATGCAGGTTTCCAGGATCATGGCGGCAACGGAAACGCCGAGCGCCAGGCTGATCTGCTGCATCACCGAACTCATCGACGTCGCCTGGCTGGCCTCCGAATCCTTGATGTCGGCAAAGGCCAGCGCATTGATGCCGGTGAAGATGAAGGACCGCGAGAAGCCGCCGATCAGGAGAATGACGACGATCGCAACATGCGGGGTCTCTGGCGTGAAGAAGCCCGTTGCGGCGGTGACGACGGTCGTCACGCACGCCGCAGTCAGCAGCGTCGAGCGGAAACCGGCGGCGGCAAAGACGCGGCGCGCCATGAACTTGGTGGTGATTGCCCCGATCGCACCCGAGAAGGTGATGAGGCCGGATTGAAACGGCGTCAGCCCGAAGCCGAGCTGCAGCATCAGCGGCGTCAGGAACGGCATGGCGCCGACGCAGATGCGAAACAGCGTGCCGCCTGTGGTCGAGGCGCGGAAGGTGGCGTTCTTGAAAAGGTCGAGGTTCAGGATCGGCGCCGGGTGGCTCCTGGCGTGGCGGACGTAAAGCCAGCCGCAGATGAGACCGACGATTGTCGCCGTGATGCCGATGACCGGCGGCAGCGCAGGCAGGCTGACGACCGAGAGGCCGAAGACGACGCCGGCCGCTGAGACGGACGTCAGGATAAAGCCGATGACATCGAGTTTCGGTGGCCGCGTCGCCTCGACATGCGGCAGGAAGATGGTCGCCAGCCAGACGCCGATCACGCCGACGGGAACATTGATCAGGAAGATCCAGTGCCAGCTGAAATAGGTGGTGATGAAGCCGCCGAGCGGCGGGCCTGCCAGCGGGCCCACCAGCGCCGGAATGGTGAGCAGCGCCATGGCCGAAACGAGGTCGCTGCGCTGCGTCGTTCGCACCAGCACGAGGCGTCCAACCGGGGTCATCATCGAGCCGCCGATACCCTGCAGGAAGCGGGCGAAGACGAATTCGACGAGATTGGACGAACTGGCGCAGAAGATCGAGCCGACGACGAAAACGCCGATGGCCAGCCGGAAGATGTTCTTGGCGCCGAACCTGTCGGCCATCCAGCCGCTGATCGGAATGAAGACGGCAAGCGATACCATGTAGGAGGTCAGCGCCAGCTTCAGGGTGATCGGGTTGACATGCAGGTCATTGGCGATCGCCGGCAGCGCGGTGGCGATAACGGTCGAATCCATCTGCTCCATGAAGAGCGCGACGGCAAGGATAAGCGGAACGATGCGGTTCATAGGCGAAAGCCTTGAATGGTCTTGGGGGCGGCTGCTGTTTAGTCCCGGTCTCGGTCTCTGCCAATCCCGGAAACGCTGAAGTCTACACATCCGCTTCACGTCTGCGTGAGACGGCTTGTTCGACAACTTCTCCTTTCAACATTGACATATGCTTACGCCGCCGCGGCCAGAAATGCCCGGCAAGCACGTGGGGATGAGTGCGAATAGAGATCGCACGTTGCCGGAGGATGGATATATGGCAGTTTCATTGGGGATGAAGCGGCGCACGCTTTTTGCCGCAGGTCTTGGCCTGCTGGCGGCGCCGGCCATTTTGAGAATACCGGCCCAGGCGGCCGAGACCGGAGATAAAGCAAAGATGACGACAGCATTGCCAGAGATCAATCAATTCAAGCTGGGTTCCTTCAAGATCACCGCCGTCCGCGACGGCAGCAACGTGCTGGAGAAGCCGTTCGAAACCTTCGGCACCAATCAGGACTCGGAAGCAGTGAAGACACTGCTCACCGAAAACTTCCTGCCCGCCGACAAGTTCGTGAATAGCTATTCGCCGGCAATCATCGATACCGGTTCCGATGTGATCCTCGTCGATACAGGCTTCGGCGCCGGTGCCCGCGAGCGTGGCATGGGCAAGCTGCAGGATGGCCTGAAGGCTGCCGGCTACAGCGTCGATGACGTCACCGTCGTGGCACTGACGCATATGCATGGCGACCATATCGGCGGCATGATGGAAGGCGGCGCCCCGGCTTTCAAGAACGCCCGCTATGTAGCCGGCCAGGCGGAATACGATTTCTGGACCGACAAGGCCCGCGAGGGGACGCCGGCCGAAGGCGGCCACAAGGCTGTTCTCGCCAATGTCGTGCCCTTTGCCGAAAACACCACCTTCATCAAGGAAGGAGATTCCGTCGTCAGCGGCATCACCGCGATGCTGGCGCCTGGCCATACGCCCGGCCACATGGTCTTTCATGCACAGTCCGACAACAAGCAGCTGGTTTTCACCGGCGATACGGCAAACCATTACATCCTGTCGCTGCTGCATCCGGAATGGGAAGTGCGCTTCGACATGAACAAGGCCGAGGCCGCCGCCTCGCGCAAGAAGGTGTTCGACCTGATCGCCACCGACAAGATCGCCTTCCTCGGCTATCACATGCCGTTCCCGGCGGTCGGTTTCGTCGAGAAGCAGGGGGCAGGCTATCGCTTCGTCCCCAAGAGCTATCAGTTCGATATCTGATGGGAGACGGGAGCGGCCAATGCCGCTCCCGTATTTTCAAAGCTCAGTCGCCCTGCCAGAAGGGCAGGGTGGTCCGCTTCGAGATACGGTACACGGCAGCCGGCGGGAAATTCTGGATCGTCCGTCCCAGGAACACCGCTTTCAGGCCCAGCCTGTCGAGGATCGGGCGTGGCACCGGGCAGCGCGGGCCGTAGGTGAACTGATAGAATTTCCCTTGCTTGTCGAGATGCCTGAAGGCACCGGCCAGGATCGCCATCACCTGGCGCGGCGGCATGGAGAGCAGCGGCAGGCCGCTGACGACGGCGCCCGCCGGGCCGCCAATATCGAGCTGTCCGATCTTCGCCGCATCGCTTTCGACAATCGCCGCCTGCGGAAAACGTGCCGCCAGCATGCCGGTGAATTCGCGTCCTTTCTCGATCAGCACCAGGTCGCTCTCGGCAACGCCGCGGCCGATCAGTGCGCGCGTGAAGACGCCGGTGCCCGGCCCGAGTTCGATGACGCGGCCGGCTGCCGGCTCGATCTCCCGGGTAATCAGCTGGGCCAGCGAGTGGCCGGAAGGAATGGCGGAGGCGACGCGCAGCGGATTTCGCAGCCAGGCGCGCAGAAATAGAAACGTGTCGGAGGATGTGCAGGTGGTGTTCACGGCTTGCAGCTCCAGTGCCCGTTGGAATTGGCGGATGGTGTCGTCTTGAAGGCAATGCGGTCCAGCCCGTGGACACATGGGAAACGGACATGCCGGAAACAAGGCTGCGTGGCCTGGGAATGCGCCACATCGTCCTATTCCCTGGACGCGCAGCAGGCATTCGCGTTTTGCTATTCCCAACCTGTCATAGACGTGTTACCAGCCCTCGCCAACTTCCAAAGCAACCCTTGCACACCGCCGGTGCGGACGATTCGTTCCGGGTGGGGTCGCATTTTTCTTATTTGAAGGAAATTGGCCATGGCTCGCATCATTGAAACGCCGACCGGTTTGGACGCACTCACGTTTGACGACGTGCTGCTGCAGCCCGGTCATTCCGAAGTTCTGCCGGGCCAGACCAGCGTCGCGACACGTATCGCCACCGACTTCGAACTGAATATCCCGATCATTTCGTCTGCCATGGACACCGTCACCGAAAGCCGTCTGGCGATCGCCATGGCGCAGGCCGGCGGCCTCGGCGTCATCCACAAGAACCTGACGCCGGTCGAGCAGGCCGAGCAGGTTCGCCAGGTCAAGAAGTTCGAAAGCGGCATGGTCGTTAACCCTGTCACCATCGGCCCCGATGCGACGCTCGCTGATGCGCTGGGCCTGATGAAAATGTACTCGATCTCCGGTATCCCGGTCGTTGAGAAGTCCGGCCGCCTCGTCGGTATCCTCACGAACCGCGACGTTCGCTTCGCCTCCGATCCTTCGCAGAAGATCTACGAGCTGATGACCCGCGAAGGCCTCATCACCGTCAAGGAAAATGTCGATCAGCAGGAGGCCAAGCGCCTTCTGCATACGCACCGCATCGAGAAGCTGCTGGTCGTCGATGGTGAAGGCCGTTGCGTCGGTTTGATCACCGTCAAGGACATCGAGAAGTCTCAGCTGAACCCGAACGCTTCGAAGGATGCGCAGGGCCGTCTTCGAGCCGCCGCTGCTGTCGGCGTTGGTGACGATGGTTTCGAGCGCGCCGAGCGCCTGATCGAAGCCGGCGTCGACCTTCTGGTCGTCGATACCGCCCATGGTCATTCGCAGGGCGTTCTCAATGCCGTGGCGCGCGTCAAGAAGCTCTCCAACTCGGTTCGCGTCATGGCGGGCAACGTCGCCACATCTGATGGCACCAAGGCGCTGATCGATGCCGGTGCGGATGCGGTCAAGGTCGGTATCGGCCCGGGTTCGATCTGCACGACGCGCATCGTCGCTGGTGTCGGCGTTCCGCAGCTCGCAGCCATCATGTCGGCTGTCGAAGCAGCGCAGGCGCAGGACGTCCCTGTGATCGCCGATGGCGGCATCAAGTTCTCCGGTGATGTCGCGAAGGCGATCGCCTCGGGCGCATCGGCCGTCATGATCGGCTCGCTGCTCGCAGGTACTGACGAAAGCCCGGGCGAAGTTTACCTCTATCAGGGCCGTTCCTTCAAAGCCTATCGCGGCATGGGCTCCGTCGGTGCCATGGCCCGCGGCTCTGCTGACCGCTACTTCCAGGCCGAGGTCCGCGACACGCTCAAGCTCGTGCCAGAGGGTATCGAAGGCCAGGTTCCCTACAAGGGACCGGTATCGGGCGTGCTGCACCAGCTCGCAGGCGGCCTGAAGGCTGCCATGGGTTATGTCGGCGGCAAGGACCTCAAGGAATTCCAGGAGCGCGCCACCTTCGTGCGCATTTCCGGCGCCGGTCTGCGCGAAAGCCATCCGCATGACGTGACGATCACCCGCGAAAGCCCGAACTATCCGGGCTCCGGCGTCTGATGATGACAGCGGGCAGCCGGATACCGCTCCGCATCATCGGGCTGCTCGCCATTCTCTGCATTGCCGCTTTTGGTTGGGCGCTCTTCGGTTTCGTCTTACCCTTTCAGCACGAAACCGGCCGCGCCATGCTCGATACCTATGTCGCAGGCTATGACGAGGCGACTGTCGCGGCCATGCAGTCCTTGCTGAAGGACAATGCCGCCGCCTATGGAATTCTCCGTTCCATGTATCTCGGCCCTGAGCTGGTGTTGCCCGCCTTGCTGGCGATGCTGCTCCTGAGCCTCATCCTCAAGCTCGAGACGACAGGGCGATATTTCGGCAAACCGGTTCACCCGGCCCTTGTAAAAGCCGTCCTGGCATTGCCACTCATCTATGCGTTTTCCGATTATGCCGAAAACATATCGAGCCTGATTGCCTTCGGCGGCAGCCCGTCTTCGACCACCGCGGTCACCATCCTGCCCTGGCTGACCAAGCTGAAATTCGCCTCGCTCGCCGTCACCGTGATCGCCATCATCCGCTTCGCGCTGATCCGTTTCGGGCCGAAGGACGAAGCCTAGCGCGGCCAGCGCCAGGGCGGGTTAGAAAGCCGCGCAATCATGAATTCCGACAGTGCCTCGATCTTCGCTGGGCGTGCCCGCGCCGATGGCGTGACGAAATAGAGCGCCCCGCTCGGCAGCGTCCAGTCCGGCAAGATCGCCTTCAGCCGCCCGTCTGCCAGATATTCGCTGGCCAGGAACTCCGGAAGTTCGCAGATCCCGAGACCGCGTAGCGCCAGTGGCACCAGTGCTTCGGAATTGGTCGCCCTCAACCGCCCGCTAGGCGTCACATATTCCTCGTCGCCCTGCCGGTTCTTCAGGCGCCAGACATCCTGCTTCGGCCGGTAGGAATAACCGAGCAGATGATGGGCGGCGAGATCGCGCGGATGCTCAGGGCAGCCGTATTTCTCAAGGTAGGCGGGTGCGGCCAGAATGAACGGCGCAACCGGCGCCAGCCGCCGCGCGACCAGCGATGAGTCGGGCAGCACGGCGATCCTGAGCGCCGCATCGAAGCCGTCGCCGACGAGATCGACGCTGGCATCGCTCATATGCAGGTCGATGCTGATGTCAGGGTATTGTTCGAAGAAATCGGGCAGGATCGGCGCCACCCAGCGCAGGCCGAAGGACATCGGCACAGCCAGCCGGATCAACCCGCGCGGACGGCTGGAGAGTTCGCGGGCGGCATTTTCCATCTCTTCCGCTTCGCAATAGATGCGCGTTGCCCGGTCGGCGAGCCGTGCTCCGAACTCGGTCAGCGACAGCTGCCTGGAGGTGCGGTTGAAAAGCCGCGCCCCGAGCCGTTCTTCCAGCCTTGCGACACCGCGCGAGACGGTGGCAACCGAGACGCCGAGCGTCTTTGCCGCGCGGGCAAAAGAGTGCTCCTCGGCAACCTTGGCAAACATTGCGAGACCTTCGAAATCGGGCAGTTTCATTGTTTCAAATGCAATGATGACTTTCATTTCTTTCTATTCCGAAATGATCTGCTCGTCCATATCTCAGCATCAGTCGAACACAAGGAGACGACTGATATGACCCAGAGACTGAATGGAAAGATTGCCGTCATCACCGGCGCCACCTCGGGCATCGGCCTTGCCACCGCCAAACGTTTCGCCGCCGAAGGCGCACGCGTCTTTATCACCGGCCGCCGTGCCGATGTGCTGCAGAAGGCCGTCGCCGAAATCGGGGGCAATGCCACCGGTATTCAGGCCGACTCGGCAAAGCTTGCCGATCTCGACAGGCTCTACGCGCAGGTGAAGGCTGAGGCCGGCCGCATCGATGTGCTGTTCGTCAATGCCGGCGGCGGCTCTTTCGCACCGATCGGCGAAATCACCGAGGCGCAGTATGACGACACCTTCGGCCGCAATGTTAAGGGCGTGCTCTTCACCGTGCAGAAGGCGCTGCCGCTACTCGCCAAAGGCTCCTCCGTTATCCTCACCGGCTCGACGGCAGGCTCGACCGGCACGCCCGCCTTCAGCGTCTATGCCGCTTCCAAGGCTGCGATCCGCAATTTCTCGCGCAACTGGATCCTCGATCTCAAGGATCGCGGCATCCGCATCAATACGCTGAGCCCCGGCCCAACCGAGACCACCGGTCTCGTCGAACTTGCCGGTCAGGACAAGGCGCAGCAGCAGGGCTTGCTCGATCTTCTGGCCGGTCAGGTTCCGATGGGCCGCGTCGGCCGCGCGGATGAGATCGCCGCCGCCGCGCTCTTCCTCGCCTCCGATGACTCGAGCTTCGTCACCGGTGCCGAGCTCTTTGCCGATGGCGGCATCGCCCAAGTCTGAACCTCATGCCCGCTGCGTCTTTTCGCGGCGGGCATTCCTCTGGCAAGCTCTTTCCTTTTCCTTTACTGCTCTGAAAAATTTGAAAGAAGCTGAAAGGAAATGCCCATATGACCGGTTTCGAGATCTTCTGGCCGATCGTCGGCCAAGTCGTCCTGGTCTTCATCCTTTACGGTCTACTCGGCTACCGCCGCCGCCGGATGGTGAGGCAGGGCAAGATCAGGATTTCCGAGTACCGCGAAAACCGGGATGAGCCGCCGGAGAGCCTTTTCGTCAAGAACAGCATCGCCAATCAGTTCGAGCTGCCGGTTCTCTTCTATGTCTGTTGTGTGCTTCTCTACATCACCGAGGCCGACAATCTTCCGTCGCTCGTGCTCGCCTGGCTCTTTGTCGTGCTGCGCTACGCACACGCCTATGTTCACGTGACCAGCAATAACATGCGAATCCGCAGCCCGCTCTTTGCGCTCGGCTGCGCCGCTCTGCTCGGCATGTGGGCCTGGCTGATCGGCTGGATGGCCTTCAGCGGGTAACGCATATTTGTACACCGCTTGTTTTGCACTGACCTATCTTCCTGCTCGGGCATGGCCCGGGTAGGGAAGAGGAGATCGATATGGACAAGCCGGAAATCACACAGGCGATGATCAGCGCCTATGATGAATACACACATCTGACATTGGACCGCCGCGGCTTCATGGACAAGCTGACGAAGCTTGCCGGATCCGCAGGTGCCGCCGCCGTCATCGCCCCGATGCTGGCGGCAAACAAGGCCGCAGCCGAAATGGTGCCGGCCGGCGACGAGCGGCTGACGGCGAAGGACGTGACTTATCCGAGTGGCAGCGGCGATATGAAGGGGTATCTCGTTGAGCCGAAGGCCGCATCCGGCAAGCTCGGCAGCGTCATCGTCATTCACGAGAACCGCGGCCTCAACCCGCATATCCGCGATGTCGCCCGCCGCATGGCGCTGGAAGGCTTCATCGCGCTGGCGCCAGACTTCCTGTCGCCGCTCGGCGGCACGCCTGAAAACGAGGATCAGGCCCGCGAGCTCTTCGGCAAGCTCGATGCCGCAGCCACAGCGGCCAATGCCGAAGCGACGCTGAAATATCTGCAGACGCTGCCCAATGCGAATGGCAATGTCGGCGCCATTGGTTTCTGCTGGGGCGGCGGCACGGTCAACAACTTCGCCACCAAATCGCCGGAGCTCAAGGCGGGTGTCGCCTATTATGGCGCCCAGCCGAAGGCAGATCAGGTGCCCGGTATCAAGGCGGCGCTGATGCTGCACTATGCCGGTCTCGACGATCGCATCAATGCCGGGATCGATGCCTACAAGAAGGAGCTGGAGGCCAACGGCAAGAATTTCCTGATCTTCGTCTATGATGGCGTCAATCACGCGTTCAACAACGATACGTCGTCTGCGCGATACGACAAGAAGGCTGCTGATTTGGCCTGGAGCCGCACCGTGGATTTCCTCAAGAAGAACCTGGCCTGATCTTTCGGCTGCCAAGTCATCCACAGGGTTAGACATGAAAAATCGGGGCATTTTGCTCCGATTTTTGTCGAGTTTGACAGTTCGATAAAATGCGAAGTTTTCCCTTCACGGCGCATGAAGACCTGCATGCCATATCGCTCGGATGCGCCGGTTTGAGACAGCTGCCGCCGCTCAAGAATAAGCTGTGGGGGCGGGTCGGCATGAGCATAGACAATGTGGATCGCATCGGCCTGCGCCGGAAACCGAAGCAGGAGCGCAGCATTCAGCGTTTCGATCTCATCCTGTCAGCTGCCGCCGAGATTATAGCCGAAAAAGGTGTGAGTGCCATGCGCATGACCGAGCTTGCGGTCGCCGCCAAGGTACCGATCGGCTCGGTCTATCAGTACTTTCCCGAAAAGGCGGCGATCGTCAAAGCGCTGTTCGATCGTCATGCCAGCGAGGTGCAGGCCAAGACCGCGCAGGTCTTCGCCAACGTCCATTCACTGGAAGACGCCCTTCATCTCATCGAGGGGATGATCGACTGGTACTACGATGCCTATCGCAACGACCCGACCTATCTCGGCGTCTGGATGGGCACCGAAACCGATCAGGATCTGTTGCGGTTGAACATCGATCACAGCAATCGGGTTGCCGATATCTTCTACGAAGCCGTCAAGCGCGTAGCGCCGGAACTCGAAGCGATCGACATGCAGGCGCGCACCTATCTCTTCAGCCACTTGATTGGAGCCTCGATCCGTCTTGCGGTCAAGAGCGAGGAAGAACTGGCGCTGCGCATGCTCGGCGAATGGAAGCGCGTGATCCGCGCTTCGCTCTTCTCCAAGGCAAGCTGAAACTTACCAGCTCGGCACCATGTTGGCGGCTTTCAGACGCGGGTAGTTGCGCGCATAGGCGGTCTTCAGATCGACTTCCAGATTGTCGTCGACGACAGCAGGCGTGATGTTGTCGAGGCAGGCCGTGATATGGGCGGTGATCGCATTCATCAGCGAGATCGAAACGCCGGGACGCTTCATGATGCCGATCTGGACCGGGGGCAGGGCGGGGAAGCCGTCTGCTTGGCTGAGCACCTTCATGCCGGTTCTCAGCGCCGATTCCGGCATGACCGAGACGGCCATGCCCGCCAGCACGGCAGCGGCAACAACAGTGCAGGACCAGCTGGTGAACAGGATCTGATGCTCGCGGCCGACGGCATCGAGCGCCGAGCAGGCAAGCTGGCGCCACTGGCAGTCACGGCGCCCGACGGCAAGCGGCACCGGCGCGTCGTCACGGATCGGATGGTTGGCGGAGCCGACCCAGCAGAGCGGTTCGGTTCTGACGACATCCGACATGCGTTCGCGCGGGTTATGGGTGACGAGCGCGATATCGAGCTCGCCCTTGTGCATGCGCTCGGCAAGGTCCACCGATGGCTCGCAGACGATATAGAGCTCGACATTTGGATGCGTCTTGGCGAAACGGCCGATGATCTCAGGCATGTAACGGTCGGCATAGTCGTCGGGCGTGCCGATGCGCAGCATGCCTTCGAGACGATTGTCGTCGAAAGCCGCCATCGCCTCGTTGTTCAGACGGATGATCCGCCGCGCATAGTTGAGCAGCTTCTCGCCCTCGGCCGTCAGCCGGTTGCCGCGGCCGTCCTTGATAAAAAGTTGCTTGCCGATCCGCTCTTCCAGCCGCCGCATCTGCATCGAGACCGCCGACTGCGTCTTGTAGACGCGATCTGCCGCCTTGGTGAAGCTGCCGGAATCGACGATGGCGATGAAGGTCTGCAACTGGTCAATATCAAGAGGCGCTGACATGGGCTCACCTATAACGATCTCTGATAATAACCATTAGAAACATTCGTTGGACTGATCAATAGGGCTTTGGCATCTTCAGCGTGCAAATCAAGCAAAGTGAAGGACAGAGACCCTTCTGTCCGCCTTGAGTTCCAGCCCGCATGCCTTCCCGCTCGACCTCGCGGGAGGGGTGGGTTGTTGCGCCCGAAAGAAAGGAGAGTTCGATGCGCATGATTGACCAGACTTTAGAACTCGACTGTGCCAAGCAGCCTGTGAGCGTGTCCGCACGTCTTGCCGGCCTCCTTGCGCCGCTCGCTGCTCTCTTTCGCGGCTACCGCAATCGCAGAGCAATCAACGGTCTTACGGAGCTTGATGACTATCAGTTGCGGGATATCGGCCTGACCCGCGCCGATATCGCCTCCGCCCTGCTGACGTCGACCTTCTTCGAGGACCCGTCACCGCAGCTGACCGACTCCGCCCGCCGCCGCTGGCGTCTGTCGATCTTCCGCTCCTATATCGATTAGGAGCGGACCCTTTTTCCCCGCAGGGTGATAGCCAATAGCCCTGCCTCTTAACCCGGTGACCGCTTTCCCAAGCCGTCTCCGGTTTTTTTATGGTTTGGCGGTGGCTTGAAAGAGCGGAATTCCAGCGCCATCTATTTCGATATCAGCAGCAACGTCGTGTCTGGTGTTGATAGAAAGAGAATGCTATTCTCGTTGGCGTTGTAAGGAGACCTTTTATGTTTGGTATTGATCCGATCAAGATCTGAGCTGAGGATTTCAGCTCTCGTTTTCAGCTGCGCGTCGGTGAGACCGCGCGTTGGCTTGTGTCTGATCGTTCGCTCTAAGCTTAAGTGCTTGTAGCTTGATTTCAGGCGATCAAGCACCGTCCTTCCCACGCTTTCGATCTCATCTGCTGTCTGTATGATCTCTCTGATCGTGGCCGCACGGCCCTCAGGAGAAATGAGAACAAAGCTCGGCAGATAGATGCCGGCAACCTGGTTTTTCAATTTTTCAAGCAGGCCGTAAAAGTAGACGAGCGCGCCTATCTGCTCCTTTCCGATGTAATGGATATTGGAGATGCCTTCCGAATATATGGAAATATGGCGTGCGTCGGTAATGTGCGGAATGAATTTCTGATCCGACTTCACCTTATTGATCACGGCGTCGACTGAAGCAGACTCTTCCAGAAAGATTTCCATGTCTCGCGTGTTGAAGTCGATCTCGGCAAAGAGCGCCATCACGTATTTTTCGGTATCGTTCTTTCTCTGTCGCCGATCCCGCGCCAACTCGCCAATCTTGGTCAAAACCCAAACGAGTATCGCGCCGGAAGCGGTAATGATTGCCGCTGTGGGAAAAGACTTATCGGACATCGAAACCCCCGGATTGTCTGGAGGCATGATGCAACACAGAATTGCAACTCACAATCGCCCTTAGCGGGAAACGTCGCTAACTCTTGGCGGTCCCGCCGTTCTGATAGGCACCGAAAATCGTCTCGATACTCTTCTGATAGCTTTTCTGCACTTCCAGCCCGCTGTCAAACATGGTGTTCAACATGTCCATGTAGCCCGCAGCCTGTTCCTTAGGCGCGTCCTTGGCCGGTTCCGGGGCTTTCGGCGGTTGCGGGTTCATCCCCGCCATCATGTCCTGGAATGCCTTGGCGAAGGGATTGTCGAGGAACGGGTTCTGCGTCTTCTCCGGTTCAGGCTTCGGCACGCTGAACATCAGCTGCATCGCCTGCGTGAAGGGATTGTCGAAGATGCTGGGCTCGGGTGCGGCCTTCTGCTTCGGCGCAAAACCGGTGCTCTCCAGCCATGTCTGGATCGTCTCGCCCATCGCCGTGTTGACGAAGGGATTGACCGGCGATGACATCTGGCCCATCGACTGCTTGAACAGCCCGCCCATCAGTGTGCTGGCGATCACCGGCAGCATCTGCTTGTAGATCTCCTGGCCGATCCCGGTCATCTGTGCTGCCTGAGCCGCGACGGCACGGGAGACCTCTTGAGAGCCGAACAGTTGTGCGAGGACATTGTTGCCGTCGGTCACGCCCTGCGGCGTGAAGGCCTTGCTCATGTCCTCGAAATACTTGCCGTAATTCCCCGAGGAAACCGATTGCATCAGCCCCATGAAATCATAGGGATTGCTTGTGCTGCGTTTCAGTCCGGCGGAGAAGGCCGGCATCAGCGCCGCCATCGCCTTGGTCGCCTGTTCCTGCGCAAGGTTGAACTGCTTGGCGATGGCATCCATCGCCGCGCCATTCTGCGCCTGCATCATCATGTCGAAGAGTGGCAGCATGGGCAGTCCTTCCGCTGTTTAGTGCGTTTGAATCGCTACTATAAACAGAAATAGGAATGCGCAAACGGCTTTTTGCCGGAGACCTTAGTACTGATATTCCTCGAAGACAGGTTCGACCGAGCCATTCCAACGGCCGTTGAAGCGGGCGAGCAGGTCCTCCGCGAGCGTCGCCTTCTTGGCCATCACCTCATCGAGCGGCGACAGGAAGATCGTTTCGTCCTGGCCTTCCTTGTTGAGGCGATTGCGCGACTTGAGCCCGGCCTTCGAAATGGCGAGCACATCCTTCGCTGCGTCGAACAAGGCATGACCACGGAACGAAGCCTTCAGGCCCTCGGCCGGCACGTCATTGCGCAATGCGACGACCTCTTCGAACGTCCAGTCCTTGGTGAACTGGTCGGCAGCTTCGAGTGCCGCTTCATCATAGAGCAGGCCGACCCAGAAGGCGGGCAGCGCGCAGATCCGGCGCCACGGTCCGCCATCGGCGCCGCGCATCTCGAGGAAGCGCTTCAGCCGTACATCCGGGAACAGCGTCGAGAGGTGATTGGTCCAGTCGCCCATCGTCGGCTCCCAGTCCTTGATCTCGCTCTTCAGCGCGCCGTTCATGAACTGGCGGAAGGTGACGTGGGTACAGTCCTTGTAACGGCCGTCGCGGACGATGAAATACATCGGCACGTCGAGCGCCCATTCGGCATAGTCCTTGAAGCCGAAATCGTCGCGGAAGGTGAAATCGAGCGGGCCCGAGCGGCGGTTGTCGGTATCCGTCCAGATGTCGCCGCGCCAGGAGAGCAGGCCGTTCGGCTTGTTTTCTGTAAACGGCGAGGAGGCAAAGAGCGCTGTCGCGAACGACTGCAGCTTCATCGAAACGCGCATCTTCTTGCGCATGTCGGCTTCCGAGGAGAAGTCGAGGTTCACCTGGATCGTGCAGGTCCGGTACATCATGTCGAGCCCCTTGCTGCCGACCTTCGGCATGTAGCGGGTCATGATGTCGTAACGGGATTTCGGCATGCGCGGCGTTTCCGCCAGCGTCCATTTCGGGCTGCCGCCGATGCCGAGGAAGCGGATGCCCATCGGCTCGGCGATCTCGCGCAGAACGGCGAGATGCTGGTTGGATTCTCTGCAGGTCTCGTGAATGGTTTCGAGCGGAGCACCCGACAGTTCGAACTGGCCGCCGGGCTCGATCGAGATCGCGCCCATGCCGTGCTGTTCGCCAAGGCCGATGATATTCTCACCGTCCATGATCGGCTCCCAGCCGGAACGTTCCTGCAGGCCCTTCAACAGCGCGGAAATGCTGGCATCGCCGGCATAGGGAACGGGGCTGTTGTCGGCGCGGAAGAAGGCGAACTTCTCATGCTCGGTGCCGATGCGGAATTTTTCCGTCGGCTTGTTCCCCGCAGCAAGATAATCGGTCAGCTCCTGAACCGAAGAGAGCGGTGTCTGGTCGGTGGTGTCGCGAGCCATGCAAATCTAACCTGTATTCTGGGGGAACGCCTTTTGGGCGCGGCAATGGAAGGGTGATTAGGACCGCTCTCAGGTATGTTGCAAGTGAAATTCTTTCAACGCCGGTTCAAAAAAATAGCATCCTGTATCTTGAGTGAATAGGCGCAAGGTTAATTCCAGTCGCCGATCGCTGCCTGGATGACGGCCATTGCCGCCACGGCAGCGGTATCCGCGCGCAGGATTCTCGGGCCGAGCGGGATGGCGGTGACGAAATCGAGGTTGCGAAGCCGGGCGCGCTCCTCTTCCGAAAATCCGCCTTCAGGGCCGACCAGAAGCGCCAGCTGCCTTTCGGTGATCGCCGAGAGCAGCGGCAGCGGATTCTGCCCGGCATCGCCCTCGTCGCAATAGATGATCCGCCGATCGGCCTTCCAGCCGTCCAGAAGATCGAAAAGTCTCAAGGGTTCGGCGACATCGGGAATGCCGAGAATGCCGCATTGCTCTGCCGCCTCGATGACGTTGGCCTTGAGCTTGTCGAGATTGGTGATCTTGCCCTGCACATGCTGGGTCATGACCGGCTGCAGAACGCCGGCTCCCATCTCCACCGCCTTCTGCACCAGATAATCCAGCCGCCCCACTTTGAGCGGCGCGAAGAGATAGTGAAGATCGGAAAGCGCCGGCTGAGGCCGCGTCTGTTCGACCGGTGTCAGCAGGATGCGCTTGCGGGTCGGGAAGGCTAGGGTGGCTTTCCATTCCCCATCCCGGCCGTTGAAAACGAGAATCTCCGCGCCGTCGGTCAGGCGCAGCACATTCGCCAAGTAATTATACTGGTCAGAGCTGGCTTCGACGGCGGCATTGGCGGCAAGCGGTGCGTCGATGAACAGCCGCTGCATGCGGAAATTGGCGCGCATTCTAGATTTCCCGGTCAAACGAAGAGGGCGAACATAACCCAATAGAGCAGCGCCGCAAGCGCGCCGGAGGCCGGAACCGTGATCACCCAGGCGGCGATGATCGTCATGAAATGCGACCGGCGCACCAGATAGCGGCGGCGGGTCTCATGGACATTCGGATCGGCCGGTTCGTCGATCGCCCAGCTCTCCGCCTTATGGCGCATATAGGCGATGCGGCGCTTCGAGTTGCGGGTGTACCATTCGCGGAAGAAGCCAACGCCGAAGACCGAGCCGACCGCGATATGCGTCGTGCTGACCGGAAGGCCGAACCAGGAGGCAAGAATGACGGTAAAGGCGGTCGACAGCGCCACGCAATAGGCGCGCATCGGATTGAGCTTGGTGATCTGTTCGCCGACGAGACGGATCAGGCGCGGGCCGAACAGCAGCAGACCGACCGAGATGCCGAGAGCGCCGATCAGCATCACCCAGAGCGGCGGGGCGATCTCCCCGTGAACGGGCAGAAGCGTCGTCGAGCGCACGATTGCCGAAAGCGGGCCGACCGCGTTCGAAACGTCGTTGGCACCATGGGCGAAGGAGAGCAGGGCGGCAGAGCCGATCAGCGGATATTTGAACAGGATGCGCAACGAGCTGTTGCGGTTCTCGAGCCCCTCGGATTGGCGGCGGACGATCGGCCGGGCGATCAGCCAGCAGACAACGGCTGTCGCCAGCCCATAGGCCAGCACCGTCGTTGCCGGGAAACGGTCCGGTGTCGTGAGTTGGAGGATCATATAGGCCGTAAATGCGCCGGCCATTGCCGCGATCAGCACGGGCACCCAACGCCGGGCCGCCGCGATCTTGTCGTCGCGGTAAATGACGAAGGTCTTGACGAGGAACAGCAGACCGGCGGCGATCACCCCGCCGATGATCGGCGACGTCACCCAGCTCGACGAGATTTCCGCCATCACCCGCCAGTTGACCGGCTCCGGGCCGACGGCAGCGATGCCGGCGCCGATGACCGCGCCGACAATCGCATGGGTGGTGGAAACGGGTGCATTCAGCCAGGTCGCGAGATTGATCCACAACGCGGCCGCCATCAGCGCCGCCATCATGATCCAGGCAAGCAATCCTTCCGGAACCTGCACGGCATCGACGATGCTGGACGAAATGGTCTTCACCACTTCGCCGCCGGCAATCGTCGCGCCCAGGATCTCGAAGATCGCGGCAATCACCAGCGCCTGCGCCATCGTCATCGCGCGTGCACCGACGGCGGCGCCGACATTGTTCGTCACGTCGTTCGCGCCGATATTCATTGCCATGTAGGCGGCAAGCGCGGCAGCGGCGATGATCAGCACCGCACTCGGCCGGTCGAAGACGTAGACCCCGGCAAATAGCATCGCGAGACCGAGGAACACCAGGCCGATGCCCGGCGCGATCAGCTTGCGCGCAACGAACTTCGAGGCATCCTCGACGTGGCTATACTTGTCGAGGTCCTTGTCGAGCGTGCGTTTTGTAAGGACAGGTGTCTTCTCGGCCATGCTCTTTCCTGGAAGGAATCCTGCTTTAACGCTGTCATTCCTAACAGCGCAAGATGGCAGGAATCATTCCGCCGGAATCTGCTTGGCGCGGCTTGCCTGAAGATGTTCGTCGATGCGGCGCTTGAACTGCAGGAACAGGTCGCGAAGCTCCGGCTCACGGACCCGCTTGCAGGCCTCGTCGCAGGAAACCCACTCGATCGTGCGTTCGCCCTTTTCCTTGAAGTTCTTGGCAAGCTCGGAAACCTCGAGCGCATAGACCTGCACCTTGCAGCTCACCTTCAGTCCATCCTTCAGGACCTTCGGATAGCTGTAGGCGCCGAGCGTCTCGTGCTCGACGCTGCCGCGCACGCCTGCTTCTTCATAGGCTTCGCGGGCGGCGACCTCATAGGAGCACTTGCCGTTCATCGGCCAGCCCTTGGGGATGACCCAGCGGCCGGTATCGCGGCTGGTCATCAGCAGGACCTCGACGTCGTTGCTCTTCTTCTTCATCCGATAGCACAGCGCAGCATACTGCTGTCTCGGCGGACGCCGGAACATCAGCTGCATGTCGGAGGCTAGGCGGGAGAGAAGAGTCAACTGTCGGGTCACCTTTCGAGTCGTTTCAAAGAATCATTAATATTAGCATGTGCTGGAAAGCTTGCGCGATCCATGCGCCATTTAACGGTGCATAACGCGGCTATGGTTTTTAATAGGCAAATCTCACGCCGCAGCGGGTCGAAATTCCGGCAAAACCTGTTCTGTTTCCGCCTTTGCACAGGTGTTCAATATGGGGCCTTCTTGCCTTTCGTTCAATGCCCATATCAATCTGGGGATATCGTTTCCTGTTGATGACCGCCATGCGCCTTCCGCCACTCAATTCAATCAGAGCTTTCGAAGCCGTCTGCCGTCGGGGCAGCGTGCTCAGGGCTGCCGAGGAGCTCGGTGTCGTGCGCGGCGCGGTGCGTCTGCAGATCGCGGCGCTCGAGAATTATTTCGGCGAGAAGCTCTTCACCCGTGAAGGTCGCCGCCTCGTGCCGACCGACCGGGCCAGGGCTTTTGCCGAAGCGGCAACGGCGGCCTTCTCCCTGTTGCAGCATGCCGCCGGTGACCTGCAGAAGGACGATAGCCGCAGGCTCCGTCTCGGCGTTCCATCTGCCTTCGGCATCTGGTGGCTGATGCCGCGCATCGGTAGCCTGCAAAGGGCGCTTGGCGATACCGAGATCGATATCGTGCCGATGGCGGTCGCCGAGCCGCTGTTGCAGCATCCGGAGCTCGATGCCGTCATCATGGGTGGCGAATACCGCCCCTCGGCCGGTGTCGCCGCCATTCGCTTCATGGAAGACGAGTTCGGTCCGGTGGCTGCACCCCAACTTGCCGCCACCTTCGGCAGCGATCCCATGGGCATGGCTACGGCTGCCATGCTCGTCAGCCGCAGCGTGCCGAAGCTTTGGGACGAATGGTTTGCCGAAAGCGGCACGCCAGCAGTCAGCTTCGCCCGCCGTCAGGAATTCGAGGATTTGCTGCTGGCGCTCGGTGCCGCCCGATCCGGGCTCGGTGTAGCGCTCGCCCCGCGCGCGTCGATCGAGGATGATCTGGCGCGCAATATTCTGACCGCTCCCTTCGGCTTCATCCGTCGCCCGGCAGGCTACAGCCTCTGTTGCCGCACGACCGATCTCCGAAAGCCGCATTTCACCGCATTGCGCGACTGGCTGGTCAAGGCAGGCGAGGGAACCGAATAGGGCAGATTTACTGCCGTATCGGCAGCGGATTATCCATGCCGCGCGGTCGCGGTGGGCATTATGACGGTCATCAGCGACAGGAGACCATCATGGAAAATACCGCCACCCGCATCGACTGGATCGGAAACAGCTGCCGTCTGCTGAAGGCAACGGCCGCCGAGTTCGAACGCACCCGCCCCTTCGAAGGCCTCATGATCGGCACCGGTATCCACCTGGAGCCGAAGACGGTGGCGCTCCTGACGACGCTGCGTGCCGGCGGCGCAAAGCTCGTCTGCACCGGAAATCTGAACAGCACCCAGCCATCGACGGTCGACTATCTCCGATCCCAGGGCATCACCGTTTTCGCAACGCAGACCACCGATCCGGCAGAACATCACCGCAGCCTCGAAGCCGTCGTCGCTGCCAAGCCCGACCTGCTGCTCGATAACGGCGGCGATCTCTTCGCCATTGCCGCGGAACGCCCCTATGCCAACCTGCTCGGCGGCACCGAGGAGACGACCTCGGGCCGCACGCGCCTGCTGCCGATGCGTGAAAAGCTGAACATGCCGATCCTTGTCATCAACGACAGCCCGATCAAGCAATTCGCCGAAAACAAGCATGCTGTCGGCCAGAGCCTGTTCGAAAGCTACATGCGCTTCACCAACCGCTCCACCAACGGCAAGCGCGTCACCGTCTTCGGCTACGGCGCCTGCGGCAAGGGCACGGCCGCCAGTTTCCGCAACGCCTTCTCGACCGTCAGCGTCGTCGATATCGATCCGGTGACGGCGCTGGAAGCGCATCTCGACGGCTTTGTCACGCCGCTCCGCGAGGATGCGATCCGCTCCGCCGATATCCTGATCACCGTCACCGGTTTCCCCGGCATCGTCACGGTCGCCGACCTGCCGCTGATCAAGGACGGCGCGATCCTCATGAACGGCGGCCATTTCCCGCTGGAGATCGACGTATCGGGCTTCCGCGCTCATTCCGATGTAATCGCCATCGATCGCTACGAGACCGATGTCATGGAGACGCTGCATCTGAATGACGGCCGCTCGATCCACATCCTCGGTGGCGGCCATATGGCCAATCTCGCCGGCCCGCGCCCGCTCGGCAATTCGGTCGAATCCATGGATCTTGGCTTCACGCTGCAGGCCCGCTGCCTCGAACGTGTCGCCAAGCGCGGAGCGGGACCTGAGGCCTGCATCGTGCCGGTGCCCAGGGATATCGATGCGACGGTCGCGAGCGCCTATCTCGATCTCGCGCGCTAGGCTCAGCCCTGGCGGACGATCGTCCCGATTGCGTTGACGAGCAGCCGCGCTGCCGTCAGCGCCGAAATGCCGTCGATATCGGCGGGCGGATAAAGCTCCACAAGATCGAAACCGACGATCCGCCCACGGCTGCCGCCGCCGGCGATCAGGTCGATGACCTGTGTATAGGTCAGCCCACCGGGCGTGCGGGCCGCGACCCCGGGCATGATGCTGGGGTCGAGCCCGTCGCAGTCGAGCGTGATCACCACCTGCGCACCTTCAGGAATATGCCGCAGCGCCGCCTCGACGCCCTGCGCATGAATTTCCCGCGCGGTGACGAGATGGCTCCCATAGCGCTCGGCGGCCTCGACCTCCGCGCGGCGCGCGCTGCCGACTCCACGGATACCGACCTGCACCATGCCCGCCACATGCGCCATCTCGCTCGCCCGGCGCATGGGATTGGAATAGCCTTGGCGCTCGCCATGCAGTTCGTCGCGCCAGTCGATATGAGCATCGATCTGCAGGATCCAGATCGGGCCGTGATCTGCGAAACCGGCAAGGAAGGGGATCGGCACGGAATCGTCGCCGCCAAGCAGGATCGGCACGGCCGGCATCGCCAGCACCTCCCGCGTCTTCGCCTCGATCAGCGCCCGGTTTCCGGCATTGTCCCGGGCGTCGGTCGGCAAATCCCCGGCATCGACGCAGCAGACCGGCTTGCCGTCGAAAAGCGGCCCGCCGAGATCGAAATCCCAATGCTCGATCAGCCCCGCATCCTCCTGGCTGGCCGCGCGGATGGCGTTGGCCGAGCCCGCATAGCCACTGCTGTCCTTGCCGGGATAGGTCGTGCCGTGACCGGCGCCGAAGATCACCATACGCGGCGTTCCGCCGTCATCGAGACTGTCGGCCAGGCCGAGGAAGGGAGGCGAAGCAGTCATGTCAGTCTCCAGATGTGATCTACGGTGGAGGCGTCAGAGCTCCCAGTAGGGAACAGGCCCATAAAGCTCCGCCAGATAATCGATGAACAACCGCACCTTGGCGGGCAGGAACTGGCGGCTCGGATAGACCGCCGAAAGCGCCACGTTCCGCGAGCCCTCATATTCCCGCAGCACCTGCACCAGCTTGCCGCTCTTCAGCTCCTCGCCGATATCCCAGGTCGAGCGCAGCGCGATGCCGAGACCTGCGATCACCGTCTCGCGGATGACCTCGCTGGAATTGGTGATCAGCATGCCCTCCGGCCGCAGCGTCATGGCGCCGTCAGGTCCTTCCAGCCGCCAGACATCATTGTTGTGCGCGGGCAGGCAGCGGTGGTTCTTCAGGTCGTCGAGGTTCGCGGGCATCCCATGCGCCTCGATGTAGGACGGTGCGGCGCAGAGCAGGCGGCGCACCGGCGCCAGACGCCTGGCGACGAGGCTGGAATCGGTGAGTTCGGCAATGCGGATCGCCAGATCGAAGCCGCCGCCGACAATGTCGCTGAACTCGTCTGTCAGCACCAGATTGATGGCCAGCTCCGGATGCTCCTCCATGAAGCGCTTCAGATGCGGGGCGATATGCATGCGCCCGAAGGAGGTCGGCGCCGAGATCTTCAGCGTGCCGTGCATCTGCGCCGAGCGGCCGGAAATGTAATATTCGGCCTCCTCAAGACCGGCCAGAATGCCGAGCACGCGGTCGTAGAAACCCTGACCGGCCTCTGTCAGCGAAATCTGCCGCGTCGTGCGCTGCAGGAGGCGCGTACCGAGCCGGTCTTCCAGCCGCTTGATGCGCTTGGAGACAACGGCGGGGGAAAAGCCCAGCGCCCGGCCGGCAAGCGACATGCTGCCGGTCGAAACGACCTTGGCAAATATCTCGAGATCACCCAGATTGGTCATGATGCAGCACTGTTTCCCCTTTAGGCATAAGTGCTTAGCATTTGCGCCGGTTTCGGGAAAGTGTTAAGCCGAGTGAAACCGGCTGCCACGGAGGACGGGCCGGCCTCGCTGCCAATCGGGAGGAAGCGCGCCATGTCCGACACCATTTCGTTCCTTGCTCCGCGCGCCGATGTGCTTGCCCGCCGCAGCCAGATCGTCGGCGATCTCATCGATCTCCTGCCGCCGGAATGTCTGGTGCACGAGGCGCGCGAATTGGTGCCTTTCGAGACTGATGCCTTCGTCTCCTATCGCCGCCTGCCGCTCGCCGTCGCCCTGCCGCGCTCGACGGCCGAAGTCGCCGCCGTGATGAAATACTGCCATCGCTATGGCATCCCGGTCGTGCCGCGCGGCGCCGGCACCTCGCTGTCGGGTGGCGCCATCCCGCAGGAAGACGCCGTCGTCATCGGACTGTCGAAGATGAACAGCATCCTCGAGATCGACCTCGCCAACCGCGTTGCCGTCGTCCAGGCGGGCGTCACCAACCTCAATATTTCGGAATCCGTCTCTGCGGACGGTTTTTTCTATGCGCCGGATCCGAGCTCGCAGCTCGCCTGCACCATCGGCGGCAATATCGGCATGAATTCCGGCGGCGCCCACTGTCTGAAATACGGGGTCACCACCAACAACCTGCTCGGCGTCAAGATGGTGCTGACCGATGGCACGGTCATCGAACTCGGCGGCAAGGCGCTGGATGCCGGCGGCTATGATCTGCTCGGCCTCGTCTGCGGCCACGAGGGACAGCTCGGCATCGTTACCGAGGCGACGGTGCGGCTGATCGCCAAGCCTGAAGGCGCCCGCCCGGTTCTCTTCGGCTTCGATACATCGGAGGACGCCGGCTCCTGCGTCGCCGATGTCATCGCCTCCGGCATTATCCCCGTCGCCATCGAATTCATGGACAAGCCGGCGATCGAGATCTGCGAGGCCTTCGCCCATGCCGGTTATCCGCTCGATGTCGGCGCGCTCCTGATCGTCGAGGTCGAGGGCTCGGAAGCCGAGATGGACGACATGCTGAAGAGCATCGTCGAGATCGCCCGCAAGCACCGGGTCAAGACCGTGCGCGAATGCCAGTCGGCGACGGAAGCCGCGCTGATCTGGAAAGGCCGCAAATCCGCCTTCGGCGCTACCGGCCGCATTGCCGATTACATCTGCATGGATGGCACTGTGCCGCTCAGCCAGCTTTCCTACGTGTTGAAGAAGACCGCCGAGATCGTCGATCACTACGGCCTGCGCGTCGCCAACGTCTTTCACGCCGGCGATGGCAACATGCACCCGCTGATCCTCTTCAACGCCAACGACCCCGAGGATGCGGCGCGCGCCGAAGCGGCGGGTAACGACATCCTGAAGCTCTGCGTCGATGCCGGCGGTTGCCTGACCGGTGAACACGGCGTCGGCATCGAAAAGCGCGACCTGATGCGCCATCAATATTCCGAGGTGGACCTGGCACAGCAGATGTCGGCGCGTGCTGCCTTCGACCCGGGCTGGATCCTCAATCCTTCCAAGGTTTTCCCGCTCGATGGACGGCCGGCCGCATGAGTGAATTCTTCCCCGGGAGCGAAGACGAAGCCGCAGGGCTGATCCGCGAACACGCCGCATCAGGCAGAGCACTCGCCATCTCCGGCGGCGGCACCCGCGCCGGTTTCGGCAATGCTGTCGCGGCCGAAGACACGCTCCGCTCAACCCGCCTCTCCGGCATCGTCGCCTATAACCCCGGCGAAATGGTCATGACCGCGCGTGCCGGAACACCGGTCGCCGAGATCGAGGCCGCCCTTGCGGAAAACGGCCAGATGATGGCCTTCGAGCCGATGGATCACCGCGGCGTCATGGGCACCTCGGGCGAGCCGACGATCGGCGGTGTCTTTGCCGCCAATGTCTCCGGCCCCCGACGCTTCGTTTCGGGTGCGGCGCGTGACAGTCTGCTCGGCATCCGCTTCGTCAATGGCCGCGGCGAGATCATCAGGAACGGCGGCCGGGTGATGAAGAATGTCACCGGTCTCGATCTGGTGAAACTGCTGGCGGGTTCGCACGGCACGCTCGGCTTTCTCACCGAAGTGACCTTCCGCGTTCCCCCGCGTCCGAAAGCCGAAGAGACAGTCGTCATATCCGGCCTCAACGATGCCGAAGCGGCCAATGCGATGGCTGCCGCCATGGCGCTATCTGTCGAGGTCTCGGGTGCGGCGCATCTGCCGATGACGGTCACCTGGCGCTTTGCAGGCGGCACGCTGCCCGAAGGCGAGGCGACGGTGCTGCGCCTCGAGGGCCTGCCGGGTTCCGTCGAGGTGCGTGCCGAAAAGCTCGCCAAAGCGATGGCCGCTTTCGGGCCGGTCACCAAGCTCGATCAGCAGGTGAGCCGCGGCCTCTGGCGCGAAATCCGCGATGTCCATCCCTATGCCGATGGCACGATGCGCCCCGTCTGGCGCGTCTCGGTCGCGCCGTCCGCTGGTCACCAGCTCGTCGCCGCTCTCCGTCTCGAAGCTGGCGTCGATGCTTATTACGACTGGCAGGGTGGCCTCGTCTGGATGCGCATGGAGGCCGATCCCGAAGCCGGCCTGCTACGCCGCTTCATCAAGGCGCTCGGCGGCGGGCATGCAACGCTGATGCGTGCTTCGGAAGTGATGCGTGCTGACGTGGCGGCTTTCCAGCCGCAGCCGGAAGCGGTGGCAATGCTCTCGGCGCGGGTGAAGGAAAAGTTCGATCCGGCCGGGATTTTCAATCCGGGGAAGATGGGGTGGTGATGGCTGGCTTAGCATCTGTGGGCTACCCCCCTCTGTCCTGCCGGACATCTCCCCCTCAAGGGGGGAGATCGGCTGGGTGCACCCTCACGACGATCATTGTTCTGGCGAGCGGGCGCCGCTCGCCAATCTCCCCCCTTGAGGGGGAGATGCCCGGCAGGGCAGAGGGGGGTGCCCCCACCCACAACCCCTCGACGGGACACCACTGATGCAAACAAACTTCACCGCCGAGCAACTGACCGATCCCCACGTCGCCGAATCCGAAAAGATCCTGCGCAAATGCGTGCATTGCGGCTTCTGCACTGCCACCTGTCCCACCTACGTGACGCTCGGAAACGAGCTCGATAGCCCGCGCGGCCGCATCTATCTGATCAAGGACATGCTGGAAAACGATCGCCCGGCGGATGCCGAGGTGGTCACCCATATCGACCGCTGTCTCTCCTGCCTGGCCTGCGTCACCACCTGTCCGTCGGGCGTCGACTACATGCATCTGGTCGATCATGCCCGCGCCCATATCGAAAAGACCTACAAGCGGCCGCTCATGAACCGGCTGACGCGCGGCATCCTTGCTGCCGTCCTGCCCTATCCCGGCCGCTTCCGTCTGGCGTTGCGGCTTGCCCGTCTCGGCCGTCCGTTCCGCAGCCTGATGCGCGCCCCGGCGCTGAAACCCTTCGCCGCGATGCTGGCGCTTGCGCCGCGCACCGTGCCGGCACCGTCGGTCTATTCACGTTCCGGCAGCCATCCGGCCGAGGGGGCGAGGAAGGCGCGAGTGGCGATCCTCACCGGCTGCGCCCAGCCAGTGCTTGATCCCGGCATCACCGAGGCGGCGATCCGGCTTCTGACCCGCCTCGGCATCGAGGTCGTGGCGCCCGCGGGCGAAGTCTGCTGCGGTTCGCTGGTCCACCATATGGGCCGCGAGCAACAGGCGCTGGCCAGCGCCCGCGCCAATGTCGATGTCTGGATGCGCGAGATCGAAAACGGTGGCCTCGATGCGATCATCATCACCGCGTCGGGCTGCGGCACGACGATCAAGGACTACGGCCATATGCTGCGCCTCGACCCCGCCTATGCCGAAAAGGCGGCCGTCGTCTCCGGCCTCGCCAAGGACATCACCGAATATCTGGCAACGCTCGATCTGCCCTCGCATATGCCGAAAGGCGTCACCGTCGCCTATCACTCGGCCTGTTCCATGCAGCACGGCCAGAAGATCACCATGGCACCGAAGCAGCTCTTGAAGGCTGCCGGCTTCACCGTGCGCGATCCGGCCGAAGGCCATCTCTGCTGCGGCTCGGCCGGCACCTACAATATCATGCAGCCGGATATTTCAGCTGCCCTGAAGGCCCGCAAGGTCAAGAATATCGAGGCAACGAAGGCGGATGTGATCGCCACCGGCAATATCGGCTGCATCACCCAGATCGGCTCGGGCACCGGTGTTCCCATCGTCCATACCGTAGAATTGATCGATTGGGCCTATGGTGGTCCTGTACCTCAAAAATTAATGGATTTGCATATAGCCTGACTTTGGCCGGTTGTCGGCCGGTCATGGGATTCAGCGCTATGCGGCGTACACTTCTTTTGCTCTCTGTCTTTTTCGGTGCCGCAGGCACCGCGCATGCCGATAGCCGTTATTTCTGCTCGGCCGACGATGCAGCCACCCGCTTCACCGTCGAGATCGGCTTCAAGGCGGACGGCGGCCATGTGCTGAACCACTTCCGCGGCGGTCTGATGATCAAGGACGGCTCTGTGCCCGACCAGTTCAAGAAGCGCGTCTTCAATTCCAGCCACCTGACGAACCGGTGGTCGAACGGTGGCGAGCTGCGCATGGAAATCTATGATGACGGCGGCGACGATACATCCGGCCAGGCGCTGAATATGGTGGTCATGGCCGAAGGTGACGGCAAGGCCTTCAGCGGCACCTATGGGATGACTGTAACAGGCGGTTCCAAGCCGTTCACCGCAAGCGGCAAGGTCAGCTGCGGCTCGAAGTAAGCCTCTTGCTTACCAGTGGAACGAAACGCCGAGATTGACGGCGTTGGTGAAGATATCGGTCTTCAGCCGGTCGCCGCTGTCGATCGGCACATCCACCTTGGAATATGTGCCTTTGTATTCCACGAAGGTCGACCAGCGGTCGGTGATGCGGAAATCCACACCCGCCTGCGCCTGCAGCGTCACACCGCCGAATTCGTAGCCGAATGTGGTGCCGGATGGGCGCGTCACCTCGACATGCGGAATGTTCACCCCGACGCCGGCGCCGAGATAGGGCGTCCACCGCCCGCCGTCCTGCGGGAAGCGGTAGAGCGCATTGGCGGTCAACAGATTGAGCCCGTCGGTGAATTCGAAATGCGACCAGCCCGAAGCCACCAGCGTCTTGTCGTCGGCATAGACCTTGTCATGCGTATAGTCGATCGACAGGCCAAGATTGGGATGGCCCAAATCCTCCAGCCACCACGTCACCCGCGCGCCGTAATAAGGCGGCGAGCCGAAGGACTTGCCCTCCCAGCCTGCGGTGAAATGCGTCCCGTCCGACAGATCGACGCCGCTATGGGGTGCCGTCTGGTAGCCGCCATAGACGGAGAATTGCAGATCCTCGGCAAGGACAGGCGAGGTGAGACAGGCAAGGGCGGCAAGTCCAAACACGGACAGGCGAACGGCGCGGCGCATGGATTATCCCCGGATAGCAATACCGCCCATCTATCCCGCATTGTGTAACAGGCTTATTGCAAGGGCGGTGAGGTGCGAGATTTATGGTGGGTGGAGAGCCCTTCCCATTCTCGACCCTCATTCCTGTGCTTGTCACAGGAATCCAGGCCACCGCGCGTCTGCGCGGTGAATGACTCACTATGAGGCGAGGGATTCTCCTGCGCCCAAAGACTTGGGCGCGCTGGATCCCTGTGACAAGCACAGGGATGAGGAAGATGGTAGGCACTGAAACAAAAAGGGCGCCAGAAAGCGCCCTCTTCAATTCCATCAACCTGACAGCTTTCACCCGCCGAAAAGCGTCCTGAGAACATCAATGCCGCGGTCCTGGAAGGCGACGTTGCCCTGCTTGTTGCCGGGGCCGACGACGATCACCTTGGTGCCGACCGGAACGCGCTCGTAGAGATCCTGCACGTCGTTGTTGACCATGCGGATGCAGCCCGAAGACAGGTTGAGGCCGATCGTCCAGGGCTGGTTGGTGCCGTGGATGCGGAAGGCCGTGTCGCGGCCACCCTGGTAGAGATACATGGCGCGGGCGCCGAGTGGATTGTCCGGGCCGCCGGGCTGGAAGGCAGGCAGCTTATGGCCGGCCTTGGCTTCGCGGGCGCGCATTTCCGGCGGCGGCGTCCAGCCGGGCCACTCGGCCTTGCGGCCGACCTTCACGACGCCTGACCATCCGAAGCCTTCGCGGCCGACACCGATGCCATAGCGGGTCGCGCGGTTGTTGCCTTCGACGAAGTACAGATACTTGTTCACCGTATCGACGATGATGGTGCCTGGGGCTTCGTCGGTGACGAGGCGCACGACGCGCTTCTTGAACTGCGGCTTGACCGTCTTCACCTGCTTGACGCCGCGCACGGCGTCGGTTGCGGTCAGCTGCGGTTCGGCATGGGCAAGGCTCAACGTGCTGGCCAATGCAATCGCAGAGGCTGCCGCGAGCCGGACAATATGCTTCATTCTCTATTCCCCTCTCGTAAGGATCCCGGCCAAGCTAGCCAATTTGCCCTGGATTTCAAGCTTCAGAGGGGTTTGCGCGTGTTTTTGTGCCGCGGCGCGCCGTTCTTGCAACGGCCCGCCGCAGCCTTGCGACCTTTAGATCACGATCACGCGGGTGCCAACATTGACGCGCTCGTAAAGGTCAGTCACGTCCTCATTGCGCATGCGGATGCAGCCGGAGGAAACCGCGTTGCCGATGGTCCAGGGCGCGTTGGTGCCGTGGATGCGGTAGAGTGTCGAGCCGAGATACATGGCGCGGGCGCCGAGCGGATTTTCCGGGCCGCCATCCATGCGGGCGGGCAGATAGTGACCCTTGGCAGCTTCGCGGCTGATCATTTCGGAAGGCGGGGTCCAGTCCGGCCATTCGGCCTTGCGGGTAATTCGGTGCTCGCCGGCCCATTCGAAGCCCGGCTTGCCGACGCCGACGCCGTAGCGGCGGGCCTTGCCATTCGCCATCACGAGGTAGAGGAAGCGGTTGTTGGTATCGATGACGATCGTGCCAAGCCTTTCCTTGGTGTCGTAATCGACCATCTGCGGCAGGAACTGCGGATCGAACTGCTCGCGGACAACAGGAATTGCGCCGGGGCGCACGACCGCAACCTGCTGAATACCGGCAGGGGCTGCGCGGCGCACGATGCGCGGCTGATACTGGAACAGCCCGCGGCGCTGCGGCTGAATGACCGGGCGCTGATAGACGACAGGGCGCACGTTGCTGCCGCCCAGCTGGTTGAGCCAGGGCGCGGTCAGATCGGGGCTGAGGACGACGGGCGGGCGGGTCGCATAGCGATCGTCACCAAGGGCAGGCGAGGTAAGCAGGCCAATCAGGCTTGCGGCAATCAAAACGGATTTCATCATCGGACGGAACTCTCTACATATGACCGAAAATGCTGGGGCGGGCATTTCCGCCTGGCCGGATGCTGCCACCGCTCCGGCCAGCGAATGGTAAAGATCGATTCATTAAACTGCGAAGCACCGGATAAACTTTTCGTCAGGGTTACTGTTCGGTTTGGAAACGGGGTTTCTAAATGGTAAAGCCGCAATTGAAGCGTAAAATCAGCGGGGAAGCATGAGCGATACGGGCATCACGACCGGCGACGACGGAAAGAGCCGCTGCCACTGGCACGCCAACCTTCCTGACTATATGCGCTATCATGACGAGGAGTGGGGCAGGCCTGTCACCGATGACATCCGCCTGTTCGAAAAGATCTGTCTGGAAGGTTTCCAGTCGGGCCTTTCGTGGCTGACGATCCTGCGAAAGCGGGAGAATTTTCGCGCCGCCTTTGCCGGTTTCGATTTCGAGAAGGTCGCGCTTTTCGACGACGCGGATATCGAGCGCTGTGTTGCTGACGCAGGCATCATCCGCCATCGCGGCAAGATCGTTTCGACGATCAACAATGCCAGACGCGCCATCGAGCTGAAAAGGGAATTCGGGTCGCTTGCCCGCTATTTCTGGAGCTACGAGCCGGGCACCGGCGACCGCCCTGGTGCCATCGACCGTGCCTATATCGCCGCCAACCCGACGACGCCGGTTTCCGTCCGCATTTCCAAGGATTTGAAGAAGCGCGGCTGGACCTTTGTCGGCCCGACCACAGTTTATGCTTTCATGCAGGCGGTGGGGCTCGTCAACGATCACGTCGAGGGCTGTTTCTGCCGCTCAGAGGTGGAAGCGATACGGAAGGCACTGGTGCGTCCATGAGGAAACTGCTTGCGACAGGCGCTCTAATGGTTCTTTCAGCGCTTCCCGCCTTCGCCCAGGCGCCGCAGCTGGATCCCGGCGAGAAGCTGGAGAAGCTTCAGTTTCCGGCCGTGACCATGCAGATCAAGGGCTGGACGAAGTTCGGCAACAGCCATGTCTTTACGCTGCCTGTCAAAGCCGGCCAGCATGTAAAGATCAGCTTCACGACACGCAGCCAGTTTGCGTTTCTGGCGATCTTCGATCTGTCGAAGGGCGATGACGAGGCATTCTTCGGCACGGATGAGGACGGTTCTGTCCTCGATACCATCGCCAAGGAAGACACGACCTGGATGCTGCGGCCCTATTATTCGAAGGTCTCTCCCCGGCGCGGCCTCGGTGCTCCCTATACACTGATGATCGAGCCTCAGGCGCCCGGCACCGCGCCGCCTGCGGCCAAGCCTGAAGAGCCGCAGCGGCCGTCGCTGTTTCCGCCGAAATCAGGCGCGGACGAAGAGGAATAGGTCAGCCCAACTGATCGAGCAGCCCGCGCAACTCGCCAAGATTGGCGATCTTGCGGAAGCGCGGCGCGTCCGACGGCTCCTCCACATGCTCCAGCACCCAGGTCAGCTCATGCGGCACGAACACGCCGTAGCTGCCGGCGGCGATGGCCGGGACGATGTCTGATTTCAGCGAGTTGCCGACCATCATTGCCCGCTCCGGCCCATCTCCCACCTTCGAGAAAATCCGCCGGTAGGTGACCGCCGTCTTGTCCGAGACGATCTCGACGGCATCGAAGAAATCGCCGAGGCCGGATTGCGCCAGCTTGCGCTCCTGGTCGAACAGGTCGCCCTTGGTGATCAGCACTAGCAGGTAGTTTCCGGCCAACGCCTCCAGCGTGTCCTGCACGTGCGGCATGGTTTCGACCGGGTGGGAGAGAAGATCGCGTCCGATATCGAGGATCTGTGCGATGACACCAGCCGGGACGCTGCCGTCCGTCATCTCGATCGCCGTCTCGATCATCGACAGCGTGAAGCCTTTGATGCCGAAGCCGTAATGGGCGAGGTTGCGCTTCTCGGCTTCCAGCAGCCGTTCCGAAATCTTCGGTCCCGCAGCAAAATCGGCAAGCAGCTCGGTGAAGTGCGCTTCCGTCAGCCGGTAATATTGCTCGTTCTGCCAGAGCGTATCGTCAGCATCGAAGCCGATCGTCGTCAGCGCGTGCTTGCTCATCGGGTGCTCCTGCAATTCCCTCGCCCTGAATCTATCGGCGTGGCCTTTGGAGACAAGGCCTTTGTTTTTTGACGGACGGGATGCCGCATGCTGTTGAAATGCTGCCGGGCGTGCTTACGTAAAAAGTGCCTCATCAGCAGCCAGCCCCGGCTGTGCCTGCCATGCAGGCCAATAATCAAAAGATTGCGTTCAGCAGTCCACGGGCACCCCCGCCTGTGGCAGTCACAAGGAAATTTCCTCATGAAATACAATCAGCTTGGAAATACCGGCCTTTTCGTTTCCGAAATCTGCCTGGGAACGATGACCTTCGGTGAAGCCAATGAAGGCAGCCCGTGGGGTGCCATCGCTGATGTCGATCAGGCCGCCGCCGACAAGATCGTCGAGCGCTCGCTGGCCGCAGGCGTCAATTTCATCGACACTGCCGACGTCTATTCCTTCGGCGAATCCGAAAGGCTCCTCGGCCAGGCGTTGAAGAACCTCAATGTCCCCCGCAAGGACGTCGTCATCGCCACCAAGGTCTATGGCGTGATGGGCAGCAAGCCGAACGACCGCGGCGCCTCTCGCGGCCACATCATGGATTCGGTCGATGCCAGCCTGAAGCGGCTGCAGACGGATCACATTGACCTCTACCAGATCCACGCCACCGACACCGTCACCCCGATCGACGAAACCCTGCGGGCTTTCGACGATCTCGTCGCCCAGGGCAAGGTGCGCTATGTCGGCGTCTCCAACTGGCAGGCATGGCGGATCGCCAAGGCGCTGGGCATTTCCGAACGCCGCGGCTTCGCCCGCTTCGAGACGATCCAGGCTTACTACTCGATCGCCGGTCGCGACCTCGAGCGCGAGATCGTGCCGCTGATGAATGAAGAGAAGCTCGGCCTGATGGTCTGGTCGCCGCTCGCGGGCGGTCTGCTCTCCGGCAAGTACGGTCCGGGCGCCCCCGGCAACGGTGAGGGCCGCCGCGCCACCTTCGACTTCCCGCCTGTCGACAAGGACCGTGCCTGGGCCTGCGTCGCCGTCATGCGAGAAGTCGCTGAAAAGCACGGCGTCAGCGTCGCCACTGTGGCGCTCGCCTATGTGCTCGCCAAGCCCTTCGTTACGACGGTCATCATCGGTGCCAAGCGGATCGAGCAGCTCGATCAGAACCTTGCAGCGACGGGCCTCAAGCTCGATGCCGACGACCTGAAAAAGCTCGACGACGTCAGTGCTCTGGCGCCTGAGTATCCCGGCTGGATGGTTGCCCGCCAGGGCGCCGGCCGCCGCCCGGAACCGTTTGAGCCAAAGGCTTAAGTTAGTTGAATGCGACCGCGCTGATGAAGCGCGGTCGCGTGAAGGCGCGCTCGGCGAAGGTCATCTGTCCGAAGCCGAGAATGTTGGAGAGCATCGTGTAGGTCGTGGCCCCCTCGACATAGATGATCGAGTCGCCGTCGGTGATTTGCGGCAAAGTCGAGCTGTCGAGTACCTGCGCCTTCAACAGGCTGACGGTGCCGCTCTCCTTCTTCCAGTCCAGCTTGTAGACGCCGGCGGTCTTCTTGATGCTGGAGATCCTGAGTGCGCTAGGCGCTGTGCTGTTCTGCTGCAGGTTGGTGAAGACACCGTAGATGTTGGAAACGAAGGTGGCGTCGATCGAAGTCTGGCGTGAAATGACATCCGCCACCACGCCATTGGCTTCGACGATGTTCTGATAGGTCCGGAACATGTCGAAGACGGCGACACTGCCGATGAAGAAGAAGATCATCACCGGCGCGACGAAGGAAAATTCGATCGCCGAGGCGCCGGAGTGGTTTTTCAGCAAGTCTTTGAGAAGCGTGATCATCAGCCCGGCTCGTTCACGAAGGCGAAGCGCGAGGTGAGCCGCACGCCGCCAGTATTGTCCTTCGGCATCGCTAGGCCGTAGCCAAGCCCCGGCACGATCGGATCGACCACATAGCAGGCACGCGCGAAAACGATTTGCGAGCGCTGCCCGCCGGTATAGGTGGTGACAGGGTCGATATTGACGCTCCGGTCAACGCAGGAGGTTTCGGTTGTCGGAAAGTCGGTCGATTTGCTGATCGGCGTGAATTCGATGCGGATCGACTTGAGGCAATTGGTCAGAATGATCGCCTCGTCGCAGACTTTTTTCTTGAAATCATCATAGGTGAAGTTCGAACCCGCCACCTGCAGCGCACGCGAACCGCGGCTGACGGCGCGGTCGAGCATGATCGACTGCGTCATGATCCATCCCGCTTCGAAAGTAGAGAAGACGAGCGAGAAGACGATCGGCGCCAGGATGGCGAATTCGATCCCGGCGGCGCCGCCGCGGTCACGTCTGAGACGATTGACAAGAGAGGTCACTGTGTCAGCCTCAGCTTCTTGATCGAGGTCGAGATCGACTTGAAGGCATCGCCGATGCCGGAGCCGGAGGCGGGGTAATAGTGGCCGGGGCTGGTGGCACAGTTGGTCATCTGTGTCGTCGCATTGCCGCTCACTTCGAAGCCGATGGTAAAGACGGTAATGCCGTTGGTCTTGGCTGCGGTACAGACCGAGGACAGCATCTTCGCTGTATCCGTGGAGTTGATGATCTGCTTGTTGTCAGGCGCCTGCGAGACCGGGCGGCTATAATCTTTCGGGCGGTACTGCTCGGTGATGGCACCATCCGTCATCAGCACGATGACCTTCATCGTATCCGGATCGCCGAAGGCCGCCGGCCGGTTGGCGAATTTCGCATCCATCATCTTGGCGTCGATGGCTGCATTGACGATGGTCTTGGCGCCCGGATTGAGCAGCATGTAGCCCCACTGCATGGCATTCTGCGTACCCGTGCCATCATGCAGTTCGAGCTGTGTGATGCGGTTCTTCAGATAGGTCGCATCGTTGGAGAAATAGGTGATCGCCGTCGATTCCACCGGACACCACCAGGGCTTCAGATCGGTACGGCCGTAGTTCCACTGGGTGAAATGCGGAACCTGCGCCGCATCCTTGAAGCTCGGCACGCCGCCGCCGAAACCGGTGGTGCTGAGCTCGACACAGGAAGAGTTCGAGTGGTCGCGCTTGGCGCCGAGCTTGTCGAAAACAGCAGCCCCGATATTCACGTGGCCCGCATAGGGCACGATGGTGATCGTCGTATAATCCTTGGTCTCGTCGGTCAGCACCTGATCGATGAACTGCTGGGCCGCCTTCTTCAGGTTCTTGATGCGGTTGCCGTTCATCGAGCCCGACATGTCGAGCATCAGCGACATCTCGATATTCTGCTTGGCTTCCTCTGCCGTCGAAACTGCGGCTACACTCAGCTGACGGACGCCGACAAGGTGGATGAAGGTGGTGTTCATCACATAGGCGGCGCTGGCATTGATCTTGCGGGAATTCAGCCCCTTTGTTTCGGTGAAGCTGAGGGCGATGTCCTGCGCATAGTCGAGGTTCTTCATGAAGCTGCGCAGCGTATCCTCGGGCTTCTCCTTCTGGGAAAGCGAGGCCGCCGCCAGCACGCCGCGATCGAGGCCATCCTGCATCTCGACGCGGATCGCTTCATAGCGCGCCAGATCGATGCCGGCACCGCCCATGGCAATCAGCGGAACGAGCAGCAGGGCGAAGACCATGGCGACATTGCCGTTGGTCTCGCGGGCGAGCCTGCGCGCTTTCGAAAGAAGATGTCTCATCGATTTCCCTAACTTGATGAGACGATTTGTATTTTACATAAATTAGAATTTCGTAATCAAAACATTACTAAGTCGTTCTAAATAAAACGCAATAATAGCATCTTGATTGCAGAAGTATCGCTAAGCGCGATATCTATATAACCAAGGCGCCAGTTTTAGAACTGGCGCCTCGCTTCATGATTGATTACTTGGCGTTTTTACTCAACCATGCGTTCATCTCGGCAATTTCAGCTTCCTGAGCCTTGATGACGGCTTCGGCCAGTTTGCGAATCTCCGGATCCTTGCCGTATTGCAGCTCGATCTTCGCCATGTCGATTGCTCCCTGATGATGCGGGATCATGCCACGGACGAAATCGACATCGGCATTGCCGGTCATCTCGATCATCATGTCCTTGTGCATCTTGGCATTAGCCTCGGCAAAGGCATGGCTGGAGGCGCCGTGGTCGCCCATCGGCTTGCTCATGTCCATCTGCATGTCTTCGGCAAATGCCGGGGCGGCAAAGGCGAGAGTGGAGAGAAGAGCGATGATTTTCATAGACATGCGAGGTCCTTCCTCTGTCTGACAAAAGGGATTGCACGATCATGTTCGTGCGGCCGTATCGCGAGATTGTCAGATGAAACGAGGAGGGGGCGCCTGCGGGGCGGGACGCAGATCGGCAAGCGCCTTTGCGGCCGCTGGTACGGGATAGGCAAAGACATGCTTTCCGCCATCACTGATCATCACGGCGGCAGGCGTCACCACGCAGTAGGAGCAAATCGACATATGGCTTGGATTGCCCGACGCGCACGGGTCCTTAGACATCTCGTGACCACTGTGCTCCGCCACCAAGTCAGGCATATCGGCCATACCATGCATGCCATGCTGCATCTCTGATGCCGATGGCTGGCTCATCGCTGCGCACATAGGACAGCCCGCCCAGGCGGACGCGCTGAAGGTCAGCCAGCCGAGTATCATCGCTATGATCGAAACGAGACGCATGAGTTGAAGATAGGCGAGGGCGCCTGCTTCGCCAAGAGGCGGCTCAGAGCTTTGCGGCCTTGCGCAACACGTCATTGATCCGCCCCTGCCAACCCTTGCCGGTGGCCTTGAAGGCATCGATGACATCGGGATCGAGCCGCAGCGAAATCTGCCGCTTCGGCTTCTCCATCACCGGCCGGCCACGCGCCCGGCGAATGCTCTCGGCAAGTTCGGGAAACACTTCCGCGAAAGGCCGCGCATTCTTGAAGTCTTCCTCGGTCCATTCGGGATTGTCGCTGACGGCGTCCCAATCGGCCTTGCTATACCCGCGCCCTTCCTTGAACTCGGACTGCAATTCAATTTTCTTGGTTGTCATTGAGTAGCCGCCTTTCCGTTGCTTTGGCCGGGCGCATCGAAATCACTGATAGTGCTTCGATACCCAGTCTCGCGAAGATCACCACGATGGTTCCGTCCGCAAACCGCCCGATCGCCATCATGCGACGGCCGCGAGCGGGTTGAAGAACGGCGGACAGGAAAAATCCCAGATCGAGATCGGCAAAATCCAATCCGTGCTTGTCGAGATTTGCAAGCCGCTTCGGCTCATCCCAAACGATCTTAACCGCAATGATATCCGATATTAAAAGTGATACAATAAATCCTGGATTGCAGCCAGAATAATCTGCATCTCAATAGACGGCAATCACCTGATGAACGATCTGGTAGTCGCTGCTCTCCTCGCCGAGCGGGGCCACCGGCCAGGCCCAGGATGCCTTGGTCTCCGCTGGCGGCTGAACGCCCTGCAGCAGATCGGCCGTCTCATGCGTCTTTCCGGTCCGGTCATTCACCGCATAGGACATATCGGTCACCAGGCAGGTCGCGCAGGGAAGCGCTTTCAATCCATCGATATGCGCCGCGATCAGCCGCTGGACCGTATCCTCTGGCATGGCGCCGTCTTGCTCCGCCTCGAAGCGCCGCTTCACGCCGCGGCCGATCTGCGACAGCAGGTTCGCCGAAACCACGAAGTCCAGGTAGGGTACGCCGCGCAGAAAGCCGAGCGGCTCGGCATGGCCCGCCGTCAGCAACTCCTCATAGCCCGAAAGATCGCGCTCGATCAGGCGGACATTCCGGTAGCGTTTCGCCTTCAGCCAGAAACGGACGGAGGCAAGGTGAACCAGATCGACAAGCACCACGGTATCGAAGGTCTTCGCTAGTGCCTCGATCGGCACATCGCGCAGCAGGCCGGAGCCGAGCACGACTGCCGTGCGCTTCTGGCGGAGGCCGGATGCTGCCGCCAGCATCGCCGCCCGGCTCTTTTCCTCGTGCTCCGCCCATTGCCTGCTGCAGCGCCTCGCGCGGGACCAAAGGTTGACGGAATAGCGGATGAACTTGCGGTGCGGCTTCGCCGTCGCCGGCAGCGTTGCGAGGTAGAAAAGGGCTTCGAGTATCATGAAGGCCTAACGGTAAATTTCGCGGCGATGACCGACCTCGATCACCAGGATGACGAGCCGGTTGTCCTGGATATCGCAGATAATGCGAAAGTCGCCGACGCGATAGCGCCAATATTGCCGGAGCTTGTCGCCCTGAAGGGCCGCGCCCAGCTGGCGCGGGTCGTCGAGTGCAGCAAGCCTCACGTCAAGAAACGCGCGGATACGGTCCCGGTCTTGTTTGCTGAATTTTTTGAGGCTCTTCTGCGTGGCGCGCAGATATTCAATCGTCCATGCCACGCCAGAACTCCTCAGCACTGACGATTTCCTCTTCACCGCGTTCGATACGCTCCATCGCCGCATCCGCTGCAGCGATGTCTTGAAGGTCTTCGAGATGCTGTTCGATCACTTCGAGAACATAGGCATCCGTCGCCGCGCCGACCTTGGCGGCGTGCTCGGCGATCAGCCGATGAATTTCATCCGGCATTTCAATGGTGACGCGCTTGTTCATCGAACGATCCTCAATCGGCCAATATATAACAGTTCGCCATAGGCTTCGCCACCCTTCGCCCTTGCCGCTCCCCGCCCAATCCGCTAGGAAACCGCCACTGTCACACTGTGGAAATCCCCTGAAATGAACGACACCAAGAAGAAACCGCAAAAGCTCAAGGCCCGCCTGCCGCGCGGCTTCGTTGACCGCTCGGCTGCCGATATCCGCGCCGTCAACGAAATGACCGCGAAGATCCGCGAAGTCTATGAGCATTATGGTTTCGATCCTGTCGAAACGCCGCTGTTCGAATATACCGATGCGCTCGGCAAGTTCCTGCCGGATGCCGACCGTCCGAATGAAGGCGTTTTCTCGCTTCAGGACGACGACGAGCAGTGGATGAGCCTGCGCTACGACCTGACGGCACCACTCGCCCGCCATGTCGCCGAGAATTTCAACGATATCCAGCTGCCCTACCGGACCTATCGCGCCGGCTACGTCTTCCGCAACGAGAAGCCAGGCCCGGGCCGTTTCCGCCAGTTCATGCAGTTCGATGCCGATACGGTCGGCGCGCCGGGCGTCCAGGCCGATGCCGAAATGTGCATGATGATGGCCGATACGATGGAGGCGCTGGGCCTAAAGGGTCGGTACGTGATCCGCGTCAACAACCGCAAGGTTCTCGATGGCGTCATGGAGGCGATCGGCCTCGGCGGCGATGACAAGGCGGGTCAGCGGCTGAATGTTCTGCGCGCTATCGACAAGCTCGACAAGTTCGGACCTGAGGGCGTGAGGCTTCTGCTCGGGGCGGGGCGTAAGGATGAATCCGGTGACTTTACCAAGGGCGCTGGGCTGGATGATAGTCAGATCAATTCACTTGAGTTATTTTACCTTGGTTTTGCAGAGCCAACTCTCATTGCGCAAGCCGTTCACGACGCCGCTAGTTCCGATGACAAAGTTGACGTAAACGAAAATGAGGTATCAATTTTTTCATCGAGCCCATTGATCCTCGACAACTACGTTAGGCTTTATGGCGAAGACCACCCCGCTCACGAAGGCTTCAAAGAGCTAAAGCAGATCAGTGACTTGGTGCGAGCGGCTGGTTATGGCACCAGAAGAATTATTATAGATGTTTCCGTCGTCCGCGGCCTCGAATATTACACTGGCCCGGTCTACGAAGCCGAGCTACTCTTCGACGTGACCAACGAGAAGGGCGAAAAGGTCGTCTTCGGTTCTGTCGGCGGCGGCGGCCGTTATGATGGCCTCGTCTCGCGCTTCATGGGTCAGCCGGTTCCGGCAACCGGCTTCTCGATTGGCGTGTCGCGCCTGATGACGGCGTTGAAGAACCTCGGCAAGCTTGGCCAGAGCGAGGTCATCGAACCGGTTCTCGTCACCGTCATGGACGGCGATGTCGATGCCATGGGCCGCTACCAGCGGATTACCCAAGAGCTGCGCGCCGCCGGTATCCGCGCCGAGATGTATCAGGGCAACTGGAAGAAGTTCGGCAACCAGCTGAAATACGCCGATCGCCGCGGCTGCCCCGTCGCCATCATCCAGGGCGGCGACGAGCGCGCCACCGGCGTGGTGCAGATCAAGGATCTGATCGAGGGCAAGCGCCTGTCCGGCGAGATCGAGGACAATGCCAGCTGGCGCGAAGCGCGCGTGGCGCAGGAAACCGTGCCGGAAGCCGATCTCGTCGCCAAGGTGAAGGAAATCCTGGCGGCGCAGGCGGAAGATCGGAAGCGGGCGGGCTGAGATGGCGGCGACCCACCCCCCTCTGCCCTGCCGGGCATCTCCCCCACAAGGGGGGAGATCGGCTAGGCTCCCGTTCACTAGTCCCGATTTTTCATCTCCTTTGGCTAGGCGCATACGAGGGACGAGCGCACTCGCATCCTTCGATCTCCCCCCTTGTGGGGGAGATGCCCGGCAGGGCAGAGGGGGGTATCCCCCGGAGACTTCGACGCCATGCCCCTGACAAACCTCCCGGCCTTCTCAACCGATCTCCTCGCCGAGTTCGCCGCCCGCAAGACCGAACGGATCGATACGCCCGTCATCCAGCCGGCCGAACCCTTCCTCGATATCGCCGGCGAGGACCTCCGCCGCCGTATCTTCATGACGGAAAGCGAGACCGGCGCCAGCCTCTGCCTGCGCCCGGAATTCACCATTCCCGTCTGCCTCCGCCATATCGAGACGGCGACTGGCACGCCGAAGCGCTATTCCTATCTCGGTGAGGTCTTCCGTCAGCGGCGTGATGGCAGCAACGAGTTCTATCAGGCGGGGATCGAGGATCTCGGGGAGACCGATACGGCGAGTGCCGATGCGCGCGCCATCGGCGATGCCATCACCATCCTGCAGCGGCTGATCCCGGGAAAGACGGTCTCGACCGTTCTGGGCGACCAGGCCGTCTTCGAGGCGGTGGTTCAGGCGCTCGGCCTGCCGCTCGGCTGGCAGAAGCGGCTGATCCATGCTTTCGGCAACATGACGCAGATCGAGGCGTTGCTGGCCAGCCTCGTCAGCCCGCAATTCGTCACCGGCCTCGATGACGATATCGCCAGGCTCGTTGCAGCCGGCGACGACAAGGCGCTGATTGCCCATATCGATCAGACGATGGAAGCGACCGGCTATTCGACCAATGCCAGCCGCTCGCCTGCCGATATCGCCCGCCGCCTCAGGGAGAAGCTGGTGCTGTCGGAAACCCGGCTCGATGACGATGCCTTCCGGGTGCTAGAAGAATTCCTGTCGCTGAACGTGCCGCTGGCCGATGCCTCGTCGGCGCTTGCAGGCTTTGCCAATGCCGCTGGGCTGAACATCGGCACGGCGCTGTCGCATTTCGACAGCCGTCTGGCCGCGCTTTCGAATGCTGGCCTCGATCTCTCGTCGATGGATTACCGCGCCGCCTTCGGTCGCCCGCTGGATTATTACACCGGTCTCGTCTTCGAGGTGAGCGTTGAAGGCTCGTCGGCAGTGCTTGCCGGTGGCGGGCGCTTCGACAAGCTGCTGAACTTCCTCGGCGCCCGGGAGCGCATCCCCGCCGTTGGCTTCTCGCTCTGGCTCGATCGCATCGAAACGGAAAGGGCGGCGGCATGACCGTGACCATTGCACTGCCCTCCAAGGGCCGAATGAAGGACGATGCCTCGGCGATCTTCGAGCGCGCCGGCATGAAAATCACCGCCGTCGGCAACGACCGTTCCTATCGTGGCCGCGTCGAAGGCTGGGATGATGTCGAGGTCGCCTTCCTGTCGGCGTCTGAAATCTCCCGCGAGCTTGGCAACGGCTCGATCGATTTCGGCGTCACCGGAGAAGATCTGGTGCGCGAGGGTCTGGCCGAAACCGACAAGCGCGTCGAATTCTGCGCCCGGCTCGGCTTCGGTCATGCCGATGTGGTCGTGGCCGTCCCGGAGATCTGGCTTGATGTCGATACCATGGCCGATCTCGGCGATGTCGCGGCTGAGTTCCGCGCCCGCCATGGCCGCCGTCTGACGATCGCCACCAAGTACTGGCGGCTGACGCAGCAGTTCTTCTCCAGCCAGCACGGCATCCAGCTTTATCGCATCGTCGAGAGCCTGGGGGCGACCGAGGGCGCACCGGCCTCCGGTTCGGCGGATGTCATCGTCGATATCACCTCGACCGGCTCGACGCTCAGGGCAAACCACCTGCGCGTCCTCAATGACGGCGTCATCCTGCGCTCCGAGGCCTGCCTCGTTCGCGCCCGCAAGGAAAGCCATGCGGCCGAGCCGTCGGTGGCAAAGATCGTCGCGGCGGTACGCGGCGCACTCTGATTTCTTCCGGATTTCGGAAATGAAAAAACCCGCCGTCTCGCGACGGCGGGTTTCTTTATGCTTGGGAGGCCGATTTCGCTTAGGCAGCGACCGGATATGCGCCGCGGCGTGCATCGATCGAGTAAGCGCCAGCGCCGACGGTGGCGAGCAGGATGTAGGCGCCGGCCAGCGTGAAGTTCTTCATGACCATGATCTGGTTCAGAGCGTTGATCCAGCCGTTTGCGCCAGCCGGGAAATCAGGAACGTTGACGGCAGGCAGGTGGAAGACGACGGCCGTGAAGATACAAAAGGCAGCCAGCAGCCAGCCGACGATGCGAACCTGGAAGCCGACGAGAACGGCAAGGCCGGTCACGAGCTCGAAGAGGCCTGCGAGATAGGTGAGGGCGGTGGAGGCGGGAAGGCCAGCGCCTGCGATCATGCCGGCGGTACCAGCCGGGTCGGTGAGCTTGCCGAAGCCGGCAAGGATGAACATGAAGGACAGAAGAATGCGGGCGACGAGAACGATGATGTTGGTCGTATTCGACATGGAAGTAATCTCCGTTTGAATGACTGTGAGATCGGCTGATCTCGTTGACCTACTTGTCGCGCATTTTGTCGCAGCTGGAAAGATAAACGAAAGGGGACGGTTCGTTCAGTATTTTGAAACGATGATCCGTCTCCCGCCGCTTGTCTTGGCGCCGCCTGCCTGTCTATGGTCAGGGTCCAAACCCCATGGAGATTTCAATGGCAGACCTTTCAAGTTTCCCGATCACCAAGCGCTGGCCAGCAAAAAATCCTGATGTCATCCAGCTTTATTCGCTGCAGACGCCGAACGGCGTGAAGATTTCGGTGGCGCTGGAAGAGCTCGGCTTGCCCTACGAGCCGCATTACGTCGGCTTCGCCAACAACGATCAGAAGTCGCCGGAATTCGTGTCCCTCAATCCGAACGGCCGTATCCCCGCGATCATCGATCCGAACGGTCCTGACGGGAAGCCGATCGGTATCTTCGAATCCGGCGCCATCCTGCTTTATCTCGCCGAGAAGACCGGCAAGCTGATCCCCGCCGATGCGGCTGGCCGCTACGAGACCATTCAGTGGGTGTTCTTCCAGATGTCGGGCCTTGGCCCGATGCTTGGCCAGTTCGGCCATTTCTACAAGTTTGCCGCCGATAAGGTCGCCAACAATTCCTATCCGATGGAGCGCTATCGCGACGAGGCCAAGCGCCTGCTGGGCATCCTGGAAGGCCGTTTGCAAGGCCGCCAGTGGATCATGGGCGATGAATACACGATCGCCGATATCACGACGTTCCCATGGATCCGTGGCGCCGATCTGTTCTATGGCGGTGGCGAGGTTCTGGAATATGAGAAGTTCCCGGCCGTTCGGGCTTGGCTGGAGCGCTGCATTGCCCGCCCGGCCAGCGCCAAGGGGCTCAACGTTCCGGTGAAACCGGAGTAGTAGCGCAAACAAAAAGGCCGGTCGCGAGACCGGCCTTTTTCATAGGGCTTTGCCGCTTTACTGGCGGCTGGCGGCCTGACTGGTGTTTTCAAGCTTGAAGCGCGGGAAGATGAAGACGCCGACCATGCTGCCGGCGTATTTCTCCTCAAGTCCGGCGGACTCGCCCATGCAGAACAGCGGCTGGCGGAAGCCGTTCGGCATGACGATGGTCGTCGAGAAACAGAAGGACGAGGAGAGCGTTGCTGCTTGTTCGAACAGCGCCAGGATATGGGCACGGTCCTTGACGTCATAACAGCGCATAAGGCTCAGCAGCCCGCATTCCTGGCCGGCCAGACCGTGAAGCATCGAGCTCCATTCGCCGAGCCGGATGATGCCGCTCGAAAAGTCACCGTTCCAGGCCTCGGAGACGGAAAACTGCGCCAGCATTTCCTGATTGTGATGGGTCAGATCAAAGGAGCCAGGCGTGAGCGGGGCGGCAACATTGGCTTTGGCGATCTTGAACAAATGGGGTTCCCCGTGTCGGGCGCAGTTCAATGCAGCGCACTCGTGCGGTGTGACGAAAACATCTTCATGCGCACCGGTCATCATGTCCGGCCGTGAGCAGAATTGCGGCGCCGCCGGTGCGGAACCCTTTCATGCTCTTCTCAAAAATTCTGGCGCGGAATGCTCTGCAGCCGGTGTCATTTGCAAAATACGGTCTTCCGCTGGCGGGCGGAAAAATATCGTCATGCACTGCAATTCGCAGCGCGGATTTATAGGCAGTTTTTGAGAGGCGGCAAATGCTTTTTCGGGGGTAATCCGCAACGCGAAGGATGCGATATATTGCATGCTTCTATAAAAGGTAGCAGAAATCAAAGTAAAAAGTTGCCCGTTTCGCGAGATGTAAACGGTTACGCTTTGCAAAATTTTCACATTATCGCAGTGAAACCAATTTCATTAAGAAATATCAGCTGCTGATAAAAAACACAGCTTGGTAAGGCTCGCGAAAGCTTCAGAGTCTGATTTTGGTGCGGAATAGACGCTTAAACGTTTTATCAGTTCCGTCGTTGAGACTCTAAAAATTGGTAAGGCCGAATCGCTATCCGCCAAATGAAAAGGGCGGCCCGAAGACCGCCCTTCCGTAACTGAACCGGTTGGCTCAGATGTCAGACCCGAAGGTCTTACATCATGTCCATACCGCCCATGCCGCCCATGCCGCCAGGCATGCCACCAGGAGCGTCCTTCTTCGGCAGCTCGGCAATCATGGCTTCCGTGGTGATCAGCAGCGAAGCAACCGAAGCTGCGTTCTGCAGAGCCGTACGGACAACCTTGACCGGGTCGACGATGCCCATGGCGATCATGTCGCCATATTCAGACGTCTGGGCGTTGTAGCCGTAGTTGTCTTCGTTCTTGTCGAGGACCTTGCCGACAACGATCGAAGCTTCATCACCAGCGTTCTCAGCGATCTGGCGAACCAGCGACTGAAGAGCCTTGCGGACGATGTTGACGCCAGCTTCCTGGTCGTCGTTCACGCCCTTGGCAGTGATCTTCGTCGAGGAACGGAGCAGAGCGATACCGCCGCCGGGGACGATACCTTCCTGAACAGCAGCGCGCGTCGCGTTCAGAGCGTCGTCGATGCGGTCCTTCTTTTCCTTGACTTCGATTTCCGTGGAGCCACCAACGCGGATGACGGCAACGCCGCCAGCGAGCTTGGCAAGGCGTTCCTGCAGCTTTTCGCGGTCATAATCGGAAGAGGTTTCTTCGATCTGAGCCTTGATCTGTGCAACGCGGCCTTCGATGTCGGATTTGGCGCCTGCGCCGTCGACGATCGTGGTGTTTTCCTTGGAGATCGAAACCTTCTTCGAACGGCCGAGCATGTCGAGCGTTACGGATTCGAGCTTGATGCCGAGATCTTCGGAGATGACAGTGCCGCCCGTGAGGATGGCGATGTCTTCCAGCATGGCCTTGCGGCGGTCGCCGAAGCCAGGAGCCTTGACGGCAGCGATCTTCAGGCCGCCACGCAGCTTGTTGACGACGAGCGTAGCAAGAGCTTCGCCTTCGACGTCTTCAGCGATGATGAGGAGCGGCTTGCCGGTCTGAACAACGGCTTCGAGAACCGGGAGCATCGCCTGCAGGTTCGAGAGCTTCTTCTCGTGGAGGAGAATGTAAGCGTCGTCGAGGTCGGCGATCATCTTTTCCGGGTTGGTCACGAAGTACGGGCTGAGGTAGCCGCGGTCGAACTGCATGCCTTCGACGACTTCGAGTTCGGTTTCAGCGGTCTTGGCTTCTTCGACGGTGATAACACCTTCGTTGCCGACCTTCTGCATGGCTTCAGCGATGTCTTCGCCAACCTGCTTGTCGCCGTTTGCGGAGATCGTGCCGACCTGGGCAACTTCAGCCGAGGTGGAGATCTTCTTGGCCTTCGCCTGCAGGTCCTTGACGACTTCTGCAACAGCGAGGTCGATACCGCGCTTCAGGTCCATCGGGTTCATGCCGGCTGCAACAGCCTTTGCGCCTTCGCGAACGATGGCACGGGCCAGAACGGTTGCCGTCGTGGTGCCGTCGCCGGCGATGTCGTTGGTCTTCGAAGCAACTTCGCGGACCATCTGGGCGCCCATGTTCTCGAACTTGTCTTCGAGTTCGATTTCCTTGGCGACCGAAACACCGTCCTTGGTGATGCGCGGAGCGCCGAAGGACTTGTCGATAACGACGTTACGGCCCTTCGGACCGAGGGTGACCTGCACTGCGTCAGCGAGGATATCGACGCCGCGCAGCATCTTTTCGCGCGCAGAGCGGCCGAACTTTACTTCTTTAGCTGCCATTTTGAGAACTCCTGAAAAGGGGTGTCAGCGATAATCTGAACGGGATAACCGGCTGATTAGCCGATGATGCCCATGATGTCGGCTTCCTTCATGATCAGAAGGTCTTCGCCGTTGATCTTGACTTCGGTGCCCGACCACTTGCCGAACAGAACGCGGTCGCCAGCCTTGACGTCGAGAGCGACGACCTTGCCGGACTCGTCACGAGCGCCCGAACCGACGGCGACGATTTCGCCTTCCTGCGGCTTTTCCTTAGCGGTGTCCGGGATGATGATGCCACCCTTGGTCTTTTCTTCGGACTCAACGCGGCGAACAACGACGCGATCGTGAAGGGGGCGGAAGTTGGTGCTTGCCATTGTCTAATCCCTCGATCAAATGACATTCGCGGACCGGGGTCCACATGGATGAGTGTTAGCACTCTCCATTGAGGAGTGCTAGCGACGTGCATTTAGGGATGGCTCCAGAAAGAGTCAAGGAAACCATTCACGGATTTTTGCGCCGGAATTGTGGAGAGGTGAGGGGATTTGTCTGACGTGGTTGCCGAGCCCCTGCCACGGCCCGCTTTTTCCGAGGCATTTGCCGTCTGGGCGCGTATCGGCTGTCTGAGCTTCGGCGGTCCTGCCGGGCAGATCGCCCTGATGCACAAGACCGTGGTCGAGGAAAAGCGCTGGATCTCCGAAGACCGTTTTCTGCATGCCTTGAACTATTGCATGCTGTTGCCAGGCCCCGAGGCCCAGCAGCTTGCCACCTATATCGGCTGGCTGATGCATGGTGTGCGCGGCGGCATCGTCGCCGGCCTTCTCTTCATCTTGCCGGGCTTTCTGGTCATCCTGGTCCTCTCCGGTCTCTATGCCTATTTCCAGAACGCCGAGTGGCTGCTCGCTCTATTCTTCGGCCTCAAGGCGGCCGTGCTCGCCGTCGTCATCGAGGCGCTGATGCGGGTCGCCGGCCGGGCGCTGAAATCGCGCTTTCACTATTATGTGGCTGCCGCCTCTTTCGTGGCGCTCTTCCTGCTCAATCTGCCATTCCCGCTCGTGGTCCTTGCCGCAGGCATTGCCGGCTTCCTCGTCGAGCGCCGCAGGAGAAAGGTGGAGGGCGTGGCGCCAGCCGAGGCCCTGAAGCCCGCTAATGGAATGCTGTCAGGGCTCACCAGCCTCCATATCGCCAGGCCGTTCCTGATCCTGGCTTTCTGGGTGATCGTCTGGCAGTTTCCGCTGCTGATCGTCCGCGAGATTCATGGTCCGCAGGATCTGATTGCCGAGGCGCTGAGCGGCGAGACCAATGTCTTTGCCGCCGTCTTCGTCTTCTTCTCCAAGATGGCCGTCGTCACCTTTGGCGGCGCCTATGCCGTCCTCTCCTATGTCGCGCAGATCGCCGTGGAGCACTATGCCTGGCTGCGCCCCGGCGAAATGCTGGATGGCCTGGCACTTGCGGAGACGACGCCAGGCCCACTGGTGCTTGTCCTCTGTTTCGTCGGTTTCATGGCCGGTTTCCGCAACGCGCTCGGCATCGATCCGCTGTTCGGCGGCGTGATCGGCGCCAGCCTCGCCGCCTGGGCAACCTTCGTGCCGAGCTTCATCTGGATCTTCGCCGGTGCGCCCTATGTGGAGAAGCTCCGCCAGAACAAGATATTGTCGGCGGCCCTGTCGGCGATCACTGCTGCCGTCGTCGGCGTCATCCTCAATCTGGCCCTCTGGTTTGGCCTGCATGTTCTCTTTGCCGATGTCGGCAATATCGCGCTTCTCTCCCGCGCCACCGGCCTGCCGCTCGTCAGCCTCGCCTGGCCGGTCTGGAGCAGTTTGAATATTGCCGCGGCGCTGATCTTCGTGGCTGCCTGCATCATGCTTTTCCGCTTCAAGCTCGGCATCGTCAGCATTCTCGGCTTCGCGGCAACAGCCGGGCTGGCCGTGCGCGGCGTCGAGTTGCTTCTCTAGCGCGCCCGGCTGTTTTTGCGCTGCCGGGGCGAAAAAACCTTGCCATCCCGCCGGGCCTTTGCGATGTCACCCCTGACTGAACGCAAACGGGATATCGGAATGGCCAAGCGCATCGGAAGTTTTGCAGAAATCACCAGCCAGTATGACGCGGTGTTCTGCGATGTCTGGGGCGTCCTGCACAATGGCGTCGATCCCTTCCCGAAGGCTGCGGCCGCACTCGAAGCCGCCCGCGGCGAAGGCCTGACCGTCGTCCTCATCACCAATTCGCCCCGCATCGCGCCTCTGGTCGTCGATCAGCTCCGCCATATCGGCATCCAAGACAGCGCCTATGACCGGATCATCACCTCCGGCGATGTCACCCGCGGCCTGATCGCCGAGGGCCCCAAGAAGGTCTTCCTGCTCGGGCCTGAGCGCGACATCGCCATCATCGAAGGCCTCGGCGTTGAGCGCGTCGATGCAGCCGAAGCGGAATCCGTCGTCTGCACCGGCTTCTTCGATGACGAGAAGGACGTGCCGGAAGACTATACGGCGATGCTGAAAGAGTTTCAGTCGCGAAACGTGCCGATGATCTGCGCCAATCCGGATCTCGTCGTCGAGCGCGGTCACAAGATGATCCCCTGCGCCGGCGCCATGGCCGCCTATTACAACCAGCTCGGCGGCGCCACCCGCATTGCCGGCAAGCCGCATACGCCGATCTATGAGGCCGTACTGGAAACGGCGAAGGAACTGCGCGGCGACTTCCCGAAAAGCCGCATCCTCGCCATCGGCGATGGCATGCCGACCGATGTGCGCGGCGCTCTCGATTACGGCCTCGACCTTCTCTATATCAGCGGCGGCATCCACGCCAAGGAATACACGCTGAACGGCGAGACGGACGAGGCAATCCTGCACGCCTATCTCGAGCGTGAAAAGGCAACGCCCAAGTGGTGGATGCCGCGCCTCGCATAAGAAGAAACCCGCCGATGACCGTCTTTCACCGCAATGAAACCCGTGAACCGCTGCCAGCCCACCTGAAGGGCGGGGTGATCGCCATCGGCAATTTCGATGGCCTGCATCGCGGCCATCAGTCGGTGCTGACGCGGGCATTGGAGATTGCCCGGGCGCGCGGCGTTCCGGCCCTGGTGCTGACCTTCGAGCCGCATCCACGCACCGTCTTCCGGCCGGAGAGCCCGGTCTTCCGCATTACGCCGGCGCCATTGAAAGCCCGCATCCTCGAAGCTCTCGGCTTCAACGCCGTCATCGAATACCCCTTCGACCGTGAATTTTCGCAGCGCTCGCCGGATGATTTCATCCACGGCATCCTCAAGGACTGGCTCGGCGCCTCGGAAGTCGTCACCGGCGTCGATTTCCATTTCGGCAAGGGCCGCGAGGGCGGTCCGGCCTTCCTCATGGATGCCGGCCAGAAATACGGCTTCGGTGTCACGCTGATAGACGCCTACCGCGATGAGAATGCCGATGTGGTCTCCTCGAGCCGTATCCGGGCGCAGCTGAAGAATGGCGAAGTCAGCGAGGCCGCTGCCCAGCTAGGCTATCACTACACGGTCGAGGCCGAGATCATCGGTGGTGAAAAGCTTGGACGCCAGCTGGGCTTTCCGACGGCCAACATGCAGCTGCTGCCCGAAGTCGAACTCGCTTCCGGCATCTACGCCGTCCGCTTCCGCCTGCAGAACGGCACGCTCCACGACGCCGTCGCCAGCTACGGCCGCCGCCCGACGGTAACGGACAATGGTGCGCCGCTGCTCGAAACCTATGTCTTCGATTTCAGCGGCGACCTCTACGGCCAGGTCTGTTCCGTCTCCTTCTTCGGCTATCTCCGGCCGGAACTGAAATTCGACGGGCTCGATCCGCTTGTCGCGCAGATCAAGCGCGACGAGGAAGAGGCAAGGGCGCTGCTTTCGGGCGTGCAGCCGCTCGGCGAACTCGACCGGCTGCTCTGCTTCAGCTGACCTAATTGCCCGTAGCCCCCTCATCCGCCCTTCGGGCACCTTCTCCCCGAGGGGAGAAGGGAAGAGGGGCATTGCGGCGCGCTCTCTTCTCCCCAGCGGGGAGAAGATGCCGGCAGGCAGATGAGGGGGCCAAGTCCTCGACGCCAGCTAGGCAGCGCCCAATGCAGGCGCCTGCTTCCCCCGCGGCAGCGGCGGAAAGGCAAGCGCGATCGCTGCCGCACCGAGCCCCACCAGCGCCGAGCCGATGAACAGCCACGAATAATTCTGGTAGGTATCGAAGATCCAGCCGCCGATCAGAGGGCCAAAGGCCATGCCGATGCTCGACAGCATCGTCGCCGCGCCAAAGACGGTGCCAATGACTTTAGGCCCAAAATATTCGCGCGCCAGCACCGCATAGAGCGGCATGACCCCGCCATAAGCGCTGCCGAAGATCACCGCGAGCGCATAGAACTGCCCGAGCTCGCTGACGGCAAGATAGGTGGCCAGCGCTGCCGCCTGCACCAAGAGCCCGGCGACCAGAACCGGCTTGACGCCGAACCTGTCCGCAAGGCTGCCATAGAGCAGCCGCCCGCCGAGACCGGCCAGTCCCTCGACGCTGTAGATGCTGACCGCGGCCATCGGCGCCACGCCGCAGATCGTCGCGTAGCTCACCATATGGAAGATCGGCCCGGAATGGGCCGCACAGCAGGCAAAGAAGGTTCCGCCGAGGACGAGGAACTGCGGCGACCGGAAGATCTTGCCGAGCGAGGGCCGCTCGCCACTTGTGGTTTCGACGGTGCCCGGATCGCTTGCCGGAGATGGCGCGCGGCGGATGAGGAGGGCTGCCGGGATCAGAAGGATCCAGGCGCCGATGCCGATCATCAGCATCGCGGTGCGCCAGTCGTAGGCGGAGATCAGCGCTCGGGCGAGCGGCGAAATCGTCATCGGCGCGACGCCCATCCCGGCTGAAACCAGCGACACCGCCAGTCCGCGGTTCTCGTCGAACCATTCTGTGGTCGCCGCAATCATCGGCGCGAAGAAGGCGCTGGCCGAAATGCCGACGATGACGCCATAGGTGAGCTGGAACTGTATCAGCGATCCGGCGCGGCTCGCCAGAACCAGCGCCAGTCCCAGAAGCACGGCACCGATCATTACCACCGGCCGGGGTCCGAAACGGTCGCTCAACGCACCCCACATGAACCCACCGATCCCCATGACGATAAAGTTCAGCGTCATGGCGCTGGCAATGCCCGTATGCGACCAGCCGGTCTCGGTGGCGATCGGCGTCTGGAAGATGGCGAGAGAGAACATCGCGCCGAGCGCAACGCATGTCATCAGGGCGCCGGCGGCGACGATGACCCAACGATAGGAACTGCTCATATCCACTTCACTCCCTGTGGACCCGAGAAACGCGGGCGCCCGAGCGGCGGCTCGCACTCCAAGGACGGCCGAGACGCCGCCATTTCGACATTGCCACGAGATTTTTTCTTTGTCTGCAGGATCAGGCTGTTACGCAGGGGCGCGCGACGCATGCCCGGCCGCCATGCCGTCAGCCCAAATCCCTCTTCCTTTTCCCGCCAAAAGCGCCTATGAACCGGCCCGATGACAAAATTCCGGCTGGCGATTGCGATACGAATTATCGGCCCGGCCTTCCGCGCGCGCTGAGCGGCCGGAAGGTCCGGGTTTTCAGCGCTTGCCGAGCAAGCGCTTCCGTCACCAACAATTCCACATCCGTTGCGCCTTCTGAGGCCGCCAGAAACGATTGCCAGACATGACCGACACAGCCGAAAAGATCGACTATTCGAAGACCCTCAATCTGCCCGAAACCGAATTCCCGATGCGCGCCGGCCTGCCGCAGAAGGAGCCGGAGATCGTTGCCCGCTGGCAGCAGATGGGTCTGTACAAGAAGCTGCGCGCCTCGGCCGCCGGGCGCGAAAAGTTCGTACTGCATGACGGCCCGCCCTATGCCAATGGCAACATCCATATCGGTCACGCGCTGAACAAGATTCTCAAGGACGTCATCAACCGCTCGTTCCAGATGCGCGGCTTCGACGCCAACTACGTTCCCGGCTGGGACTGCCACGGCCTTCCGATCGAATGGAAGATCGAGGAAAAGTACCGCGAGAAGGGCAAGAACAAGGACGAGGTCCCGGTCAACGAATTCCGCAAGGAATGCCGCGAATTCGCTTCCGGCTGGATCAAGACCCAGGCCGACGAGTTCAAGCGCCTCGGCATCGAGGGTGACTTCGACAATCCCTACACGACGATGGCCTTTCACGCGGAAAGCCGTATCGCCGGCGAACTGCTGAAGATCGCCAAGTCGGGTCAGCTCTACCGCGGCTCCAAGCCGATCATGTGGTCGGTCGTCGAACGCACGGCGCTTGCCGAAGCCGAAGTCGAATACCATGACATCGAAAGCGACATGATCTGGGTGAAGTTCCCGGTCCGCATGGTGTTTCGCCAAGACGAGCATGCAAATGCCGATTTGCTGTCTGCCTTCGTAGTTATCTGGACGACAACCCCTTGGACGATCCCCGGCAACCGGGCGATCGCCTATTCGTCGCGCGTTTCCTACGGTCTCTATGAAATCACTGAAGCCGCCAATGATTTTGGTCCGCGTCCAGGTGAGAAGCTGATCTTGGCAGACAAGCTTGCTGAGGAATCTTTCGGCAAGGCAAAACTTCAATATCGCCGCCTGCGCGATGTCAGCGCTGAGCAACTTGCCGGGATCTCTTGCGACCACCCCCTTAACGGCCTCGGTAACGGCTACGAATTCATCGTCCCGCTGCTCGATGGCGACCATGTCACCGACGATGCCGGTACCGGTTTCGTGCACACGGCACCCAGCCACGGCCGCGAAGACTTTGACGCCTGGATGTCCGCCGCCCGCCAGCTGGAAGCCCGTGGCATCTCGACCAAGATCCCGTTCACCGTCGATGACGGCGGCTTCTACACATCGGATGCCCCCGGCTTCGAAGGCGCACGCGTCATCGACGACAACGGCAAAAAGGGTGATGCCAACGATCGCGTCATCAAGGAGCTGATCGCCCGCAACGCGCTCTTCGCCCGCGGCCGCCTGAAGCATTCCTATCCGCATTCCTGGCGCTCCAAGAAGCCTGTCATCTTCCGCAACACGCCGCAGTGGTTCGTCTATATGGACAAGGAACTGGCCGACGGCACGACGCTGCGTTCGCGCGCGCTGGGCGCGATCGACGACACGCGCTTCGTCCCCGCCGCTGGTCAGAACCGCCTGCGCGCCATGATCGAGGGACGCCCGGACTGGGTGCTTTCGCGTCAGCGCGCCTGGGGCGTCCCGATCGCCGTCTTCGCCGACGAGCAGGGCGAAGTCCTGGTCGATGAAGCCGTCAACCAGCGGATCCTCGACGCCTTCGAACGCGAAGGCGCCGACGCCTGGTTCGCCGAGGGTGCAAAGGAGCGCTTCCTCGGCAATGACCACGACCACGCCAAGTGGAAGCAGGTCATGGATATCCTCGACGTCTGGTTCGACTCGGGCTCGACCCACACCTTCACACTGGAAGACCGCCCGGACCTGAAATGGCCGGCCGATCTCTATCTCGAAGGTTCCGACCAGCATCGCGGCTGGTTCCACTCGTCGCTCTTGGAATCGGCTGCCACCCGTGGCCGCGCGCCTTACAATGCCGTCCTCACCCATGGTTTTACCATGGACGAGAAGGGCGAGAAGATGTCGAAGTCCAAGGGCAACGTCACGTCTCCGCAGGAAATCATGAAGGATGCCGGCGCCGACATCCTGCGCCTCTGGGTCATGACCTCGGACTATGCTGATGACCTGCGTGTCGGCAAGACGATCATTCAGACCAATGTTGATGCCTACAGAAAGCTGCGCAACACCATCCGCTGGATGCTCGGTACGCTGGCGCATGACAAGGGCGAGGTCATCGCGCTTGCCGAACTGCCGGAACTGGAGCAGCTGATGCTGCACCGCCTGGCCGAGCTCAACGAGCTGGTGCGCGAAAATTACGATGCCTTCGACTTCAAGAAGATCGCCCGCGCGCTGATCGACTTCGCCAATGTCGAGCTATCGGCCTTCTATTTCGACATCCGCAAGGACGCGCTTTACTGCGACGCCCGGTCGAGCCTGCGCCGCCGTTCGGCACTCCATGTCATCCGCAATATCTTCGATTGCATGGTGACCTGGCTTGCGCCGATGCTGCCCTTCACCACCGAAGAGGCATGGCTGTCGCGCAATCCTGAAGCCGTTTCGGTTCACCTCGAACAGTTCCCGGCGATCCCGGCGGATTGGAAGAACGAGGCGCTGGCAGAGAAGTGGAAAAGCGTTCGCGCCATCCGCTCTGTCGTCACGGGCGCCCTCGAAGTCGAGCGCAAGGACAAGCGGATCGGTTCGTCGCTCGAAGCCGCCCCCACCGTGCACATCGCTGATGCGGCTCTGAAGGCAGCGCTCGATGGTCTCGACTTCTCCGAGATCTGCATTACCTCGGATATCGCAATCGACGCGGGCGAGGGCTCTGCTGAGGCGTTCCGTCTTCCCGAGGTTCCCGGTGTCTCCGTCGAGCCGACGCTTGCCGAAGGTACCAAGTGCGCCCGTTCCTGGCGGATCACCAAGGATGTCGGGTCCGACCCTGAATATCCCGATGTTTCGGCGCGCGATGCTGTCGCTTTGCGTGAGCTCGGACTGTAAATCCTCAAGAAAGTTACCGGGTGAATTGCTCTTTAGTGGTTCATCCGGTAAAAGCTGCCTGAAAATGGCCGGATTTTTACGTCAGGGGGACGGACGTCCGGTTGGGCGATAATTACACCGGCATGGCTGGAAGGGTTTTCATGTTAGCGACGCGTTGGTTCCGTGTAGGCGCTTGCCTGACGGTTGTTATGGCGGCAGGCTCGATGGCCACCAGCTGCACGAGCCCGACCTACGGTACCGGCACGAGCGCAATGGCCCAGCTTGGCGACGATATCGGCCAGTCCGTGTCGCTCGCGCCGCAGGAGCCCAAGAACAAGGGCGTCAGGTACCAGCCGCGTCCGACGCTTGTTCTCCCGGCTGACGCCTCCAAGGAAACGCTGGTCGAGCCGCAGCAGACGGTTGCCAGCAAGGACAATCCGGAATGGGTCGAGTCTCCCGAAGAGACCCGCGCCCGTCTCGTCCAGGAAGCTGACGACAACGAAGACAAGTCCCGGTATGTTTCGCCACTGGCCAAGAATGGCATCGAAGGCGGCCGCAAGACCGCAGCCGAACAGGCCCAGGCGTTCAGGGAAGCCCGCGCCGCGCAGAAGGGCGCCGGCGCCGTGACCGAGCGCCGCTCGATCTCCGATCCGCCGACGGAGTACCGCCAGGCAGACGACCCGTCCAAGCTTGATGATCTCGGCGAGCCGGAGCTCAAGAAGCAGAAGCAGCGTAAGAAAGATGCCGCGGTTGCCGGTACCGGCAAGCAGTGGTGGAACTTGCTGCAGTAAGCGCTTGCTTACATCTGCTGCGCCGCTGCCCAGCGGCGCACGAGCAGAATATGCATGATCTGGCAGATCAGAAGACCTGAGCCGGTGATCGCGAAAATCGCGGTCATCCCCCTGGCCGCGAAGATCGCGCCGATCGCGATCGCGAGACCCGGCAAGGCGCTGAAAGCAGCCGCCCGCGGCGCCGACCAGTTGATCTCTCCCCGCAAGGACCATTGCATCGGTATGCCGGAAACGCCGGGCGCGACGCGCAGATACGCGAATACGCCGATGGCGATCATCGCTGCAAGAATGGCGAGGCTCATGGCATCTCCCTCTTTCCTGCAAAGAACGTCCTGAGGATATCCGCGGCTTCCGTCTCGTTCAAACCGGAATAGACCTCAGGCGCATGGTGGCAGGTCGGCTGCGCATAGAAACGCACGCCGCTCTCGACCGCGCCGCCCTTCGGATCCTCGGCGCCGTAATAGAGCCGGCGGATGCGGGCAAACGAGATCGCCGCTGCGCACATCGTACAGGGCTCCAGCGAAACATAGAGATCGGCGCCCGTCAGCCGTTCCTGTCCCAGCGCTTCGCAGGCCATGCGGATGGCGGCGACTTCGGCATGGGCGGTCACGTCGTTGAGCTCGCGGGTACGGTTTCCGGAACGCCCAACCACCGTGCCGTCGAGCACCACGATTGCCCCGATCGGCACTTCGCCGCGTCCACCGGCCGCCCGCGCCTCTTCGAGCGCCATCTCCATAAACCGATTTGTCTTCACGATCCGGCAAATTCCCACTTAACCGCAGGGGCGCGACCTGATAGAGAAGCCCCAAAAGGCAGGCAAACAACAAATGACATTCAAAGACAAGCCAAAACGGCCGGGCGGCGAGCCCGCAGGGCGCGACACGCGACCGAAAACCGATGACAAGCCGGTCCGCAGCGCTGCGCCGAAGGCTGCAGCGGCCGAAACCGCAGGCGACGGCAAGGCGGAACGCATCTCGAAGGTCATGGCACGCGCAGGCGTTGCCTCGCGCCGCGATATCGAGCGCATGATCATGGACGGCCGCGTCACGCTGAACGGCAAGCCGCTCGAGACGCCCGTCGTTAACGTCACGCTGACCGACAAGATCGAAGTCGATGGTATCCCGATCCGCGGCATCGAGCGCACGCGTCTCTGGCTCTATCACAAGCCGGCCGGCCTGGTGACCACCAATGCCGATCCCGAGGGTCGCCCGACAGTCTTCGACAATCTGCCGGACGAACTGCCGCGCGTCATGTCGATCGGCCGCCTCGATATCAACACCGAAGGCCTGCTGCTGCTCACCAACGATGGCGGCCTTGCCCGCTCGCTGGAGCTGCCGACGACCGGCTGGCTGCGCCGCTACCGCGTGCGCGCCCATGGCGAGATCGATCAGGACGCGCTCGACAAGCTGAAGGAAGGCATTGCTGTCGATGGCGTGCTCTACGGCTCGATCGACGCGACGCTCGACCGCACCCAGGGATCCAACGTCTGGATCACCATGGGCCTGCGCGAAGGCAAGAACCGCGAAATCAAGAATGTGATGGGTGCGCTTGGCCTCGACGTCAACCGCCTGATCCGTATCTCATATGGTCCGTTCCAGCTGGGTGACCTGCCGGAAGGCCACGTCATCGAAGTGCGCGGCCGCACGCTGCGCGATCAGCTCGGCCCGCGTCTCATCGAAGACTCCAACGCCAATTTCGATGCGCCGCTCTACAACGCTCCGGCCGTTGCCGCAGCCGAGGAAGAAGAGCAGGCCAAGCCGGAACGGCGCGAACAGCGCGCATGGAAGTCTGAAGAAAAGCGCGAGCGCCCGCGTGGCAGCCTCGACACCAAGCGCGATGACCGTCGCAACGATCGCCGCGATGACCGTAAGGATGATCGCCGGGACGGTGGCCGCGATGGCGGACGCAAGGATGACGACCGTCCGAAGCGCCCGGCGCTCGGCAGCCGCCGCAACGCCAATGTCTGGATGGCGCCCGGCGCCCGTCCGCTCGGCGAAAAGGCAGCCGCAAAGGCCGAGAAGAATGCCCAGACGGCGCTGAAGCGCGGCGAGAAGCCCGGCCGTTCCAAGCCGCAGCCGGTGAGCTACGACGAAGGCCCGCGTGTCCAGATCAACCGTGCCCGCGATGAAGAGGGCGAATGGATCCGTTCCAGCGAAGTCAGCAATGACGACGGCGGCCGCAAGCGCTCCGGCGATCGTCCGGGTGGCGATCGCGGCGGCCGCGGCGACGGGCCTTTCGGTGACCGCCCCCGCGGCGAAGGTCGCGGTGAACGCTCCGGTGGTGATCGCACCGCCCGCGGTGACAGACCCTATGGCGACCGCCCGCCGCGTGGCGACCGCCCGGCAGGGGATCGTCCTGCCCGTGGAGACCGCCCGTTCGGCGACAAGCCGCGCGGCGAGCGCAAGCCCCGCGAAGACGGCGATCGTCCGCGTTCCTACGGCGACCGTCCGGCCCGCAGCGACCGACCCTATGGTGATCGCCCCTCCCGCAGCGAACGCCCGTCCGGCGATCGTCCGGCGCGTGGTGACCGTCCCTTCGGCGACAAGCCGCGGCGTCCGCGCGAAGAGGGTGACGAGCGTCTCCGGTCCTATGGCGACCGTCCGCGCGCTGCCCGCAGCGCTCCGGGCGAAGGCCGCTCCGAACGTCCGCGTGGCGAACGCTCCTTTGGCGACAAGCCGCAGGGCGACCGTCCGCAGGGTGACAAGCCGCGCGGCAAGAGCTTCGGCGCCAAGCCCGGCGTTGCCAAGAATTTCTCCGGCAAGCCGAGAGGCGACCGGCCCGATGGCGGAGGCAAACCTTCGGGCGGGCCGTCGCGTGGTGGACCAAAAGGAAAGGGAATGACGCGCGGTGCGGATCGTCGGCGGTGAGTTTCGCGGACGGTCGCTCGCCGTACCTAAATCCAACGACATCCGGCCGACTGCCGACCGGACCCGTGAGAGCCTTTTCAATATTCTGAGCCATGCCTATCCGGAATGCGTCGATGGCGCCCGGATACTCGATCTCTTTGCCGGGACCGGCGCGGTCGGTCTCGAAGCCGTCTCGCGCGGCTGCCGTCATGCGTTGTTCGTCGAGAACAGCGTCGAGGGCAGGGGGCTGCTCTGGGAAAACATCGATGCGCTCGGCCTGCATGGCCGCACGCGCATCCTGCGGCGTGACGCCACGGATCTCGGTTCGGTCGGCAATCTCGAGCCCTTCAACATGCTCTTCGCCGATCCGCCCTATGGCAAGGGTCTGGGCGAGAAGGCCATGGCCGCGGCTGCAAAGGGTGGCTGGCTGGTGCCGGGCGCGATCGCCGTGCTCGAAGAGCGCTCGGATGTTGCCGTTTCCGTCGATCCTTCCTATCTCTTCCTCGAAGACAGGATCTTTGGCGACACCAAGGTCCATTTCTTCCGCTATCAGCCGGTCTAGGCGGGGCGAAGCCACCGGGAGCGTTCAGTGCAGCAGGCAGGTATTGTGAATAGCGTCATACCTGCCACCGGCGGCACTATGCCCACCGTCGCGGTCGCCTTCGGCGGCGGCGGCGCCCGCGGCCTGGCGCATATCCATGTCATCGAAGCATTGGACGAACTCGGCATCCGCCCCGTGGCGATATCGGGCTCGTCGATCGGCGCCATCATGGGCGCCGGCATGGCCGCCGGCATGAGCGGCGAGGCGATCCGCGAACACGCGCTGATGACCGTCGGCAACAAGACCGCCGTCGTCAGCCGCATCTGGGGCATGCGTCCCCAAACGGTGCGCGATGCCGTCGCCAAGGGTATCCGCATCGGCCAGTTCAATCTCGAGCGGATCCTCAAGGCCTTTCTGCCCGCCGACCTGCCGGATCGCTTCGCCGATCTTCTCGTGCCGATGCAGGTCATCACCACCGATTATTACGGCCAGAACGAAGTGATCATCACGGAAGGCCAGCTCTTCCCGGCGCTTGCCGCGTCCTCCTCCATCCCCGCCGTCTTCATGCCGGTGCGCATGAACGACCGCGTGATGATCGATGGCGGCATCAGCAATCCCGTGCCCTACGAATGCCTGATGGATATTGCCGACATCGTCATCGGCATCGATGTCGTCGGCGCGCCTGAAGGCGACGGTACCCATATCCCGAACCGCATGGAAAGCATCTTCGGCTCCGGTCAGCTGATGATGCAGACGGCGATCACCCTGAAGCTGAAGATCCAGCCGCCGCATATCTTCCTGCGCCCGGCGGTCGGCCGCACCGGCGTCATGGACTTTCTGAAGGCGCGCGACGTGCTCGCCATGTCCGCAGGCGTCAAGGACGACTTGAAACGCGCGCTCGATCAGCAGTTCGAAGCGCGCATCAAAGCCTAGGCGTCTGCCGTCACGTCCGCCGGACCTGCCAGAGGATCGGCATCCATCTCCATCGAACGCTTCGGCTTGACCAGCGGCTCCGGCCGGACCGGATGCGAAAACAGCATGTCGCGTCCGGCCTGCAGGCCTTCCGAAACCTGCAGTACCAGCCGCTCCTCGTCGCGGCGGCGGATATCCTCGCCGATCTCGTAGGCCTCGGCCTCGCCGACACCCAGCGCCTGCAACGTCCGGCGGCCGAAGAGCAGACCTGACTCCAGCGTCTCGCGCAGCTCGTAATCGACATTCAGATTGCGCAGCGCAATCGAGTGGATGCGGTCATAGGAGCGCACGAAAAGCTTCGCATGCGGATAGTCGGCCTGCACCAGCTCCACCACCTTGTCGGTGATCTCGCGCTTCTGCGTACAGACGACGACAATCTTCGCCTTGTCGATGCCGGCCGAGCGCAGCACATCCTTGCGGGTGCCGTCGCCGAAATAGATGCGGAAGCCGAAGGACGAAGCCTGACGGATGCGGTCTGCGGAAAAGTCGATGACGGTGACGTCGCGGCCGCCGGCAAGCAGGATCTGCGCGGCGATCTGGCCGAAACGCGAGAAGCCCACCATCAGCACGTCGGCATTTGCGCCTGCAAAATCCTCGTCGAGCTCCTCATGCTCGTCGCCGGTGAGCAGCCGCCTCGAAAGCGCCGAACCGATCGGCGTCAGCGCCATCGTCAGCGTCACGATGGCGACCAGCAGGGATGCGGTACTGGATGGCATCAGGCCCGCGGTCGCCGCAGCGGTAAACAGCACGAAGCCGAACTCGCCGCCCTGGGGTAGCAGGAAGGCGATGCGGATCGCGTCATTATGCGGAGAGCCGGAAGCCCGGCAAAGCGCATAGATGACCGCAGCCTTTACAGCCATGATGATCGGCACGGCAGCGACGATGAACAGCGCGTTGTCGACCAGCACCTGCAGCTCCAGCGACAGGCCGACCGCGATGAAGAAGATAGCGAGCAGCACACCGCGGAATGGTTCGATATCAGCTTCAAGCTCGTGCCGGTAGGAAGATTCCGCCAGCATGATGCCGGAGAGAAACGCGCCCATCGCCATCGACAGACCGGCAAACTGCATCAGCGTTGCCGATCCCATGACCACGAACAGCGCCGCCGCAATCATCGCCTCGCGGGCGCCGGTGCGGGCAATCACCTGGAAAAGCGGCGTCAGCAGATAGCGCCCCATGACGATCATCGCCACCACGGCGCCAATCGCAATCGCGAAGTCGAGAAACGGTTGATCGCCACCCTCGCTGCCGCCGCCGCCAAGGACGGTGATCAGCGCCAGCAGTGGCACGATGGCCAGATCCTGCAGCAGCAGTACCGAGAACGAGCGCTGGCCGTATCTCGTGTTCACTTCACCAGTGCCTTCAAGGATCTGCATGGCAAAGGCGGTGGAAGAGAGCGCAAGGCCGAAGCCTGCGACGATGCTGCCGCGCCATTCAAGCACGCCGGAGAGATAGGCGAGCGCCGTAAGCGCCAGACCGGTGACCACCACCTGCGCGGTGCCGAGCCCGAATATATCGCGGCGCATCTGCCAAAGGCGCGACGGTTTCAGCTCCAGGCCGATGATGAACAGCAGGAAGACGACGCCGAGTTCGGCAACGCCGAGGATCTGCTCGCCATCGGTAATCCCATGGAAGACAGGCCCGATGACGACGCCCGCGGCCAGATAGCCAAGCACGGTGCCAAGCCCCAGCTTCTTGAAAATCGGCGCAGCAACGACCGCGCCGCCAAGCAGCAGGATCGTCTCGGAAAAGAAGGCATTGGGGGCGGACATGCGTCGGAGTTTCTTTCAATGGCAGGAGGCGCGCAAGCGGCGGGAAAAAGAATCGCAGGCCGCGGCCTTGATGCTTTCCGAACTGCACAATAAATGGAAGCCGAAGGAAAGGCCAAATCATGTCCTCAGAAATTGATTCCTCGACACTTCTTTCCCGTGCCAGCCAGCTGATCGATCTTGCCAGGAAAGCCGGTGCCGATGCCGCCGATGCGGTGGTCGTCCGTTCCCGCTCGCAATCCGTCAGCGTTCGCCTCGGCAAGGTCGAAGGCACGGAGTCGTCGGAAAGCGACGATTTCTCGCTCCGCGTCTTCGTCGGCAAGAAGGTTGCCAGCGTTTCAGCCAATCCGGGTTTCGACCTCACGGCACTTGCCGCGCGGGCCGTCGCCATGGCCAAGGTCTCGCCGGAAGATCCGTTCGCCTGCCTGGCCGACGAAGCCAATCTCGCCAAATCCTATCCCGATCTCGAGCTTCTCGACCGCACGGAAGTGACGTCCGAGATGCTGCGCGAGGCCGCGCTCGCAACCGAAGCGGCGGCCCTTGAGGTCAAGGGCGTCACGAATTCCTCCGGCGGCGGCGCCTCCGGTGGCATGGGCGGTCTCGTCCTCGTCACCTCGCATGGCTTCGAAGGCAGCTATATGGGCTCGCGCTTCGGCCGCTCGGTCAGCGTCATCGCCGGCGAAGGCACCGGCATGGAGCGCGATTACGATTACGACAGCCGGATCTATTACAGCGAGCTCGACGATCCTGCCGATATCGGCCGCCGCGCCGGCGAGCGCACCGTGAAGCGTCTCAATCCGCGCCAGGTGCCGACAGGCAAGGATGTCACCGTCGTCTTCGACCCGCGCATCGCCCGCGGCTTCATCGGCCATATCGCCGGTGCCATCAACGGTGCCTCGGTGGCGCGCAAGACCAGCTTCCTGCGCGACAAGATGGGCCAGCAGGTTCTGAAATCCGGGCTGTCGATCACCGACGATCCGCTGATCGTCCGCGGTCCGTCCTCGCGTCCCTTCGATGGCGAAGGCGTTTCCGGCGAAAAGCTTGTGATGATCGAGGACGGCGTGCTGAAGCACTGGTTCCTCTCCACATCGACCGGCCGCGAAATCGGCATGGAAACCAACGGCCGCGGCGTGCGCGGCGGCAATTCCGTGACGCCGGCTTCCACCAACCTGGCGCTGAACCCCGGCGACGTCTCGCCCGAAGAGCTGATCCGCAGCGTCGGCAACGGCTTCTACGTGACCGAGCTGATCGGCCAGGGCGTGAACATGATCACCGGCGAATACAGCCGCGGCGCCACCGGTTTCTGGATCGAGAACGGCGAACTCACCTTCGCGGTCTCCGAGGTCACCATCGCATCGAACCTCAAGGAGATGTTCATGCGGGTGACCCCTGCAAACGACATCGACTACAAATACGGCGTCGCCGCCCCGACGCTCGCCATCGAGGGCATGACGCTCGCCGGGCGCTGAAGATTGGATTGACGAATGAGTGACGACAGAAGCGCCCGCTGGCAGAGCGATCTCGCATTGATCGCCGATGCCGCCCAGCAGGCGGGCCGCGTCGCGCTCAGCTATTTCAACCAGTCACCCGAGGTCTGGTGGAAGAACGAAGGCCGCTCGCCGGTCAGCGCCGCCGATTTCGCCGCCAACGAAACGCTCGAGAAGATCCTGCGCGCCGCCCGCCCCACCTATGGCTGGATGTCCGAAGAGACCGAGGACAGCGCGGCTCGCCTTGCCAGCGATACCGTCTTCATCATCGATCCGATCGATGGCACAAGGGCGTTTCTTGGCGGCCAGAACCTCTGGTGCGTCAGCGTCGCCGTCGTCCACCGCGGCCGCCCGGTGGCGGGTGTGCTCTATGCGCCGGCGCTTGAGGAGCTGTTCGAAGCTGTCGAAGGCGGCACGGCGCTGAAGAACGGCGAACCGATCGCGGTTTCGGCAAGCGGCCCGGGAACGGTCAGCAGGTTTGCCATCGCCGAGGACGTGCTGAAATCCTTCCCCCCTCCTTTTCGCGACGGCATCGAGCGGGTCAAGCATGTTCCCTCGCTCGCCTACCGTATCGCTATGGTGGCCGATGGCCGTCTAGAAGGGACGTTCGTCAAGCCGAATTCCCATGACTGGGATCTCGCAGCTGCGGATCTGATCCTCGAGCGGGCAGGCGGCCAGCTGACCGGTCTCGACGGAAAGCCCGTCATTTATAACCGCGCTGCCGTCAGCCACGGTGTGCTCTGCGGCGCTGCGGCACCCCGTCTGGCCGAGTTTCTGGAGGGACTGGCTTCGATACGAAGCAGTTGACGTTTCCGTCAAAATCCCGCAGATGAAGGCGCGGAGGAGACCAGAAAAGAAAGAGAAGAAAATGACGGAATCCGGTGGCAAGAAACAGCTGCTGCACCTCGTATTTGGCGGCGAACTGGAAAGTCTCGATGACGTTCAGTTCCGCGATCTGAAGGATCTCGACATCGTCGGTATTTTTCCCGATTACGCATCCGCACTGACGGCGTGGAAGGGCAAGGCACAGTCGACTGTGGACAACGCACATATGCGTTACTTCATCGTCCACATGCACCGCCTGCTTGATCCGCAAGACAAGACCGGCAGCAACTGATTTTATAGGCTTTTCAGCAGGGTAGCCGCCTTCGTGGCGGCGCCGTCTCCTGCCGGGGCGTTACGCCCCACACCGTCGAATGACGCATTCTGAACAAATTAATCGGCCATTGCCGCCGCAACAATAATTGGGGAATGGGTTTGATGTCGATCATTGTCGATCGGAGACGTTTTAGATGAGTTCGCCAGGAGCGCGGTTCGCGCTGGGCGTCTACAGGACCGCAGGCATCGTGGCGACGCCGCTGGTCGGCGCCTATCTCGCCTATCGCACCGCCAAGGGCAAGGAAGAGCGCGCCCGCCGCACGGAACGTTTCGGCTATGCGAGCGCCAACCGGCCGCAGGGTCCGCTGGTCTGGTTTCATGCCGCCAGCGTCGGCGAAACCAATGCCGTCATTCCGTTGATCCGCGAAATCCGCCGCCGCGATATTCATGTCATCCTCACGACGGGCACAATCACCTCGGCCAAGGTCGCTGCCGACCGTCTCGGCAACGAGGCGATCCATCAATATGTGCCGCTCGACCTGAAGCCAGCCGTCAGCCGTTTCCTCGAATATTGGCAGCCCGACTGCGCCATCATCGCCGAGTCCGAAATCTGGCCGGCGACGATGATGGAGCTCGGCCGCCGCCGCATTCCGCAGATCCTCGTCAATGCCCGCATGTCGGACCGCTCCTTTGCCCGCTGGCAGCGCCGGCCGTCGATCGCCGAGGCATTGTTCGAGAACCTGGCGCTGGTGATCGCCCAGTCCGATCTCGATTCCGAACGCTTCCGTGATCTCGGCGCCCGCCATGTCATGACCTCCGGCAACCTGAAGGTCGATACCGACGCGCCGCCCTATGACGCCGCCATCTTCGCCCGCTACAAGCAGCAGATCGGCGACCGCAAGACTTGGGCCGCCATCTCGACCTTCGACGGCGAGGAGAATGCCGCCGCCGTCGTCCACCGGACGCTGAAGGAGCGCAACAACCAGCTGACGATTATCGTGCCGCGCCATCCGGAGCGATCCGACGAGATCGAGCAGATGCTGGTTGCTCAAGGCCTCAAGGTCGCGCGGCGCACCCGCGAGGATATCATCTCGCCGGATGTCGACGTCTTCCTCGGCGATACGATCGGCGAGATGGGCCTCTATCTGCGCCTGACCGAAGTGGTCTTCGTTGGCCGCTCGCTCTATGCCGAAGGTGGCCAGAACCCGCTGGAGCCGGCGATGCTCGGCTGCGCGGTTCTCTCCGGCAGCAATGTCCAGAATTTCCGCGAGGCCTATCAGAAGCTCGCCCGCCGCGGCAGTGCCCGCATGGTGCGCGACACCGAGATGCTGGCCAAGGGCGTGCATTATCTGCTCATCAACGACGACGCACGCCGCAATATGATCGAGGCCGGCATCGCAGCCGTGCAAGAAATGCGCGGAGCACTGACAGCGACGGTGAAGGCGCTCGAGCCCTACATCAATCCGCTGACGGTGAAGGCAAGGCTGCTGCCGAAATCGGCGCAAGGCTGAGGGTAACAATGGCACTCGACGGTATCAGGGGCATTCTCTTCGACAAGGACGGCACGCTTCTCGATTACGACGAGAGCTGGTTGCCCGTGAACCGCGAGCTCGCCCGCATCGCCTCGCAAGACGATGCCGCACTCGCCGATCACCTGCTGCGCGAAACCGGCATGGATCCGGTGAGCGGCCATATCGTTCCCGACAGCCTGCTGGCCGCCGGCAATACCCGCCAGATCGCAGAGGGTCTCGTCGCCGCCGGTGCGAAGGTGGAGGTCACCGAGCTCACCATCAAGCTCGATACGCTGTTTTCCAACGCTGCCGAATTCTCCGTGCCGGTCACAGATCTCGCCGGTTTCTTCGCCCGCCTGCATGCCCGCGGCTTCAAGCTCGGTATCGCCTCCAGCGACAACGAACGCTCGATCCGCCAGACTGCCCAGCGCTTCGGCTTCGCCCAATATGTCGATTATATCGCCGGCTATGACAGCGGCTTCGGCAGCAAGCCGGAAGCCGGGATGGTGCTCGGCTTCTGCAAGGCGACCGGTCTTGAGCCGTCGCAGGTCGCCGTTGTCGGCGACAACAATCACGATCTGCATATGGGCCACAACGCCAATGCCGGCCTCAAGGTCGCGGTGCTCACCGGCACCGGCTCGCGTGAATCGCTGTCCGCCGCATCCGACTACTGCCTCAACGACATCACCGAGCTCGAGCCGCTGCTGCCGGGGCTTCAACCGGCGTAGTATAGGCAAAGGCTTGCTTTTTCTTTAGTTTTGCCCTTTCTTTGCCGCCAGTTGAAGGGGATAGCCGGTTGCCATGGGTGCCGGAAGCACAGGGCAGGCACATCATGGTATCCGAAGCGCCGCCATTCTGGTGGACGAAAGCCGACTGGCGGGCCTGGACGCTATCGCCCTTTTCGCTGATCTACGGTGGGGTCGCCGGCTATCGCATGAAGCATGCGCGCCGCGCCTCAGTTTCTATCCCTGTTATCTGCATCGGCAATTTCACCGTCGGCGGCGCCGGTAAGACGCCGACGGCGCTGGCCATCGCCCGCGCCGCCAAGACCAAGGGCCTGAAACCCGGTTTTCTCAGCCGCGGCTACGGCGGCTCGCTCGATGTCACCACTGTCGTCGATGCTGCCCATCACCGCGCCATGGCCGTCGGTGACGAGCCGCTGCTGCTCGCCCGCGAGGCGCTCACCGTCATTTCGCGGCGCCGCGTCGAAGGGGCTCAACGCCTCGTCAAGGAAGGCGCCGACCTGATCATCATGGACGATGGTTTCCAGAGCGCCCGGCTGGCGCTGGATTATGCGCTGCTGGTCATCGATACGACGCGCGGTCTCGGCAACGGCCACACCGTTCCCGGCGGCCCGGTTCGCGCGCCGATCCCGGTGCAGATGCGCCATGCCACCGCGCTCCTCAAGGTCGGCAACGGCAATGCCGCCGATGCGATCGTCCGCATGGCCGCCCGTGCCGGAAAGCCCTATTTCACCGCCGCGCTGAAAACCGTCGGCATGAACGAGCTTTCAGGCCGCCGCGTGCTCGCCTTCGCCGGCATCGCCGATCCAGGAAAATTCTTCCGCACCGTCGAGACGCTCGGCGCCGAGATTGCTGTCTCCAAATCCTTCGGCGACCACGAACATTTGAGCGACGACGAGATCGGCAACCTGATCGGTATCGCCGCCCGCGAGGATCTGCAGATCGTCACCACGTCGAAGGATTTCGTGCGCCTCGCCGGTCATCACGGCCGGGCGCAGGAGCTGGCGGAAAAATCGAGGGTGATCGAAGTTGAGATGGCCTTCGAGGATCCGCAGGCGCCGGGTCTCATCATCGACAGAGCCATCGAGGCCTGCCGCGCCCGCCGTTTGCGGGAAGCAAAGCAGGGCTAGCGTTCAGCGCTTCTGCACCGGCAGCACGCCGGCGCGCTTGTCGGCTTCGAAGGAGGAGATCACGTCGGCATAGGGTTCCTGCCGGGCGACGCTCCAGTAGCGCAGCTCGTCGAGCGGGATGTGCTTGCCGGTCATGGCGCAGACGACGTAGGAGCCCGGCGACAGGATCTGGAAATCGGCATCGAGATAGCGGATTTTCGCCTCGCGGTTTCCGTGACCTTCAAACAAGTTCATCCTGCTCCATTCCTGCGGCTTTATCCTCCTGCCATATCGCGGCGCGGAAGACATTGCCAGTATTTTCAGCTTCGGCCAAACAGCCGTTCGATGTCGGAAAGTTTCAGCTCGATATAGGTCGGCCGGCCGTGATTGCATTGGCCGGAGCCCGGCGTCACTTCCATCTGCCTCAGCAGCGCATTCATCTCCTCCGGCCGCATGCGCCGGCCGGAGCGCACCGAGCCGTGGCAGGCCATGGTGGCGGCGACATATTCGAGCTTCTGCGACAGGCCTGAGGCCGTGTCCCATTCGGCGATCTCGTCGGCAAGCTGCCGGATCAGGCCGTTGGCATCCACTTCGCCGAGCATTGCGGGCGTCTCGCGCACGGCAATGGCGCCAGGTCCGAAGCGCTCGATCGCCAGGCCGAGTTCGCCAAGCCCTTCGGCATGCACCATCAGCCGGTCGCAATCCTCTTCCGGCAGGTCGATGATTTCGGGGATCAAGAGCACCTGCGACGGCAACCGTTTCGAATGCAGCGCCTTGCGCATCGCCTCGAACACCAGCCGCTCGTGCGCCGCATGCTGATCGACGATGACCAGACCATCCTCGGTCTGGGCGACGATATAGTTCTCATGGATCTGCGCGCGCGCCGCGCCCAGCGGGTGGCGCTGCGGCGCTTCCTCGCGCGGCGCAGGCTGCTGCCCGCTCTGCGCCGGCGGTTCGGAACGCGCCGACGGGGTCACCAGCCCGTCGAAGGAGGCCTGGGGCCGCTCGGCAAAGCCCGTATTGGCGGCTTGATAGGGACGGGAGGGAGAGGTCTCCGGCGACCATGGCGCCTGCGCCTGCGGCCGCTGATAGGCATTCGGCTGGAAACCCGGGCGGAACGAGCGCAGCATGCCGTCGGCCCCTGTCGTCGCCGCCCGGCTGCCGTCGCGGGCGAGCGCCTCGCGCACGGCGCCGACGATCAGCCCGCGGATCAGTCCGGGATCGCGGAAGCGCACATCGGATTTTGCGGGATGCACGTTGACATCGACAAGTGCCGGATCGAGCCTGAAGGAGAGCACGGCCACTGGATAACGGCCGGACGGGATGGTCTCGGCATAGGCGCCGCGGATCGCCGACAGGATCAGCTTGTCCTGCACCGGCCGCCCGTTGACGAAGGCATATTGGTGGCCGGAATTGCCGCGGTTGAAGGTGGGCACACCGGCAAAGCCCGTCAGGCTCACATCCTCGCGCTCGGCGTCGATCTCGATGGCGTTGTCGCGGAAATCCTTGCCGAGGATCTGCGCCATGCGCGCCAGATGGTCATCGCCGGTCGCTGGAAGTTCCAGCGTGCTGCGGTCGGTGCCCGACAGAACGAAGCGGACGCCCGGAAAGGCGATCGCCATGCGCTTGACGACTTCGGTGATCGCCGCTGCTTCCGCCTTTTCTGTCTTCAGGAATTTCAGCCGCGCCGGTGTCGCGAAGAACAGGTCGCGGACCTCGACGATCGTCCCGGGGTTCGAGGCGGAAGGCCTGAGATGCAGGAACTTGCCGCCGGAAACCGCGATCTCGCTGCCGCCGGCGCTGTCCTTGCGGCGGCTGGAGATGCTGAGCTTGGCGACCGAGCCGATCGAAGGCAGGGCTTCGCCGCGGAAACCGAGGGTGCGGATATCGTCGAGCGTATCCGAAATCTTCGACGTGCAATGCCGCTTGACCGCAAGTTCGAGATCGGCGGCATCCATGCCGGAGCCATTGTCGCTGACGCGAAGCAGGCCCTTGCCGCCGCCTGAGGTTGCGATTTCGATGCGGGTCGCGCCGGCGTCGAGCGCGTTTTCGATCAATTCTTTGGCCGCACTCGCCGGGCGTTCGATGACTTCGCCGGCGGCGATCTGGTTGATGAGCGTTTCGGAGAGCTGTCTGATGGCCATGCGCCATTTTCGTGGATTCGGCCGCCCGATGGAAGGGCAAAAAGCGCTCGTCCAGAGCCGCGCTTCCGACCCCATATTTGGGGTGGCTTAATGTTAAGCCGCCGTTAGGAGAAAGCTGGCATTTTAATCGCATACCACCAAATAGCGCTATTAAATCGGATAGATGTGGGATTTTAGGGCATGAGTGCCGGCTTCGAAAAGACGGACGCATCATCCGTGAGCGACGAATTGCCGGTCGAACCCGATCTCCAGGCATCACTTTTCGATGCCGTCTCCGATGGCCTCTCTGCCGCACTCATCGTCTATGACAAGAACGATCAGATGATTTTCGCGAGCCGCCAGGTTCTCGACTTCTTTCCGATCGCGCCTTCGATGCTGAAAGCCGGTACCCGGCTGCGCGATTTTCTCGGCGCGGTCTTCGACACAGGCGTGCGCCAGCAATATTCCGCCAAACAACCGGGCGGTGTGCTCGGGCGCGAGGACTGGCTGTCGCAGAAGATCGCCTCGCATTGGCGCGAACGTTTCGAAATCATCGAGCGTCATGGTCCCGATCGCTGGATCCGGCTGATCAAGCGCCGCCTGCCGAGCGGCTACTGCGTCTCGATGATCTCCAACATTTCTGAGGAGCGGAAGCGCGAGGAACAGTGGCGTGCCGATCTGGAGCGCGTGCAGCTGACCGAGGATATCCTCGACAATCTGCCGTTCCCGCTGTTCGTCAAGGACCGCAATCTCAATTACGTCGCCGTCAACGTCGCCTTCTGCGAGAAATTCCAGACGACACCCGACGAGGTGTTGGGGCGCAAGAGCGGCGACCTGTTCTCCGCCGAGATCGCCAGCCGCTTCGAGGAGAGCGATCGCCATGTGCTGGAGACCGGCGAGATGTCGATCTCCCGCCAGCGCCAGGTTTCGCGCGACGGTTCGGAACGCGATATCGTCAGCCGCAAGCACCGCATCGGCAAGCCCGGCCGTTACTTCCTGGTTTCGACCATGCAGGATCTGCCGCGCGATGGCGCCGATCTTGACGAGTTCGACCGCGCCACTTCGGTCACCACCTCCAGCCACCAGTCCTACCGCCGGGCCTATGTGCCGTTGAACGGCGAGGCGACACGGCGCGAGCCGGCGGCCATGGAAGCGATCGTCCCGGAGAATTTTTCCGGCCGCAAGATCCTCGTCGTCACCGGCGATCTCGCCGCCGAGACCGCAGCACTGCGCACTCTTGCCAAATACGGCTTCGAAGCCTGCGCCATCCGCGGCGAGGATGAGGAGGAGCATTTCCTGGAGATCGCTGCGTCTGCCGGAATCGATCTCGATCTCATCATCATCGACAACCAAATGGGCATGCGCTGCCTGGAGCTCGCAAACCAGCATGGCATTCCGGCGCTGATCATGGACGGCTTCCAGCTTGCCAACGAGCTTACCTTCCAGGTTGCCCGTCATTTCAACCGCAACAATCGCGCGGTCAGCGAGCCCGAAGCCGACTGGGAAATCTCCACTTCCGCAGATGGCGACGGCCTGCAGGTTCTGGTCGCGGAAGACAACGACATCAACCAGATCGTCTTCTCGCAAATCCTCGAAGGCCTTGGCTACCGCTACATGATCGCCTCCAGCGGCGACGAGGCTGTCAGGCTCTGGACAGAGCATAAGCCGCAGATCGTGCTGATGGACATTTCGCTGCCGGGCCTCAACGGTTTTGAGGCGGCGCGCATGATCCGCGGCATCGAAGAGGGCGGCATGGACAAGACCCCGATCATCGGCGTCCTGACCCAGGCATTCGAGCGCGACCGCGCCGAATGCGCCAAGGCCGGCATGGACGATGTCATCATGAAGCCGGTCAGCCCGGATATACTGGAGACGATCTTCCAGAAACACTTGCAGCCCGAGCAGGTACGGGCTCTCGGCTGAACGAAAAGCTTGGTCAACTCCCTAGATTTTGGGGCGTCTGCAACCCGAAACATCGCCTTTCCACTATCGGTTTATTAAGACTTGGCCGCCATTCTCCCCGGAGGGAGTGAATTTCTCAGGTCAAATGATGAAGCCGGCGGACTTACCCTTTTTGCCCGTGAGCCAGAACGAGCTCCAGGCCATGGCTTACACCGATCCGTTGACCGGACTTGGTAATCGCCACCGCATGCGTGACCGGGTCACCCAGATTTCCGCCGAGCGCGCCAGCGATCCGGCGCCCTTTACCATCGGCATCGCCAATCTCGATTCCTTCAAGCCGATCAACGATCTGTTCGGTTCGGCCGCGGGCGACGAAATTCTGTGCCAAGTGGCTCACCGCCTCAAGGCCTGCATTCCCGACGGCGCGCTCGTCACCCGTCATGATGGCGACGAATTCGCCTTCGTCCTGCCGCTGATCTTCGAACGGGCCAGCGCCGAAAAGTTCGGCCAGATGATCCGCGAAGTGCTGTCGGCGCCCTATGATCTCGGCGACCGCAACGTCCGTCTCTCCGCCTCCTTCGGCTTTGCCATCTATCCGTTTGCCGGCGAGGAATTCGACGAGCTGCTGAAGAGCGCCGAAACCGCGCTTTACCGCTCGAAGCGCCGCGGCCGTAGCCAGATCACCGTCTATTCGCGCGAGATCGCGCAGGAGATGAAGCGCGCAACGCAGCTGGAACAGGCGCTTCGAAACGCCATCATCTCGGATGCGATCGATGTGCATTTCCAGCCGATCGTATCGCTTGCCAACAATCAGGTCGTCGGCTTTGAAGCGCTGGCCCGCTGGAACGATCCGGATCTCGGTTTCGTCTCGCCGGGTGTCTTCGTGCCGCTCGCCGAAGAGCGCGGCTTTATCGATGCGCTCTCTGAAACGTTGCTGCGCAAGGCTGCAGAGGCAGCGCTCTCCTGGCCGCGTGAGCTTTTCCTGTCGTTCAATCTTTCGTCGGCGCAGCTAATGGACCCCGGCACCAGCGCCAATGTGCTGTCGATCCTTGGCCGCGTCGGTTTCGATCCGCATCGCCTGGAGCTCGAGATCACCGAAACGGCGGTCATGAGCTCGGCCGATACTGCCCACCGCATCATCTCCGATCTGCGTCAGGCAGGCGTTCGCGTCTCGCTCGACGATTTCGGCACCGGCCAGTCCAGCCTCGGGCGCCTGCGCGACTTCATCTTCGACAAGGTCAAGATCGACCGCGCATTCGTCTCGCGCATCAACAACGACCGCGCCTCTGAGCATATCATCAAGGCGATCCTGACCATGTGCGAAGGCCTGGACCTCGAGGTCGTCGCCGAAGGCATCGAAGACTATTCGGAAGCCGTCAAGCTCCGTGCCCTCGGCTGCGGGATGGGGCAGGGCTATCATTTCGGCAAACCGGCCGACAGCATCGCGACGCTGCGCTACCTGCACGAAAACTACGACTCCGCCGGCGCCGAACGCGTTTCCGCCTGATTCCCATAAAAATAGCGGCGCCCCTGAGGACGCCGCCATCTACGCTATACTCACCGCGCGGTGTTACTTTGCCGTGGTCGAGCCGGTTGCCGTGCTATCCGTCGGCATTGTACCCGTTGCGGCCGGGGTCTTCTCGGCTGCCTGCATCTGCAGCGTCTTGAACTCCGGCGCAGCCTTCAGGCTATCGGCCGTTTCCGTGGTCGTCAGCTTGACGCTGCCGTCCTGGGTGTTATGGGCAACGGTGATCTTGTCCATCGGCACGGCGACGTTCTTCTGGCCGATGCCAAGGAAGCCGCCGACCCCGACCACAGCAGCAACGAGGCCGCCATCCTTCTTCATGATCAGGTCGGTGACGTTACCGATGCTTTCGTTCTGACCGGTATAGACCGACTGGCCGATATAGGTGTTGGCGCTGATCTGGTCTGCACCCTGTTCGGTCAGATAGGTGCCGCCAGCGGCCTGTGCCGTGTCAGTCGATGCAGCCGGAGCCGGCGCCTGTGCGGCATCACCAGCCGGTGCCGTCACTTCGGGCATCTTCGGTGCGGTGGCATCCGCCGGGGCGGACTGGGTCGCATCGGGGGCCGCAGGCTGCGGAGCCGTCTGCGAGAAAGCTACCGGTGCGAAAGCCGTGGCAAACAGGGCGCCAGCGGCAACGGTCGTCAGGAGTTTGCGTGTCATTTCGTACCTACCTTTTTTATTCCCTAGTGTGATCTCTAGCGCGGCGGACACCTCGTTTTCTGGCGTCCATGCCGTGCCGGTTCGAAGGGGAAAATGGGTGGGTAGGTTATTGGTTCCGCTGAAAAACTTGGAAATACTCGCGATTTTTAGGGAACTTTTATCGCAAAGGCTGCAGATTTCCTGTCGCGGAACGAGAAAAGGGGCACTCCGCAAAGAACGCCCCTCTCATCAATTCTGACCCGTTTCAGACCACGAAGGCCGGGTCGAAGACGCCCCTGACGGTGACGCCGAGTTCGAGAAGCGCACCGGCCTGCGGCTGCGAGGAGCGCGCCGTCTCGTCGAGACCTTCCCAGGCCGTCGTCACCGCCAGGCGGTCGGCATCCTTGCCGATGAAGGCCGGGCAGGAGGGCTGTGCGGCGGGTACCTTATAGCGGGCGATGCGAAGACCATCAGGGCTGTAGCGGTCAACGACGCCGGCACCCCAGCGCGCATTCCAGATATAGCCGTCGGCATCGCAGACCGAGCCGTCGATACCGCCCGGATCCTCCATGCTGTCGACCATGACGATCGGCTCGCCGGCGGGCAGGCCGGTCTGCGGATCGACCATCACCCGCATCAAGCGGCTGATCCGCGTGTCGGTGTAATAGCCGATCGTGCCATCGGGCGAGAAGCAGATGGAGTTCGGAATGCTGATGCCGCTGAAGATCTTGGTGACGACGCCGCCCTTGGCGACGTGATAGATCGAGCCTGCCTGATTTTCCGCCCGCTTGCTCATCGTGCCGATCCACAATGCGCCGGACTGATGCGTGCGGCCGTCGTTGGAGCGGTTTTCCGGCTGGTCGTTTTCGAGCGCTGCGTAGAAGGTCAGCTTGCCATCGGCGACATCGCGGACGAACAGGCCCTCTTCGGTCGCTAGCAGCTGCCGCTTGTCGTCGATACGGGCAAGCACGCTTGCCATGAACGGCAGCTCGTGAACCTTTTTCTTGCCGCTTGAAAGCGTCAGCTCATGCAGTTCCTTGCCGAGAATGTTGAACCACCACACGGTATCGGTGGACGGATCATAGGTCGGGCCTTCACCGAGTACGGAATTGGTGTCGCAAAGTGTTTTGCCTTCAAATTCATGAATAGCGGTCATAATGCCTATGCTCCTACGGCTGCGTCATAGGCTAAAATGGTCGCCTTGGCGCGCTCGGCAACCTCTGCAACGGTCATTCCCGGCTTGTAGATGCTGGTGCCGAGACCGAAGGCCTTGATCCCGGCATTGGTGTATTCGGCAAAATTCTTGTCTGAGACGCCGCCGACAGCCGCAATGACGAGTTCCGGCGGCAGGATGGCGCGGATCGCCGTGATGCCGGACGGCCCGAGCACGCTTGCCGGGAAGAACTTGAGACCGGTGGCGCCGGCGCGCGCTGCCGAAAGCGCTTCCGTCGGCGTGAAGACGCCGGGCATGGAAACCATGCCGTAGCCGTGCGCGCGGATGATCACGTCAGGCTCGACATTCGGCGTCACCAGCAGCTTCCCGCCGGCATTGTGCAGGCTATCGACGGCCTCGGTCGTCAGCACAGTGCCGGCGCCGATCAGCACCTCCGATGGTGCCATCTTGGCGGCGATCTCGATCGACTTGAAGGGTTCCGGCGAGTTCAGCGGGATCTCGATGGCCGTCAGGCCGTTTTCGATCAGCGCGCCGACGACGTCTGCCGTCTCCTCGGGCTTGATGCCGCGCAGGATGGCGATCAGTGGGCGCTTCATGGAGGGGAAAGGAACACGGTTCATGGCTTTAGCTTTCTTATTTTGACCAGATGGCGGCAGCAGCTGCGGAGAGGCCGCGAAGCACTGCCGTATCGGCATCTATCGTCGTGAATTTAAGAGACAGGGATTTGAAGGCGGTTTCGTAAAGCGTCTGCAGGCGGCCTGAAGCGACGAGCGCGATCGGCGTATCGTTGGCGGCATCCGACAGCGCTCCGGCAATCTCGAGACCGATCAGCGTGCCTGAGATCTTCGCCTGCGCGCCGCCGGCCGTCAGCCCATGCAGCAGCTGGCCGGAGCGGGCGGTGAACAGGAGGTTGGTCGCCATCGCCGGCTGGTGGAACGCAGCCGTCACCGATGCCTTGAAGGCCGAGTTGTCGGCTGGAGACTGGTCGGCGCCGGCAACGGCATGCGAGAGGATCGTGTGCTTGGTGATTGCGTCGAAAAGCTCGCCGGTCATGAAGGTCGAAAAGCCGATGACCTCGCCATCCTGAACATGCACCCATTTGGAATGCGTGCCGGGCATGCAGACCGCCTGCGCGCCGGTGCTCTCGGCGCCGAGCGCGCCCAGCAACTGGGTTTCCTCGCCGCGGATGACATCGGGCGATGCCTTGTCGCGCTGGGCGAGGCCCGGAAGGATGCGGATATCGCGGCTCTGGCCGGGAACGGAGACCGCGCCCGTCAGGATCGCGGAGAGCGTCGCCGGAACGTCGGTATAACCGGCCTCGACCCAGCCCTGCTTGGCCCCGACCATGCCGCAGGCGATGACAGGGAGATCGGCCGGTGCCGAGACCTTGTCGAGATGCGCGGCCAGCACTTTGGCAAAGCCGGTTTTCGCCGCCATCGTCATGCCCTCGCTGCCTCGGCTTTCGCCGAGCACGCTGCCATCGTCGGCGATCAGCCAGAGCCGGAAACTGCTCGTACCCCAGTCAACCGCGACGTAAGCGGGATTTGCCATCAGAAAATGCCTCCATCGACAATCATGGACTGCGCCGTCACTGCGGCCGCGCAATCGGATGCTAGAAATAATGTGGGACCGACGATCGCATCGGCGTTCAGCACCCTTTTCAGGCACTGCCGCTCGACGGTCTTGGCGATCCCGTCTTCGGTGAGCCAGAGCTTCATCTGCCGCTCGGTGACGATCATGCCGGGCAGGATGCAGTTGACGCGGATATTGTCAGGCCCAAGCTTGCCCGCCAGGCTCTTGGTCAACCCGATGACGGCGGCCTTGGCCGTGGAATAGGCCGGAAAGTCCGGCATGTTCAAAAGGAAGGCGATCGACGACATGTTGATGATCGCCCCGCCGCCGGCTTCCCGCATCGACGGCGCCACGGCCTGCGCCGTGAAGAACACATGGCGCAGGTTGGTCGCCTGGTTGTTGTCCCAGTATTCCGGCGTCACCGCATCGAAATCATGCCGGTCGTCGCGGGCCGCATTGTTGACGAGAACAGTGATCGGGCCGGACTGAGCGACAACCGCATCGACTGTCTGCCTGACAGCCTCGATATCGCGCAGATCCGCCTTGAAGAAATGAACCGGGTGCTCGCTGTCCCGTGACAGCCGCATCGAAAGCGCGCGGCTCTCGTCCTCGGCGATGTCGATGAAGGAGACTTTGGCGCCCTGACGCGCGAAACCCTCGACGATGGCCGCGCCGATGCCCGATCCGCCGCCGGTCACCAGAACCGTCCGATCCCTGAATTCCGGAAACCGTGCCGATACACCCGTCACCGCATTCCTCCCGTAGTTCCATTATTTGGAACTTAATTTGACTATGTGGAATTATCGATTTACGTTGGCCTCTCTGTCAAGACCGCAGGCGGTCACAACGGTAGGCGATCGATGGTTCCGCGAAAAGGCATAGAAGGCGAAAACGACACCGGAACGCTCGGCAAACTCATGGTTCTGCTCGATCTGGTGACCCATGCCGAAAGGCCGCTGCGCTTCACGGACATATTGGCGCAGGCCGGCCAGCCGCGCGGCACGCTGCATCGCCAGCTCGGGCATCTGGTGGAGGAGGGGCTGCTGGAGCTCGACGCCGACGGCCGCTACTCGCCCGGACTGCGCCTGCTCGATCTTGCCGCCCGCAGCTGGGCGAAGAACGAATTCCGCCTGATCGCCGAGCCGCATCTGCGCGCCTTGCAGGCAATGAGCGGCGAGACCGTCCATCTCGGCGTTCTCCGCGGCACCTCGATCATCTATCTCGACAAAGTCGAAGGCCAGCAATCCGTCCGCATGTATTCGCAGATCGGCAATGCCTCGCCGGTCTATTGCACAGGCGTCGGCAAGGCGGCGCTGTCCGTCCTGCCGGAAGCATCAGTCGCCGCGCTTGCGGCCGCCATCCCGTTTCAGCGCTTCACCGAAAACACCCTGGCTTCAGCAGAAAGCCTGCTTGCCGAACTCGCCGGCATCCGCAAGGAGGGCTGTGCTTTCGACCGGGAAGAACACGAGCAGGGCATCCGCTGCGTCGCCGCGCCGATCTGGACGCCCGATCGCAGCCTGGTCGGCGGCGTCTCGATCACTGGCCCGGCCTACCGGCTGACGTTGGAGCGACTTGCCGAATGGGCAGGCCCGGTCCGCGAGGCCGCCGGCAGCATCATGGAAGGCATGCGCATCAGGCTCGGTCCGCGCCGGTAACGCGGGCGTGATGGTTTCATCGGGTGGACGCAAAAGAAGAGCATGCTTATGATGAGGACCATATTGAGATTTGCCGGCGAATCACACCAACTGCGATAGTTCGTCAAATAGTTACAAGTTTCGACCGGTCGCGCATTTTAAGGCCGGGAACCATATTTTTCTTTTTAGGTTTAGCAATTTAGCAGCGCAGTTGATCTGAACCGCAAGCTCGGGAAGATGAAGAATAGATGGCTTTGTCACAAGCGTCCGATCAGACGGACGGGTATGTCCAGGAGATAGCGGGTCTGAAGACCCAGTTCGATATCTTCCGCTTCATGAAGCGGGTAACGGACGCCTTCGGCAGCCGTGCCTTCATGGTTCTCAACCTGCCGCCGATCACGTCTTTCGAACTGCAGAGTACCACCGTCATCACCAGCTGGCCGGCAGAACTCCTGTCGCTCTACGATCAGGAAGGGCTGATGATGAACAGCCCTGTGCTGCGCCGGTTGCGCACCTCGTCCATACCGTTCTTCCACGACACGTCAAAAGGCTGGGTGCGCGACGACGGCAAGTCGGCGATGGTCGCCGGGCTGTTCGAGCGCTTCCGGATGGTGCGTTGCGCCTATTTCCCGACGCATGAGCCTTCGGGTCTGCGCGGCGCGGTTTCCTTCGCCGGCGATCGCGAGCCCTATACGCCGGAGGAGATGCGCAATCTCTCCTATATCGCCATCCATGTCTTCGACCGGCTGGCCGAGATCCGCAATCTCGACAACCGCCTGACCGATACCCTGACGGACCGCGAGGTCGACTGCCTCAATTGGACCGCTGCCGGCAAGACCAGCGCCGAGATCGCCGATATCCTGGGTCTCTCCGAGCATACGGTGAACCACTATCTGAACCGCGCGACGAAGAAGCTCGATACTGTCAACCGCACGCAGGCGGTCGCCAAAGCGCTGCGCATCGGGCTGATCAAATAGCCTGCCGAAAAAATCATCACCGAGCTTCAAAGATGGGCAGCGCGATCAGCCGCTGTCCTTTTGACGGGCATCGCCCCAATCGGCCCGCCGCGCCCATTTGAAAGCGGCCCCATCTCTTTTCGATAATGTCTGTTCCGCTGCACGTCCGTCGTCCTGACAGAGTTTCAGTCTGATGACGCTGCCGGAGCCCTGCGGCGGAGCTATCACCCGCGCGTCGGGCAGCGCTGCGGGGAAGCGGCTGGCGGCGATGAAGATGTATTTTTCATCCTCCCACGGCACCTCCGCATCCTTCACCAGCCGATGGATCTTCGAGCGCGAAACGCGCCGGGAGAAGTGGCACCAGTCCGGTGCTGCGATCGGACAGTCGAGGGCGTGGGTGCAGGGCGCAACGATATGGGCGCCCTTCGAAAGCAGAACGTCGCGAGCCGCCAGGATCCTGTCCCAACCAGCCGGCGTGCCGGGCTCGATGATAACCAGTGTGTCGCCGGTCAACGCCCAGAGCTTGCCGATCGATGGAGCGATCTGGTGCGGCTCGATCTCGTCGAGAACATAGGCAAGCGTGACGAGATCGGCAGGCGGCAGTGAGGGCAACTCCTTGAGAAGATTGCCATCCACCCAGTTTGCCGGGAAATCGAGCCCCTCCGAAAGGCTCTGTCCCGTCTGCCGGATCGCGGCGCTGGCTTCCACCATCGTCGCCTCGCCGATCCCAGTCCAGCAATCGGCCGCGGCCCAGAGCGCCGAGCCCGGACCGGCGCCGACATCGATAAATCGCTGCGGCTCGAAATCAGGCCGCACCCCGGCGATCATCTCGAAGGCAGCGCGTATCGCCGCGTAGGTGGCGGGCAGCCGTGCCGCGAGGTAGGCATGGGCCGCCAGCTGGTCGCCGATATGAAAGCTGCCATCACGCAGCTCCTGCCGATAGCGGCTGGAAAGGCGCGCCGAGGCACGCTTCAGCGCATCCAGCGGCTGACCGTCCAGCATCGCTTCCACCCGTTCACGCAAGATCTTCGGCAGTTCCATCGTCGTCGCCCATTCTGGTCACCCACGCCATACAGCCGGGCTCGCGCAATGCCAAGCGCAGCACTTGGCATGCACCTTGCTTCTTATTTGGCAGAGGTCCAGAGGGGACTTTGAAAAGAGCGCCAAGAATGGCGCCGTTTCGGCCAGCCGCCGCCCACGATTGTAGATGCGTTTCTCTTGCATCCGGTCGCTGGCGGCGGTTGTTGCTTTTATGTGACGGCGCCTTCGCCATCGTGCCCACCCCCCAATTATTAGTGTGATTTTGTCTCTGGTCATTTTTGGCCATTGCGCTAGGTCGGTCTGATCGCGCCGGTTCTCGGGGAGACCGTTGCGGCCATCGAGGCGAAAGCCTGGCGGACCAGATGGCCGCAACGGAATTCGATCGCGCGTTTTCCGTTCCTCATTGCCGATTTCGTTTGGCGAAGGCGCAGCCCTCCACTATCTACGTGTCTGCAAAGATACGCGTGAGGAATGCATGACTGAGGTCACCAAGGAACAGGTTCTTGAAACGCTGAAGACCGTGCGCGGTCCCGATCTCGAACACAATATTGTCGAGCTCGGCATGGTGTCCGACGTCTTCATTTCCGATGCCAAGGTCTATTTTTCCATCACCGTGCCTGCCGAACGGGCAAGGGAACTCGAGCCGCTGCGCCAGGCCGCCGAGCGCGTCATCAAGGAAATGCCGGGCGTCAAGGGCGCGCTGGTCACGCTGACCGCCGACAAGAAGGCCGCCTCGCAAACCGCTCCCGCCGCCCGTCCGGCCGCATCCCATTCCGGCCACGATCACCACGGCCATTCCCATTCTCACGCCCCGCAGCCCCAGCAGCAGCGCAGCGGCAAGATCGGCGTGCCCGGCATTGGCGCGATCATCGCTGTCGCCTCCGGCAAGGGCGGCGTCGGCAAGTCGACCACCGCAGTCAATCTGGCGCTCGGTCTTCTGGCCAACGGCCTCAAGGTCGGCATCCTCGATGCCGATATCTACGGCCCGTCGATGCCGCGCCTGTTGAAGATTTCCGGCCGCCCGACGCAGATCGACGGCCGCATCATCAACCCGATGGAAAATTACGGCCTCAAGGTCATGTCGATGGGCTTCCTCGTCGATGAAGAGACCGCGATGATCTGGCGCGGCCCGATGGTTCAGTCGGCACTGATGCAGATGCTGCGTGAAGTCGCATGGGGCGAACTCGACGTTCTCATCGTCGATATGCCGCCCGGCACCGGCGACGCGCAGTTGACCATGGCCCAGCAGGTGCCGCTCGCTGGCGCCGTCATCGTCTCGACGCCGCAGGATCTGGCACTGATCGATGCCCGCAAGGGCCTCAACATGTTCAAGAAGGTGGAAGTTCCGGTTCTCGGCATCGTCGAGAACATGAGCTATTTCATCGCTCCCGATACGGGCACCCGCTACGACATCTTCGGCCATGGCGGCGCCCGCAAGGAAGCCGAGCGCATCGGCGTGCCGTTCCTCGGCGAAGTGCCGCTGACGATCAACATCCGCGAAACGTCGGACGCCGGGACGCCGCTGGTAGCTTCCGAGCCGAACGGCATCGTCGCCGGGATCTATAAGGACATCGCTGCCAAGGTCTGGGCAGAGGTCGGCGGACAGCCGCAGCGTCCGGCGCCTGCAATTGTCTTCGAATAGCACAGACGCCGGATTCGGGCGGGCGCCGCATACCCCAAATTGCGGGGGAAATGTGGTGAAAACGCGCAGTTCACGTAACACGTCTTGATTATTTCGCCGCTTTCCGTCATATGCCCCGCCGTCGCCATGAGGGCGGTTTCTGCAGATGCTCGATGACGGCCGCCTTTGCCCCAGGGTTCCCGGCCAGCCTGCATGTTCGGAGTTGACTTGTCGGTTGAAGGATTGGTGACTGCGATGCGGTTGAGCACAATGCGCACCCGGCAAACGGCCGGACGCAGCCGGAGTTGTATGAACTTTTTTTATCCGTTTCCGTTAGTCTCCAAGGCTTGCAGCCTCAGCGCTGCCTTCTTGGCAGCCGCGTGATGGAAGGGCGTTCGATGATGGCGATGATGGCATGGCGCGAGCGCGGCTGGAGACAGGCCCGTTGATCACCGCCTATTGCTCCAACTGCAAGTCCGTCGAGATTCGTGATCTGTCGAAGATGGACGAATTTCCGGATGACGTCGTGTGGATCGATCTGGTCGAGCCGACGCGCGAGGAAGAGCTCTATGTCGAAAAAGTGATCGGCATCGAAGTGCCAACCCGCGACGACCTCAAGGACATCGAACCCTCGGCACGCCTCTACACCGAAGGCGACGACGTGTTCATGACCGCTTCGCTGGTCTGGCAGGCCGAAACCGCATCTCCGACGCTGACGGATGTTGCCTTCATTCTGTCGGGCAACCGGCTGATCACCATCCGCTACGCCCATCCGAAATCCTTCAAGCTGTTCATCGCAGCGCTCCATCGCGTGCCGGAACAGTGGCGCAATGGCGCAGCCCTGCTCGCCAAGCTGCTCGAAACGATCGTTGACCGCACCGCCGAGATCCTCGAACTGTCCGTTGCCCGCATCGACATTCTCTCGACCCATGTCTTCGGCGAACGCGCCAAGAAGGTGCGCAAGCCGTCGAACTATCTGGAAGAAAAGCTGCGCGATATCGCTGCCCACCACCGGCTGGTCTCTAAGGTGCGCGATAGCCTGGCATCGCTCTCCCGGCTTTCAAGCTTCTTTTATACCGTGCCTGCCGTCCAGCACGATCAGAACACCAAGGAACTCTGCCGCACGGTGTCACGTGATATCCAGTCGCTCAACGAACATGCATCGTTCATCGCCGGCAACATCACCTTCCTGCTGGACGCTTCGCTCGGCCTGATCAACATCGAACAGAACTCGATCATCAAGATCTTCTCGATCGCATCCGTGGTCTTCTTGCCGCCGACCCTCGTCGCATCCATTTATGGTATGAACTTCGAATTCATGCCGGAACTGCACTTGGCCGCGGGTTATCCCTATTCGCTGGGCCTGATGGTCGTATCCGCCATCATTCCGTTTTTCTTTTTCCGATGGAAAGGCTGGCTCTGAGGAGCCTGTTGTAACTTCATGTCCGACGAAAGCCATTCGCACGATCGCCACATGACGCCGCGCAAACTCTTTTATCTTGCGCTCGGCTCCGTTGGCGTCGTCTATGGAGACATCGGTACCAGCCCGCTTTACGCATTCCGCGAAGCGCTGAAGCCGGTTGCCCAGGACGGTCTCACCCGTTTCGAAGTCATCAGCCTGATCTCGCTGATGATCTGGGCGCTGACCATTATCGTCACCCTCAAATACGTGCTGCTTTTGCTGCGCGCCGACAACGAAGGCGAAGGCGGCACGCTGTCGCTGCTCGCCTTGCTGATGAAAACGGCGAATGGCCATACGGCGATCCTCGTCGCGCTCGGACTCACTGGCGCCGCGCTCTTTCTCGGCGACGCGATGATCACCCCGGCACTGTCGGTTCTGTCGGCGGTCGAAGGTATCAAGCTCGTGGCGCCGAATGCCTCGCCCTATATCGTACCGATCTCGGTGGCGATCCTTGTCGGGCTGTTCGCCTTTCAATCGCGCGGCACCGGCACGATGGCCCGCTTCTTCGGGCCGATCACCGCGATCTGGTTCATCGTCATGGCGCTGGTCGGCATCTCGCACATCTCGGATGATTACGGCATCCTCGCCGCCTTCAACCCATACTATGCCGTCAGTTTCCTGCTGAATGAAGGCTTCTACGGCATCGTCGTGCTGGGCGCCGTCTTCCTGACGATCACCGGTGCGGAAGCGCTTTACGCCGACCTAGGCCATTTCGGGCGCCGTCCGATCCAGTGGGCTTGGTTCGCACTGGTCTTCCCCTCGCTGACGCTGAACTATCTCGGGCAGGGCGCTCTCGTTCTCGGCAATCCGCTGGCGATGTCGGATCCCTTCTACCTGATGTTTCCGAAGTGGGCGCTGCCGTTCGGCGTCGTTCTCGCCACCTGCGCCACCATCATCGCCAGCCAGGCCGTCATCACCGGTGCCTTTTCGCTGGTCCGTCAGGCGATCAACCTCGGCTTCCTGCCGCGAATGGAAATCCTCTTCACCTCGGAAACCAATACCGGACAGATCTTCCTGCCGTCGGTCAACGCCGTCCTCTTCCTCGGCGTCATGTTCCTGGTCATCACCTTCAAGACCTCGGATGCGCTGGCAACGGCCTATGGTATCTCGGTCACCGGCGCGATGGTCGTGACCTCGATCATGGCTTTCGAGTTCGTCCGTACCCGCTGGAACTGGTCGATCCCGGTTGCTGCGATCGTTCTGCTGCCGCTGCTTGCGCTCGAGTTGATCTTCCTCGGCGCAAACCTGCTGAAGATCCACGACGGCGGCTATATCCCGATCCTGATCGCCACCGCTTTCATCGTCATCATGTGGACCTGGCGCCGTGGCACCGCGATCCTCACCGAAAAGACCCGCCACACGGATATTCCGCTGGCCTCCTTCGTCAGCTCGATCGAGCGCAAGAGCGATCACTCGCCGGCCCATGTTCCGGGCACCGCGATCTTCCTGACCAGCGATCCGGAATCGGCGCCCGCGGCATTGCTTCACAATCTGAAGCACAATCACGTTCTGCACGACAAGAACGTCATCCTGACGATCCGTACCGTCAACAAGCCGCGCGTTCCGAGCGTCGACCGCTACAAGGTCGAGCCGATTTCCGAGCGCTTCTCGCGCGTCGAACTCCAGTTTGGCTTCATGGAAACTCAGAACGTCTCGCAGGCGCTGGCGACGCTGCGAAAGACCGGGCTGAAGTTCGACATCATGTCGACGTCCTTCTATCTCGGCCGCCGCAAGCTGGTGCCGGATGCGAAGTCGGGCATGCCTTACTGGCAGGACCGCCTCTACATTGCGCTCGCCAATGCGGCCGCCAATCCATCCGACTATTTCCGCCTGCCGGCCAACCGCGTGGTCGAGCTCGGATCGCACGTCATCATCTGACCTCGCGCCAGATCGCAATTCAGGGAACCCGGCCTTCGCGCCGGGTTCTTGCGTTTCGCTATATGAAAAAATGCTCACGGATAGATTCCGGGACGGCGAATTAACCAAGCATCAAGGTTAATGAGAGATTTTCAATGCAGTGTTCATGCGTCCCGTGTTCCGGAGTCTGGCGTTGCGTCGACAGAGCGTTTTAAGCAGCAAGCTGCGTTATCTGCCCAAAAACTGGATCTCACCCGCGATCTTCGGTATCTGCGGGTGGCTCGCGTTCCCCAGCATCGTTTCGCATGCGGACCTTGCCGCCATGCTTGCCGGCCTTGATGAGAGCCGCGAAAACTGGCGCATGGTGATGACCAATTCGCCGGCCGGCTCCATCCATCAGGCGGAACTCACCTTCGCCGATCCAATCGTTACCGGCACGGTCGCAGCCGGCGCCGGCATGGTTCTGCCCGATGGCCGCAAGATCGCCTTCGTCGCCGAAGGGAAGGGGCATGAGGACACCACCGATGAAGAACGCGTCAATCGCAGCCTGAAGAAGGGCCGCGTCGTCGCCGTCGAGAAGATGCAGCCACCGAAGGATTTCACCGCCGGCTCCATTCTCCAGCGCACCAAGCTGCTGTTCGAACCCAGCTTCAATCTCAAGGACAAGTCGGCTTTCGTGAAGCCGAAGATCAAGGGCAAGGAAATCGAGATCGCCACGGCCTTCTATAAGAAGGAGCCGGTCAAGCCGGAAACCGTGGTGCCGACCTTCCTGGCCGACCTCGTCAACAACAACAAGCCGGATGTGCTGGCAACCGCCTATGCGCCGGCCGGCCCGGACTATTCGCGTCAGTCGCCCTTCGATTCGATCCTCACCGACAAGAGCGCCAATGACGGCCGCTTCGTGCCGCAGATCGGCGCCAGGGATCATGCCTGGGCCGCCAGCATTCTTCCGCCGGCGGTGTTTTCGGCCGCCGAGCAGCAGTGCCTGGCTTCAGGCATCTATTTCGAAGCGCGCGGCGAATCGGTGAAGGGGCAGGCGGCCGTCGCCCAGGTCATCCTCAATCGCGTCCGCAATCCGGCCTATCCGAAAACCATTTGCGGCGTCGTCTATCAGAACGAAGACTGGCGAAACCGCTGCCAGTTCTCCTTTGCCTGCGACAACATCAAGGACCGCGTAAATTCGCAATATCACTGGCGCATGGCTCGTGAAGTGGCGATGGCGGTGACAGCAGGCAAGATCTGGCTGCCGCAGGTCGGCTCCGCCACCCACTACCACGCCGTCTATGTCCGTCCGAAATGGGCAAAGACCATGGAGAAGGTCGGCCGTATCGGTCTGCACGTCTTCTACCGCACCTATGGCGGCGGCTGGAGCTGACCGGAAGCCGCCTAAGCTGTGGATTCTCTGCAGCTTGCAGCGCCTATAAAGCGGATTCTCCCGCTCGAATTTTGCCAGGCCGCCTAAATTGAGATCAAGTATTTGATCTAGCTCGATTATTTTATGTCTGAGCGCAGGCGCCCTATGCCTTGACTATACCAATCCCTAAAACTATGTTGCGCGCGACTTCAGAACGGGCCGAAAGGTTCTATATTCCATGTCTCTGACGTCCACAGGACCGGGGTAGCGGGATTGGGGATAGAGGCATAGGAGGAGGAACCATGTCGGATGACCGGGAAGAAAGTCTGGACAGGCGCCGCGCGCAGCTGGGAGCAGAGCTCAAGGCAAAGCGTGTAGAGGCGAGAGAGGAACAGGCGAGCGAGGCCCGCGCCGAGGAAAGCCGTAAAGGCTATGCCCAGGCGATGAAGCTTTCGAGCGAATTCATCTCCGCTATCATTGTCGGTGCTCTTCTTGGCTATCTCCTCGACCGTTTTGTCGGCACGGCGCCTTGGGGTTTGATTATTCTTCTGCTTCTCGGATTTTGTGCCGGTGTTTTGAATGTTCTCCGTGCCGCAGGCAAGGTTGCAAAACCCGAGCCCGGAAACGGAAACGGCAGCAAATAGGGCAGGGCGCGCCAGCGCTCCGCTCATTATGATGATCCCGCGCCCGCGGGCCAAAGAAGAGAGAACAAGCGGTGTCTAACGATCCGACTCATCAGTTCCTGATCCAGAAGATTGTGCCGATCGAAGTCGGCGGGATTGATTTCTCGTTCACCAATGCCTCGCTCTTTATGGTGGCCTCGGCAGCTGTTGCTGCGGGCTTCCTATATTTCTCGACGTCGAACCGCGCCATCGTTCCTGGCCGCTCGCAGTCCGTCGCGGAAATGTCCTACGAATTCATCGCTTCGATGCTGAAGGAAGGCGCCGGAACCAAGGGGATGAAGTTCTTCCCGCTGGTCTTCTCGCTGTTCATGTTCGTGCTGACGGCAAACCTGCTCGGCATGTTCCCCTACTTCTTCACCATCACCAGCCAGATCATCGTCACCTTCGCGCTGGCGCTTCTCGTCATCGGCACGGTCCTGGTTTACGGCTTCTATAAGCATGGCTTTGGCTTCCTGAATGTTTTCGTGCCGCAAGGCGTTCCCGGCATTCTTCTGCCGCTGGTCGTGACGATCGAAATCATTTCCTTCCTGTCGCGTCCGATTTCGCTCTCGGTTCGTCTCTTCGCCAACATGCTCGCTGGTCATATCACGCTCAAGGTGTTCGCAGGCTTCGTCGCCTCGCTCGGAGCCCTTGGTGCACTCGGTATCGGCGGTGCCATTCTTCCTCTCATCATGACCGTCGCCCTGACCGGTCTCGAGTTCCTCGTCGCCTTCCTCCAGGCTTACGTCTTCGCGGTACTGACTTGCATGTACCTCAACGACGCGATCCATCCCGGCGGGCACTAAGGATAACGACATCGACGTCAAAGGGCGTCAGTCATTCGCCGCAACAACCATCTCAAGGAGTTCAACATGGAAGCGGAAGCAGCAAAGTTCATCGGTGCAGGCCTGGCTTGCTTTGGTATGGCCGGTACGGCTCTCGGCCTCGGCAACATCTTCGGCAGCTACCTGTCCGGCGCTCTGCGCAACCCGTCTGCCGCTGACAGCCAGTTCGGCCGTCTGGTTTTCGGCTTCGCCGTTACGGAAGCTCTGGGCATCTTCTCGCTGCTCGTCGCTCTCCTCCTGCTCTTCGCCGTTTAATTTCGGTGGATTGAAGGATCACGGCCTGCAGACCGCAAGCCGTGATCCTTTGCATTTGCAGTACACCTGGAGGTGAGCATGTTTTTTGTGACCCCGGCCTATGCTGAAGAAGCTCCGGCGGGAACGGCAGAAACGGGTGCAGCCACCGGTACGGATCCGCATGCCGCTCCGGCTGCTGGCGAAGTCCATACCGAAACCGGCGTTGCCGGTGGCGAGCATCATGGCGGCGTTTTCCCGCCGTTCGATACGTCGACCTACGCATCCCAGCTGCTTTGGCTGGTGATTACGTTCGCTGTTTTCTTCGTGCTCATGCAAAAGGTCATCGCACCGCGCATCGGCGGCATCCTCGAGCAGCGCCATAACCGGCTTGCGCAGGATCTGGACGAGGCAGCACGCCTCAAGTCCGAAGCCGACGCAGCGGTCGCAACCTATGAAGGCGAACTCGCCGCAGCCCGCTCCAAGGCCAATCAGATCGGCACCGCCGCTCGCGATGCCGCCAAGCTTAAGGCTGAAGCCGACCGCCGCGCTGTCGAAGCAAGCCTTGCCGAAAAGTTGAAGGCTGCCGAAGGCCGCATTGCCGATATCAAGGCGAAGGCATTCGCAGACGTCGGCACGATCGCTGAGGAAACGGCTGTCGCCGTCGTTCAGCAGCTGATCGGTGGCACCGCGGCCAAGGCTGACGTTGCAGCGGCTGTCGCAGCCGCCAAGAAGGAGGGTTGATCGATGGAATTTGCTCTTGATGCAACTTTCTTCGCCTTTGTCGGCCTCGTTCTCTTCATCATGCTGGTCGTCTACCTGAAGGTTCCGGGGATGATGGCGAAGTCGCTCGACGACCGCGCCGATCAGATCCGCAACGAACTGGCGGAAGCCAAGCGCCTGCGCGAAGAGGCCCAGCACCTGCTGGCCGAATACCAGCGCAAGCGCAAGGAAGCCGAAGCCGAAGCTGCGAACATCGTCGCTGCCGCCGAACGCGAAGCAGAGATGCTGACCGCTGAAGCCAAGAAGAAGACCGAAGAGTTCGTTGCCAACCGCACCGCGCTTTCCGAGCAGAAGATCAAGCAGGCAGAAGTCGAGGCGATGAAGGCTGTCCGTTCAGCCGCCGTCGATCTCGCCATCTCCGCTGCCGAGACCGTGCTGGCCCAGAAGGCCGAAGGCAAGGTCCAGGCCGATCTCTTCAAGACCGCCGTCGGCGAAGTGAAGACCCGCCTGAACTAAGGTTCGGTCGATAGGATTGAAAAGCCCCGCCATCGTGCGGGGCTTTTTGTTTTGGGGCGTTGAGATAGCCTAGCGTCTTTGGATAGTCGCTGAATGGTGGGAGATTGCGCCCGTAGCCCCCTCATCCGGCCCTTCGGGCCACCTTCTCCCCGAGGGGAGAAGGGACAGAAACCGCAGCGCCAACTTCCCCTCTCCCCTCGGGGAGAGGGTAGGGTGAGGGGGCCAGTTCGCAGATGGAATCGAACCTTGGTAGCTACGCCGAGCGTTGAACTTGGGCTGGTTTGCGGAAGCGAAGTGCAACGGGTGACGTAAACTCAGCCCGTACCGCACCCTCAATCCCCAAGCATCTCCTGCGTCACCGCAAGCTCCGCCCCATCCTTGCGCAACGGCCGGAAGGTCATCCGGTGCAGCGAACACGGGCCGTACCGCTCGATCCCCGCGCGGTGCTGGGCCGTACCGTAGCCTGCATGGGCCGCAAAGCCATAGTCGGGGAAGACGAGGTGGGCGCGGGTCATCATCCGGTCGCGGGTGACCTTGGCGACGATCGAGGCGGCGGCTATCGAGACGGAGCGCGCGTCGCCCTTGACCACCGCCTGGCCCGGACAATCGAGCCCCTGGGGCACGTCGAGGCCGTCGGTCAGCACATAGGCGGCCGGAAGGGAAAGGCCGCAGATCGCCCGGCGCATGGCATCAAGGCTCGCCTTGCGGATATCGGTACCGTCGATGCGGGTGGCGCTCGACGAGGCGATCGAGACCGTCGCCGTCGCCAGGATCTGCACGAACAGCTCCTCGCGTTTGGCCGCCGAGAGCTGCTTGGAATCGTTCAGCCCCTCGGGAATGCGTTTGGGATCGAGGATGACGGCGGCAGCCACCACCGGACCAGCCAGAGGACCGCGCCCGGCTTCGTCGGCACCGGCAACCGGCCAGTGACCGGCCTTGCGGGCCCTCAGTTCCAGCTTGAAATCCGGAGTGAGCGGCGCGTCTTCGAAAAGCAGAGGAGAATCGGGTGGCGTGCGACGTTTCATGCGGCTGAACCTCGCACGCCAACCCGATTTCCTGCAAGCCCCCGGAACAGGGCGGCGGGCCGGGGGCTAGGACCGCGAAGGGGCAGGGGACCCATTCGCGGCGTGCAAGAGACCAGGGCGGCGGTCTCCTGCGGGTAATTCCTCAGCAGGCATCGTCTGCCTGCCGTTTGAAACGGACGTGCCGTTTCTCCTCGCGCCCGTGCCAGCGGGCGGGAAGCTTCAGAGCAGCGACAGCTGCACGCCGCTGCCATCGGGCGGCACGAAGAGATCGTCGCGCAGCGGCATGCTGCGCCTGACCATGCCGAGCCGCTTGGTGGCCATCTCGAAGCGCCGGGCGATCTGCCAGGCATAGGGGCCGGCACCCTTCATGCGCTTGCCGAAATCGGCGTCGTAATCCTTGCCGCCGCGCATCGAGCGCACCAGCGACATGACGTGCCGGTAGCGATCCGGGTAATGCTGCAGCAGCCAGTCGCGAAACAGCGGCGAGACCTCCAGCGGCAGCCGCAGGATGACATAGCCCGCCTCGCGCGCACCGGCAGCATGCGCGGCATCGAGAATGCGTTCGATCTCGTGGTCGTTCAGCGCCGGGATCACAGGCGCCGCCATGACGGAGGTCGGGATACCGGCCTCGCTCAGAGCATGGATCGCTTCCAGCCGCCGCGGCGGCGTCGAGGCGCGCGGCTCCATGGTCCGCGCCAGCTTGCGGTCGAGCGTCGTCACCGACAGCGAGGCGCGCACCAGACCGCGTTCCGCCATGCTTTTCAGGATATCGATATCGCGCATGATCATCGCCGACTTGGTGACGATCGAGACAGGATGATTGGCCTTGTCGAGCACCTCGAGGATCTGCCGCATGATGCGCCATTCCTTCTCGATCGGCTGATAGGGATCGGTATTGGTGCCGATCGCGATCACCCGCGGCTTGTAGCCGGGCTTGGCGAGCTCGCGCTCCAGAAGCTTGGCGGCATCCGGCTTGGCAAACAGTTTGGCCTCGAAATCGAGCCCCGCCGAAAGCCCCATATAGGCGTGGCTCGGCCGGGCGAAGCAATAGATGCAGCCATGCTCGCAGCCGCGATAGGGGTTGATCGACCGGTCGAACGGAATGTCGGGTGACTCGTTTCGGGTGATCGCCGTGCGCGGCTTCTCGATCTGCACTTCGGTCTTGAAGGGCGGCAGTTCTTCCAGCGTCTGCCAGCCGTCGTCGAAGGCCTCGCGGCTCTGCGGCTCGAACCGTCCGCCGGGATTGAGTCCGGCACCGCGTCCGCGGCGGCGTTCGGCATCCACGCGCAGACCAGATTGGGCGATCAGCGCTTCGGCAATATCTGCCGTGTTGGCAGGCGCGAATGCGGCCTGCCCTGCAAGGGACTGTTCGTTCATCGGATTCTCCCGCAGCGGAGGCGTTACCTTCGCCCGTTCTTGATGATTAAATTCCTAATCAGAAAACGAGAACAATGCAAGAACAAAATGAGGAAAGTCGCGCTGGCAAAGTTTTGTGCGGCGCATTATAAATAGGCAATGTTGACAGTTGTTCTCGAGTGCCAGGATCAGGAACCGGAGCTGGCGCAGACGTTATCGGTGCTGGTTGCAGGCGCGGTCGAAGGCCTTGTCAGCGATGTCGTGGTGCTTGATCACGGCTCGCGCGACGGCACCTCGCGGGTGGCGGACGCGGCCGGTTGCCGCTTTCATTCTGAGTGGGATATCAACGACATATTGCGCTCGGCGCGTGGCGAATGGCTGCTCTTCGTCGAGCCGGGCGCGCGCCCGCAGGCGGGCTGGATCGACGAGATCGCCGAATATGTGGCGCTGAACAGATTGCCCGCCCGCTTCACCGCCTCGCGTGCCTATCGCCGTCCGCTGCTGCAGCGTCTCGGCCGCTCGGTGCCACCGCTGGAGCTTGCCTATCTTGTCCCCAAGAACCAGGCGATCGCCTCGGCAAAGAGCGGCATGCGGCTGTCGGAATTTCCCAAGGGACAGAAGCTCAGGCAGCTCTCCAGTGAATTGATTCCTTCCTGGGTGGCGCGGGCCGCTCGCTAGAATCAGCCGCCGCGTTTCAGATGCTCGTCGAGCCGCGGCATGATCTCCACGAAATTGCAGGGCATGTGCCGGTAGTCGAGCTGTGCCTTCAATATCCCGTCCCAGGCATCCTTGCAGGCGCCGGGAGAGCCCGGCAGCACGAAGATGAAGGTGGCATTGGCAACGCCTGCGGTGGCGCGTGACTGGATCGTCGAGGTGCCTATCTTGTCATAGGAGATGCGGTGAAACACCTCCGAGAAGCCGTCCATGCGCTTCTCGAACAGCGGCTCCAGCGCTTCAGGCGTCACGTCGCGGCCGGTAAAGCCGGTTCCGCCGGTGGTGATGACGACGTCGATGCCGTCGGTCTCCGTCCAGGCCTTTACGCGCGCTGCGATCGCCTGTCTGTCATCCTGCACGATGGCGCGGTCGATCAGCTTGTGACCAGCCTCGGCGATGCGGGCGGTGAGCGTATCGCCCGACTTGTCGTTCTCCAGGCTGCGGGTATCCGAGACGGTCAGCACGGCGATGCCGACGGGGACGAACGGACGGTTCTCGTCTATGCCAGGCATGTCACTCTCCCGCGGCTGTTTCCGTTGCCTGGAAATACCAGTCCGGCCGCAGCCTGTGAAGCTGCTGCTCGGCCGCTTCAGCCGTCGCAAGGGAGGGGAAGATGCCAAAGCAGGTGGCGCCCGATCCGGACATCCGCACGAGCCCTGCGCCGCTCTCTGAAAGCAGCGCGGAGATCTCGGCGATTTCAGGCGTCAGGCTGCGTGCCGGCGGCTCCAGATCGTTGCGGTTGGCGGCAATCGCCGCCATCCAGTCTCCGGCCGCAAGATCGAGCGGCCGATTGTTCTTCTCGGTCAGCAGCCGGAAGATCTGAGGCGTCGAGACGGCCTTCAGCGGATTGGCCAATACCAGATAGAGCCGGGGCAGGGCGATCCGCTCGATCTCCTCGCCAATCCCGCGCGCAATCAGCGGCCTGCTTTCCAGGCACATCGGCACATCGGCGCCAAGCTGCAGGGCGAGCGCCGAAAGGATATCGGCAGACACGCGCACATTCCAGAAGCGCTGCAAGCCGCGCAGAGCCGCGGCCGCATCCGCAGAACCGCCGCCGATCCCTGAGGCGATAGGCAGGTTCTTCTCGAGATGGATGGAAACCGCAGGCGCGTGGCCACCCTGGGCGAAAGCCGCCTGGCGCAGGAGGTCGCGCGCCCTCAGTACCAGATTGTTGTCCGGCTCGCCGCCGATGTCAGCGGCAAAGCGCCCGCCCAAGGTAAAGCCGTCTCGACCGGCAGAGGTAAAGCTCAGCCGGTCGCCATGCGCCGTGAAGGTCACCAGCATGTCGAGCAGATGGTAGCCATCGTCTCTCTGGCCTGTCACATGCAGGGCCAGATTGATTTTCGCAGGCGCGTCTTCAGTCACCGTGAAACGGCGGCTCTCCGCATCCGGCATGCGCTATCAGGACTTCTTGTCGACCGGCGGCGGAGCGACCGGAGCCGGGTCCGGCTGCTTCTTGTCGGCAGACTTGGCGTCGTCGTTCTCGGGCTTCAGGCCGTTGGCGATCTTGTCCTTGATCTTGGGGATCTCGGCTTCCTCGGGCTGCGAGTTCAGCGCCCGGTTCCACTGATAGACGGCCTCAAGCTTGCGGCCGACATGCCAGTAGGCATCACCAAGGTGATCGTTGATCGTCGCGTCGCCAGCCTTGATTTCAGCGGCCTTCTCCAGCTCACCAACGGCGTCGTCGAAACGGTTGAGGCGGTAGTAGGCCCAGCCGAGCGAGTCGATGATGTAGCCGTCGTCAGGTCTGAGATCGACGGCCTTCTTGATCATCGTCAGGCCTTCGTCGAGGTTCTTGTTCATGTCGATCCAGGAATAGCCCAGATAGTTCAGAACCTGCGGCTGGTCCGGATTGAGTTCCAGCGCCTTGCGGAAATTCGGCTCGGCCTGATCCCACTTCTTCAGCCGCTCATAGGCAATGCCGCGCTGGAAGAACACGGTCCAGTCGGAGCGGCCCGGCAGCGCGCCGATTGCCTCGACGGCCTTGTCGTAATTGGCCGCCATCGCCGGATAGTCCTTGGCGTCCGAGAGGACGCTGCCATAGGCGAGGTAGCTGCGGATATCGCTCGGGTCGGAGGTGATCAGCTGCTGCAGATGCTTGCGCGCCTCGTCCACCTTGCCGCCTTGGGCGAGCGCCAGGCCGAGCTGCAGTTCCGAGATGCGGCGCATCGGCGAATCCGCCGGAACCTTCTGATAGAACTCGATGGCGCGGTCCATCTGTTCCTGCTTCTCGGCAATGCCGCCGAGCAGAACCAGCGTATCGGGGCTGTCGGGATCAAGCGCATTGGCGGTCTGCAGGTAGAGCGAAACGATGTCTTCGGCGCCATCGCGGTTCAGCGCGGCGCCGACGGAGAAGAGCACGGCAGCCGCACCCTGCGCTGCGTTCTCGACCTGCTGTTTCGGCTTTTCGCCGCTCTCGATGCTCTGGCGCAGCGCCTTCAGCGGCGCGTAGTTCGGCAGCAGGTTATCGCCGACGGAAATGGCGTCCAGGGCCTTCTGCTTGTTGCCCTGCGATGCCTCGAGGCGCGCCAGCGCCATGATCGAGCGCATGAAGGTATCGGGCGCCGTGGCGCCGCCATCCTTGTCGAGCACGGCATCGTTCAGGTGCTTGCGGGCGGAGGCGATATTGCCGTTGACGATGGCGATCGCACCGGCATGGTAGTTCTGGAAGATGCGGAACCAGTCCGGTCCCTTCATCTTCTCGACCATCGCCAGCGCTTCCTTGCCGCGTCCGGCGCCAAGGCGCGACCAGGCCGACAGCAGGTCGTTCATCATCCGGTCCAGATCGTTCGGACCATCATATTTCAGGATCGCTTCGGCGCCCTTGTAGTCGCCGCGGCTGACGGCATCCATGCTGCGAACGACGGTCGTCACGCGCTCGATGCTCGGGTCGAGCTTCAGCTCGTTGGCGTATTTGACGCCTTCCTTGAAATCGCCGCTGAGCAGCAGCGAGATCATCAGGCGCTGGCGGATTTCCGGATTGCCCGGCTCGATCTGCAACGCCTTCTTGTAGAGCTCGATTGCCGTCTTGTAGTCGTGATCGACATCGGCCGTCCGGGCAGCAAGGAAGGCACCGGAGAAGGTGGAAACCGTATCCGGATCGAACATCACGGTCGGGCTGGCTTCTTCCGTCTTCGCCGCGTCTTCGGCATGCGCGCCACTCAATGCGCCGAGCGAAAGGACGGCTGCAAGGGCTGCGCTCGAAAGAAGACGGATGGCAAATCTCTGCCGCATTAGAAAACCTCTCTTCAATGCAGCCGGCAAAGCTCCGGCCGCGAAATCAGCTGCGATGACTGATTCACAACAGGATGGCTTTTTTGAAGCGGCCCTGCAACAAAATCAGCCCGCGATCAAAGACCTTTGATTAGTTGACGCGCTCGATGCAGAAGTCGATGACTTCCATCATGGCCGATTTCCATGGCGTATCGGGAAGCGGCGCCAGGGCGTCGCGCGCGATCGTGCCATAGTGGACCGCCCGGGCGATCGTATCGTTCAGCGTGCCATATTTGGTGATCAGGCCGAGCGCCTTTTCGAGGTTCGCATCGGTGCTGTTGCCGCCCTCGATCGCATCGCGCCAGAAGGCGCGCTCTTCCTGCGTGCCGCGGCGGTAGGCCAGGATAACCGGGAGGGTGATCTTGCCCTCGCGGAAATCGTCACCGACATTCTTGCCGAGATCGGCAGCCTTGCCGCCGTAATCCAGCGCGTCGTCGACCAGCTGGAAGGCGAGGCCGAGGTTCATGCCGTAGGACTTCATCGCATTGCGGCCGGACTTGCCGGCCTCGGCAACGATCGGGCCGACTTCGGCCGCCGCGGCAAAGAGAGCCGCCGTCTTGGCGCGGATGACCGAGAGATAGTCGTCCTCGGTGGTTTCCATGTTCTTGGCGACGGAAAGCTGCAGCACTTCGCCTTCGGCGATGACGCAGGCAGCCGAGGAGAGAACGTCGAGCGCATCGAGCGAACCGACATCGACCATCATGCGGAAGGCCTGGCCGAGCAGGAAGTCGCCAACGAGAACGCTGGCCTGGTTACCCCAGATGGTGCGGGCGGTGGACTTGCCGCGGCGCAGATCGCTTTCGTCCACCACGTCGTCATGCAAGAGCGTTGCCGTGTGCATGAATTCGACGGAGGTCGCGAGCTTGATGTGGTTTTCGCCCTTGTAGCCGAACAGACAGGACGAGGCGAGCGTCAGCATCGGGCGCAGACGTTTGCCGCCGGAGGAGATCAGGTGGTTGGCAACCTCCGGGATCATCTGTACGTCGGAACCGGCCTTCGAAAGGATAAGCTGGTTCACCCGATCCATATCCGCCTTTGTCAAATCGACCAGCGGCTTGACGGATGCCAGTTTGTTTTTGCTTTCTTCAAGCGGTATGACCACGCCCAACGACCCGGACTCCTGTTCACTCATTGAGTTTGACAATAGAAAGGGGCGGGAGAAGCGGCAAGGGGTGAATTGTCGCGTAGCGCAAATTTGAAACGGAATTGACCGCAAATGCATGAACTTATCCGCGCCAACGATCCCGTCCTGCTCTCTTTTGCGGAGAGCCTGTTAAAGGACGCCGGAATTCACTGCTTCGTGGCCGATCAGGGCATGAGCATTCTGGAAGGTTCGCTCGGCATGCTGCCGCGCCGCCTGCTGGTTGACGACGAGCGCGCCGCCCAGGCCCGCCGTATCCTCACCGATGCCGGTCTGGCCGACGAGCTGCGCGCGGAAAAGTGAGCCGATGGCGCCAGCGGTTTCCGAAACGATCGATGCCTTCCACCGCGGCGGCTTCCATATCGTCCAGCCGAAGGGCCGGGGGCACCGCTCGGGCATGGATGCAATGCTGCTCGCCGCTTTGGTTGCCGACGACCGGGTTATCAAGGTCGCCGATCTCGGAGCGGGCGCCGGTGCGGCCGGTCTGGCGGTTGCGTCGCGGCTGCCGAACGCGCAAGCCGTGCTGTTCGAGCGTTCGTCCGAGATGGCCGATTATGCGAGGCGCAGCATGGCGCTGCCCGACAATGCCCATATGGCGGGCCGTGTCTCTGTGGTCGAAGCCGATGTGACGCTGACCGCCAAGGCCCGCAACGACGCCGGGCTGCTCGACGAGAGCTTCCACCACGTCATCATGAACCCGCCCTTCAACGATGCAGGCGACCGCAAGACGCCCGATGCCCTGAAGGCGGAAGCGCATGCGATGACATCAGGCCTGTTCGAAAGCTGGATTCGCACCGCCGGCGCCATCATGATCCCCGGCGGCCAGCTGTCGCTGATTGCCCGCCCGGAATCGATCGCCGAGATCATCGCCGCCTGCGGCCGCCGCTTCGGCGGCATCGAGATCACCGCCATTCATCCGCGCCAGGGCGAAAACGCGGTCCGCATCCTGGTGACCGCGATCAAGGGTTCGCGGGCGCGGCTTTCGCTGCGGGCGCCGCTGATCATGCACGAAGAGGGGAGCCACAAGTTCTCCCCTCTCGTCGATGATTTCAACAATGGCCGCGCGGCCTATGAGCGGCTTTAGCCGATCACGAAATCCAGTAGCAGCTTGACGTTCAGCCCGGCGATGACGACGGCGATCAGGTAGGCGATCGCCGAGAGCCAGCGCGGCGCGACAAGTTCGCCCATCTTCGCCTTGCTGGCGGTGAACATCACCAGCGGGAAGACGGCGAAGGAGAGCTGGAGGCTGAGCACCACCTGCGTCAGGATCAGCAGCTCTGCCGTTCCCGCATCGCCGTACCAGATGGTAACGAAGGCGGCCGGGATGATGGCGATCGCGCGAGTGATGAGACGGCGCACCCATGGCTGCACCTTCATCTTGATGAAGCCTTCCATGACGATCTGGCCTGCAAGCGTTGCCGTCACCGTCGAATTCAGGCCGCAGCAGAGCAGCGCGATACCGAACAGCGTCGGGGCAATCGCAAGACCGAGCAGCGGCGCGAGCAGCGAATGCGCTTCGCCGAGTTCCACCACGTCAGTCTGCCCGTTGGCATTGAAGGCGGCGGCGGCCAGGATCAGGATCGAGGCATTGATCAGCAGCGCGAAACACAGCGCAACCGTCGAGTCGATCGTCGCAAACGTCAGCGCCTCGCGCTTTTCCGGCAGCGTGTGGCCGAAGTCGCGGGTCTGCACGATGCCGGAATGCAGGTAGAGATTATGCGGCATGACGGTGGCGCCAAGGATGCCGAGCGCCAGATAGAGCATCTCCGGATTGGTGACGATCTCGGTCGTCGGGAAGAAGCCGGTCAGCACGGCGCCCCACTGCGGATCGGCGAGCAGGATCTGTACGCCGAAGCAGACGGCGATGACGCCGAGCAGGGTGATGATGAAGGCCTCGACCCAGCGGAAACCCATTTTCTGCAGATAGAGAATGAGGAAGACGTCGAGTGCGGTGATCAGCACGCCGAGTTCCAGCGGCACGCCGAAGATCAGGTTGAGGCCGATCGCTGTGCCGATCACCTCGGCGATATCGGTGGCGATGATGGCGATTTCCGCGAATGCCCAGAGTGGAATGGAAACCCACTTCGGAAACGCATCGCGGCAGGCCTGCGCCAGATCGCGGCCGGAAGCGATGGCAAGACGCGCGCAAAGCGATTGCAGTACGATCGCCATCAGGTTCGACAGCAGCGCAACCGTCAGCAGCGCATAGCCGAACTTCGAGCCGCCGGCGAGCGACGTCGCCCAGTTGCCGGGGTCCATATAGCCGACCGCGACCATGTAGCCCGGACCGGCGAAGGCGGCGATCCTGCGGAGTTTCGATCCGTCGCGTCTCGTGTTGACGCTGCGATAGACGTCGGAGAGCGAAGCCTCCTCGCGGTCGAACCGCCAGCCGCCTTTTCTCTGCGGATTCAAAACATCCATGTCATTTCCACCTGTTTCCTATTTTCGCACTATGACCGATTAGAATGATAATGCAAGTCATTCGCAACAAGAAATCGCAACAACAGCCTTTCGCCTGCATTCCGGGTCTTTTCGGAACGCACCCATTGCGTTTGCCGTTCCGCTGCATACATGGATTGCGACGCCGAAACGCGAAGAAGGATTTGAAATGGCCGGATTTTTGAGAAAGCTGATGCCGAAGCGCTTCCGAAAGGAAGGGGTGGTTATTCCTGTCGTCAGGCTCCAGGGCGCCATCATGAGCGGCGGCAATCAGTTCCGTCCGGCGCTCAATCTGGCCTCGGTCGCGCCGATGCTGGAAAAGGCTTTCTCCGCCAAGGATGCACCGGCTGTCGCGATCTCGATCAATTCACCGGGCGGCTCGCCGGTGCAGTCGCGCCTCATCTTCACCCGCATCCGCGAGCTCGCCCGCGAGAAGCAGAAGAAGGTGCTTGTCTTCGTTGAGGATGTCGCGGCCTCCGGCGGCTACATGATCGCGCTGGCGGGTGACGAGATCATCGCCGACCCGACCTCTATCGTCGGCTCGATCGGCGTCGTCTCCGGCGGCTTCGGCTTTCCGGAGCTGTTGAAGAAGATCGGTGTCGAGCGCCGCGTCTATACCGCCGGCGAGAACAAGGTGATCCTCGATCCCTTCCAGCCGGAGAAGGAAAAGGACATCGAATACCTGAAGACCCTGCAGCTCGAGATTCATCAGGTCTTCATCGCGATGGTGCGCGAGCGCCGCGCCGGCAAGCTGAAGGATGACGAGACGGTGTTCTCCGGCCTGTTCTGGACCGGCGCGCGCGGCCTCGAACTCGGTCTGATCGATGGCCTCGGCGACATGCGCCAGGAGCTGAAGAAGCGCTACGGCCACAAGACCAAACTGGAACTCGTCACCGCTGCCCGCGGTCTCTTCGGCCGCCGCGTTCCCGGCATCTCCAGCATGTCGCTCGACGGTGCGGCATCCGGTCTCGCGACGGGACTTGTCGAAGCGGCCGAAGAAAAGGCATTGTGGAGCCGGTTCGGACTATAAGAAGGGGCGGAACGAGGGGCAATGGCGCAGCTTTTTACTGTTATCATCCTGATATGCGCCGGCTGGTGGCTCTACCGCCGCTTTATTTCCGACGCCCAGCGCCTGCAGGAAAAATCCCGCCGCGCTGAAAAGGAACGCCAGACGGGCGCTGTCGGCACGCTGGTGAAGGATCCGGTGACGGGGGAGTACAGGGTGAAGCGGGAGGAGGAGTAGCTTTTGGCGTCATATGATGATATACATTCTTAATGTATATCATGGAGTACGGTCATGCAGGTCGCGAAATGGGGTAACAGTCTTGCTGTACGGATCCCGTCAGCAGTAGCCGACGCGCTGGGCCTGAGAGAAGGCGATGACATCGCGATCAGGATTGCCGGTGACCGCTCCTTCGAGATTGAGCGCAACGATACGCGCTCCACAGCACTCGCGAAAATCCGGTCGCTCAAAATCAAGCTGCCGGAAGGCTGGAAGTTCGGTCGGGATGAAGCAAATCAGCGATGAGATCAATCTCTCCGCATTTCCTCGACACCAACATCCTGATTTACGCGGTCAGCGACGACCCAAAGTCCATGGTGGCTGGTGAGCTTCTTGAGCGGCCGTTCATTATCAGCGCTCAGGCGCTCAATGAGTTCGCTAATGCCGCTCACAAGAAGCTTGGCATGTCGTGGCTGGATATTGGGGAGCTGCTGCAAAACGTCGTGACTGTTGCGGCGGCTGTCGTCGCAGTCGACGAGACGTTATCTCAGGAGGCCGTCGTACTTGCCGCCCGGTATAATCTTTCCTTCTACGATGCCGCCATGATAGCTGCGGCGCTTCGTACTCAATGCGAGTGCTTCTATTCGGAAGACATGCACGATGGGCTCGTGATCGAGAGCCGCCTGACGATAACAAATCCATTCAAGGCGGCTGCGAAGAATGAGGCGCAGGGTCAAATTCAAAAGCCTTGACCCTTGTCCCCCGCCGTGGCACCTGTCCCGGCAAAATAAGCAACCGGTGACTTCCAATGTCTGCATCGATCCCCGACCATATGAACCCGAAGCGCTCCTTTCAGGCGCTGATCCTCACCCTGCATAATTACTGGGCGGACAAGGGTTGTGCGGTCTTGCAGCCCTACGACATGGAAGTCGGCGCCGGTACCTTCCATCCCGCAACCACGTTGCGCGCCCTTGGCCCGAAGCCGTGGAAGGCCGCCTATGTCCAGCCGTCGCGCCGCCCGTCGGATGGCCGCTACGGTGAAAACCCGAACCGCCTGCAGCACTACTACCAGTATCAGGTCATCCTGAAGCCGAACCCGCCGAACCTGCAGGAGCTTTATCTCGGCTCGCTGGCAGCCATCGGCCTCGATCCGCTTCTGCACGATATCCGTTTCGTCGAGGACGACTGGGAAAGCCCGACGCTGGGTGCCTGGGGTCTCGGCTGGGAATGCTGGTGCGACGGCATGGAAGTCTCGCAGTTCACCTATTTCCAGCAGGTCTGCGGTCTCGAATGCTCGCCGGTCGCGGGTGAGCTGACCTATGGCCTCGAGCGCCTCGCCATGTATGTCCAAGGCGTCGACAACGTTTACGACCTGAACTTCAACGGCCGCGATGGCGACGAGAAGATCAGCTATGGCGACGTGTTCCTGCAGGCCGAGCAGGAATATTCCCGTCACAATTTCGAATTCGCCAATACCGAGATGCTGCATCGCCACTTCATCGATGCCGAGAAGGAATGCCAGGCGCTTCTCGCCGCCGGCGCTCCCGGCGACAGCGACAATCACCGCCTCCACAAATGCGTCTTCCCGGCCTACGACCAGTGCATCAAGGCCTCCCACGTCTTCAACCTGCTCGACGCCCGCGGCGTCATCTCGGTCACCGAACGCCAGGGCTACATCCTGCGCGTTCGCACGCTGGCCAAAGCCTGCGGTGAGGCCTTCCTGCTGACGGATGCCGGTGGGGTGAACCTCTCCAGGGACGCTGCTTAAATCCGCATATCAGGGGCTCACGATACCGTGAGTTCGCGGATGACAAGTCTTGTGAACATGCATAGTCTCCCCGCAACTCTATTTCCGTTGCGGGGGATTCTTGATGTACATCATACTTGGCCTGATCGTCCTGATCGCCCTCTATGCCATTTTCATCTATAATGGCCTCGTCCGCGCCCGGCAGATGGCTGAGGAGGCATGGTCAGGCATCGATGTGCAGCTGAAGCGCCGTGCCGATCTGATCCCGAACCTGATCGAGACGGTCAAGGGATACGCCACCCACGAAAAGAGCACGCTGGAAGAGGTCGTCGCGCTGCGCAACAAGGCGCAGGCGGTTCCCGCTGGTGACGTCGCCGGCAGGGCGCAGGCGGAAGGTCTGCTTGGGGCCGCACTTGGCCGGGTCATCGCCCTTGCTGAAGCCTATCCGGATCTGAAAGCCAACACCAATTTCGCCGAGCTGCAGACCTCGCTGGAAACCATGGAAAGCGAAATCCAGATGGCCCGCCGTTATTACAACGGCGCCGCGCGTGATCTGAACGTCAAGGTCGAGAGCTTCCCCTCCAATCTGGTTGCCGGTCAGTTCGGTTTCCAGAAGAAGGAATATTTTGAGATCACCAACGAGGCCGATCGCGCCGTTCCCACAGTCAAATTCTGACGTTTGTCTTTGCGCAAAAGCTGCTATGAGCAGGCCGGTCACGGCTTAAGCGTAATGGACGGAATACAATCGTCATGGGTACAGACAAGAAACTCACCATCATCCCGGTCAAGGCACCGCTCGAAGGCCGCGCGGTGCCTCCCGGTTCCAAGTCGATCACCAACCGGGCGCTGCTGCTTGCCGGTCTTGCCAAGGGCACCAGCCGGCTGACCGGCGCGCTGAAAAGCGACGACACCCGCTATATGGCCGAAGCCCTGCGGGCCATGGGTGTTCAGATCGACGAGCCCGATGACACCAGCTTCGTCGTCACCGGCAATGGCAAGCTGCAGGCGCCGAAGGAACCGCTGTTCCTGGGCAACGCCGGAACCGCCACCCGCTTCCTGACGGCCGCCGCCGCGCTCGTCGATGGCACTGTTGTCGTCGATGGCGACCAGCACATGCGCAAGCGGCCGATCGGCCCGCTGGTCGATGCGCTACGCACGCTCGGCATCGATGCCAGCACGGCAACAGGCTGCCCGCCGGTGACCGTCAACGGCACCGGCACTTTCGATGCTACCCGCATCGAGATCGATGGCGGCCTTTCCAGCCAGTATGTCTCGGCCCTCTTGATGATGGCCGCCGGTGGCCACAAGTCCGTCACGATCGAGCTGCTCGGCGAGGATATCGGCGCTCTCGGCTATATCGACCTGACGACCTCGGCGATGCGTGCCTTCGGCGCCAAGGTCGAGAAGACCAGCGAGGTCACCTGGCGCGTCGAGCCGACCGGCTATACGGCTGCCGACTACGTCATCGAGCCGGATGCCTCGGCCGCGACCTATTTCTGGGCCGCCGAAGTGCTGACCTCGGGCAAGATCGATCTCGGCGTTCCCAATGCCGCCTTCACCCAGCCGGATGCCAAGGCCTACGACGTCATCGCGAAGTTCCCGAACCTGCCTGCCGAAATCGACGGCTCGCAGATGCAGGACGCGGTGCCGACGCTGGCCGTTCTCGCGGCCTTCAACAACACGCCGGTCCGCTTCGTCGGCATCGCCAATCTGCGCGTCAAGGAATGCGACCGCATCCGCGCGCTATCGACCGGTTTGACGCAGATCCGCGCCGATCTGGCACGCGAGGAAGGCGACGACTTGATCGTCAATGCCGATCCGAAGCTTGCGGGTCAGCATCTGCCGGCGTCAATCGATACCTTCGCCGATCATCGCATCGCCATGAGCTTTGCTCTGGCCGGCCTGAAGATCGACGGCATCACCATTCTGGATCCGGATTGCGTCGGCAAGACGGTTCCGGCCTATTGGCGCATGCTGGCAGCACTCGGCGTTACCTACGCCAACGAAAGTTGAGATAGCAAAGCGGCAGCTGCCGCGATCGGGGAGGGGTGGAATGATCCTGCGGTCTTTGGGCGTGTGCCTGGCGTTGTTTATGGCGCTGACGGTGCGCACGGCACTCGGCGCGGAGATCATCTCCTCCTTCAATTCCGATATCCGGCTCGAAAAGAGCGGGGCGATGACGGTGGCCGAGACCATCACCGTCAATGCCGAAGGCAATCGCATCCGCCGCGGCATCTTCCGCGATTTCCCGCTGACCTTCACCGATGAGAACGGACGCCTCCGCAGCGTCGATTTCGACGTCGTCTCGGTGACCCGTGACGGCAATGACGAGCCCTGGAAAACGGAATCGATCTCCGGCGGCATCCGCATCTATGCGGGTTCGGAAGACGTGATGCTTTCGCCCGGCCGCCATCAATATGTCTTCACCTACCGGACGAACCGGCAGATCCGTTATTTTGCCGATCATGACGAACTCTATTGGAACGTCACCGGCAACGGCTGGATCTTCCCGATCATGGCCGCCACCGCGACGGTCAATCTGCCTGATGGCGTCAGCGCTACAGATACCAATTTCTTCACCGGCCCCTTCGGCGCGAAGGACAAGAACGCCCGCGTCTCCGGCAACAACACGCGCCCGGTCTTTTCCACGACGCAGCCGTTGAACGCCGAGGAGGGCCTGACGATCGCCGTCAAGTTCCCGAAGGGCGCCATCGATCCGCCGAGTGAATCCGATCAGAACATCTGGTGGCTGAAGGATAACCGCGATTACTTCATCGGCTTCGGCGGCCTGATCCTGGTCTTCCTCTATTACACCCGCTCCTGGCTGAGGGTCGGGCGCGATCCGGCCCGCGGTGTCGTCGTGCCGCGCTGGGATGCGCCTGACAATATCTCGCCGGCGCTGGTGAACTACATCGACAACAAGGGCTTCTCCGGCCAGGGCTGGACGGCGCTGTCCGCGAGCGCGCTGAACCTTGCGGTGCGCGGCTTCGTCGTGCTTGAGGATCTCAAGCAGTCGATCGTCATCCGCCGCACCGACAAGCCCAATGTCGGGCAAAAATTCGAGGCGGGCGAGGCGAGCCTGCTGAATGCCGTTGGCAGCCGGGGATCGCTCACCATCGACAAGGCCAATGGCGAGCGGGTGAAATCCGTCGGCCAGAATTTCCGCTCGGCGATCGAGCGCGAACATCGCGGCAAATATTACAACGCCAATACCGGTTATGTGACCGGCGGGGTCGTGCTCAGTGTTGCGGTGCTGATCATTCTCTTCGTCTTCGGCTCGCTGCAGCCGGATACGATTGCGCTGATGATCATCCCGATCGCCGTCGTCGCCTTCCTCTCGCTCTTCGTCGCCGGTTTCGCAAAATCTTTCCGGCGCGGCCATTCGCTCGGCTCGAAGATCATGTCGGTCGTGGCGATCGGCATCGGCGGTTTCATCGGCTTCAGCATCGTTTCGTCGTTGGCGCTGGCTCTCTTCTCGTCGCTGATGGAGCTTCACGAAACGCCGATGCTCTTCGCGGTCGGCGGCATCGTCTTCCTCAACATGCTCTACGTCTTCATCATGGGCGCCCCGACCATGCTCGGCGCCAAGATGATGGATGGCATCGATGGTCTCCGGCAATATCTGACGCTTGCCGAGAAAGACCGGATGAACATGGCGGGCGCGCCGGAAATGTCGCCGCAACATTTTGAAAAGCTCTTGCCCTATGCGGTGGCGCTCGGGGTCGAAAAGCCCTGGAGCCGGACCTTCGAGACCTGGCTGGCCGCCGCCGCAGCCGGTGCTGCCGCCGCCTATGCGCCCACCTGGTATTCCGGCAATTTCAACAGCGGCAGTTTTTCGGATCGCATCGGCGGCTTCTCGTCCTCGATGGCCTCCACCATCGCCTCGACGATCCCGAGCCCGCCGCCTTCGAGCTCGTCCTCGGGCTTTTCCGGCGGTGGCGGCTCGTCCGGTGGCGGCGGAGGCGGCGGTGGTGGAGGAGGCTGGTAGTGGCTGGGCTTCGCCCTGACGTACTATCGCACCGCCCCCTCATCCGCCCTTCGGGCACCTTCTCCCCAGCGGGGAGAAGGTGGCCCGGTAGGGCCGGATGAGGGGGCCGCGCGGCACATAGGAGCCTATTAATCACCCCAACACTTGACCTTTCGCCCCGCTCCGCTTAACCGCCAAGCGGAAAACGGAAAGGGATCGCGCATGAAGGTTCTGTTGATCGGTTCGGGCGGCCGCGAGCATGCTCTCGCCTGGAAGCTGGCGCAGTCGCCGCTGCTGACGGAACTCCATGCGGCACCCGGCAATCCCGGCATTGCCGAGCATGCGGTCCTCGCCCCCATCAACACCGAAGACCAGGATGCGGTCATCGCCTTCTGCCGCGACAAGGCGATCGATTTCGTCGTCGTTGGCCCCGAAGCGCCGCTGGTCGCCGGATTGGCCGATACGCTCCGGGCTGCCGGTTTCAAGGTCTTTGGCCCGTCCGCGGCCGCTGCGCAGCTTGAGGGTTCCAAGGGTTTCACCAAGGATATCTGTGCCCGCTACGATATCCCGACCGGCGCCTATCAGCGTTTCAACAACGCGCCCAAGGCCAAGGCCTATATCCGCGAGCAGGGCGCCCCGATCGTCGTCAAGGCCGATGGCCTGGCGGCCGGCAAGGGTGTGACCGTCGCAATGACCGTCGATGAGGCGCTGGCCGCCGTCGATGATTGCTTTGAAGGCGCCTTCGGTGCTGCCGGTGCGGAAGTCGTCGTCGAAGCCTATCTCGATGGCGAGGAAGCCAGCTTCTTCTGCCTCTCGGACGGCAAGCATGCGCTGGCGTTGGCGACGGCGCAGGATCACAAGCGCGTCGGCGAGGGCGATACCGGCATCAATACCGGCGGCATGGGTGCCTATTCTCCGGCACCTGTGATGACCGAAGAGATGGTCGAGCGCACGATGAAGGAAATCATCGAGCCGACCATGCGCGGCATGGCCGAGAGCGGCTATCCGTTCCAGGGCGTGTTCTTCGCCGGCCTGATGATCACCGCCAAGGGTCCGGAACTGATCGAATACAACGTCCGCTTCGGCGATCCGGAATGCCAGGTGCTGATGATGCGGCTGAAGAGCGACCTCCTGCCGCTGCTGCTCGCCTGCGCCGACGGCACGCTGGATCAGGCAAGTGCCGAGTGGAGCGACGATCCGGCGCTTACTGTGGTCATGGCCTCCAAGGGCTATCCGGGTTCCTATGACAAGAACACGCCGATTGCCTCAATCCCGGAAGCGGGCGAGGGGGCCAAGGTCTTCCATGCCGGCACGGCGCTGAAGGACGGCCAGCTGGTTGCCACCGGTGGCCGCGTACTCAACGTCACGGCAACGGGCACCAGCGTCAGCGATGCCAAGCGCCATGCCTATGCGCTGCTCGATCAGGTCGAGTGGGACAACGGTTTCTGCCGCCGTGATATCGGCTGGCGCGCAGTCGAGCGCGAAAATACGTGAGAGCTGGCTCGAAATCGGGTCAGTTCGCTAAATTTTTACCCTTTCCCCTGACCGGATGGAAATAAAGACGCGCTATTCTCCTGTTCATAGTCAGACGGAGTAGCGTTCATGCGTCAGTTCATCCTCGGTGCGGCAATCGCCCTTATCGCCGGTTCGGCAATGGCATCGTCCATCGATGTCATCAAGCCAACCGCGCCTGAAGGCAATGGCAGCATTCTCAAGGAAACCTGCACCAGCTGCCCGCCGCTTGCCGTCGCCGAACGCAAGAAGGATTACACCGTTCCGACCCTGGCGTCCGGTTCGCTGCAGGCCAGCGAGCTGCGCGATGTCGGCGGCGAGAAGAAGCTCTACCGCACCGAAGGCTGGATGGGCGGATCGCCCGTCGTCTTCGTCACCAAGGCAACGCCCGAAGTCCTGCAGGCTTTCGACAAGAGTGCCACGCCCGCAGAAGGCATCGATCCGACTGCCACGACGTCGGTCATCGGCCTTGACGCCAAGCCGGCCACGGCAGGTATGACGGCAGAGACGGAACAAACCGCGCCGTTGGACATTTCCTCCTTCAAGCTGCGCATGTAGCAGCAAAAAGTTCCCTGCCCCTGACCCGGTCAAGGTTTGATCGCTGGGGTCCGCTTAGCGCGGATTGAATGCGCTCCTGAGAGAAGCAGGGGCGCATTCTTTATTTTGATTGAATGATAAATTACGCATACAACGCATGCGCTTATGCGAAAAAACGGGACTCATAATTGACCGTTCCGCGCGCCGATATCGTTAAGGCATCGTTTAACCATTCACCATAATTCTAGCCACCGGAGGCCGGAGCGAGCATGATTGCGCTTGCTGAAAGTGCGTGGTGACACGTGCAAAGGACGGGAGTTTCCCGATCCGGTGTTTTATAAATTTCACCACTTTCGCGAGACAATTATGAAAAAGCTTAAAATTGCCCATCAGCTTTTTGCTCTTGTCGGTGTCCTCATGGCGGCCTTTGCGGTTGCCACCTATTTCCAGATCCGCACAACGTCGCAATCCATCTACGAAGACCGCTTCGATCTGCTGCGTACGCAGGTCGAGTCTGGCATCTCCATCCTGAACACCTATTATGAGCGTGAGAAGGCAGGCGAGATGACGCATGAGGCCGCCCAGGCCGAGGCGTTCAAGGTTCTCTCCAAGGTCAAGTTCGACCCGAACGGCTATCTCTTCGGCTTCGACTACAACGTCTTCCAGCGCTTCCATCCAAGCCCGGTCAATATCGGCAAGGACATGAGCGGCCAGGTCGACAAGCGCGGCACCCATTTCAGCAAGGAAATGGTCGAAAAGGGCAAGGCCGGCGGCGGCGAGACGATCTATTTCTGGAGCAAGCCCGGGCAGCCCGAGACGGAAGTGTTCCTGAAGGGCGCCTATTCCAAGGCCTTCGATCCCTGGCAGCTGGTCGTCGGCTGCGGCGTCTATTTCGATGACCTGCAGGCGCAGATCGACGCGACGCTGTGGAAGGCCTTCATTGCCTGTGGCATCGTCTTCCTGGCCGGCATCGGCGCCGCGTTCTACTTCATCCGCGGCATTTCCAGGCCGCTCAAGGATGTCCACGAAGCACTTGAGGCCGTTGCCAACGAGCGCGTCGATGCAAAGATCCCGCATACCGAACTCAACAACGAAGTCGGCATGATGGCCCGCGCCACGCGGTCACTGCAGGAAAAGGTTCGCGAACGTCACGCCATGACCGAGCGCGAAGCGGTTCAGCAGCTTGAGCTCGAGAGCGAGCGCGAAAGCAACCAGCGCAGCCAGCGCGATGAAGCTCTCGCACAGACCCGTGTCGTCACCACCATTGGCCAGGCGCTGGAACAGATCGCTCAGGGTGACCTGACCGTTCGTTGCGGCGACATCGGTCAGAAATACGCAGCCCTCCGCGACAATTTCAACGAGGCTCTCTCACACCTCGAGGCGGCCATGGCCAAGGTCAGTGCCAAGGGCGGCGATATCGGCATGGCGAAGGAAGAGATCCGCCGCGCATCCGGTGAACTCTCGCAGCGCACCGAGCGTCAGGCTGCCAGCCTGGAAGAAACTTCGGCTGCTCTCGACGAGCTCACCGTTGCCGTCCGCCAGACGGCCGAGGGCGCCCATGAAGCCAGCAAGCGCGTTCATGCCGTCAGCACCGAAGCCAGCCGCAGCGACGCGGTTGTTACAGAAGCGATCAGCGCGATGAGCGGTATCGAGAAGTCTTCCGACGAGATCGGCAAGATCATCGGCGTCATCGACGAAATCGCCTTCCAGACCAACCTGCTGGCTCTCAACGCCGGTGTCGAAGCGGCACGTGCCGGTGAATCCGGCAAGGGCTTTGCAGTCGTCGCTCAGGAAGTCCGCGAACTGGCCCAGCGCTCTGCCGCTGCCGCCAAGGAGATCAAGGATCAGATCGCCCGCTCCTCCAGCCAGGTCGACCAGGGCGTCCGTCTGGTCGGCGAGGCAGGTGAAGCCCTGAAGCGCATCTCCGATCAGATCAAGTCGGCCAACGAAATCGTCGCCAAGATCGCTCACAGCGCGTCCGAACAGGACTCCACGCTGCGCTCGATCTCGTCCTCGATGAACCAGCTGGATGCGGCAACTCAGCAGAACGCAGCGATGGCCGAAGAGACCACCGCTTCGGCTGAAACACTCGCTGCCGATACCGACGAACTGCTCGGCCTGATCCGCGGCTTCCGCATCGGAAACACCCAGCAGGACATGGTCCGCACACGCCGCGCGGCCTGATTTCCCGCGCTCCAAAACACGCGATAACAGATGATCTGAAATCACCGGGCATTTGCCCGGTGATTTCTCATAACTATATGATTTTAAATGATTTTATTGTTAGGTCGGCTTACTTTTTAAGGCTTTTTTAGTCGTTTTTATGCCATTGTCCTCTTGCCGGCCGCAGCATGTTCTTAAGCAGCGGTATAAGCGGTCTTCACGGACTCGCTCGCACAAGCGGTATCAGACCGCGCCGGAACCCTTTCGTCCTTTCCGCTGTGGGGCACCATGAAAAAGCTGAAGATTTCAAAACAACTGATTTTGCTGGTTACTGGATTGATGGTCGCCTTTGCGATCGCAACCACTCTGCAGGTCCGGTCCTCGGTCAATGCGATTTACAAGGAGCGTTATGACATGCTCCGGTCGGAGGTCCAGTCGGGCGTTTCCGTCCTTAAACAATACCAGGCGAAGGTCGATGCCGGCGAGATGAAGCTGGAAGACGCCCAGAAGCAGGCTTACGCCACGCTCAACGCCATGAAATACGATCCGGATGGCTATTTCTTCGGCTATAGCTACGACATCCAGATGATGTTCCACTACGACGCCTCGAAGGTCGGGCAGATCAACAAGGGTCAGCCGGACAGCAAGGGCAAGCTCTATCGCGAAGAGCTGGTCAAGCTCGGCCAGCAGGGCGGCGGCCTTGTCGAATACTATTCGACCGCCAAGCCCGGTCAGCCGGCAGGCGATTTCCGCAAGACGGCCTATGCACTGGCTTTCGATCCCTGGAAGGTCGTGGTTGTCACCGGCGTCTATATGGATGACCTCGACGCCCAGGTGAATGACAAGATCCTGAGCGCTCTCTCCGGCAGCTTGATCCTTTCGCTTCTCGCCATCGTTGCGGCCTATCTGGTCATCCGCGGCATTTCGCTGCCGCTGAAGGATGTCCATCAGGCTCTTGAGGCCGTTGCCAACGAGAATGTGTCGATTGCCATTCCGCATACCGGCATGAATAACGAGATCGGCATGATGGCCAAGGCGACGCAGTCGCTGCAAGAAAAGGTGCGCGAACGTCACGCCATGGCCGAACGCGAAGCGGTTCAGGCACTAGCGCTCGAAACGGAGCGCGAGACCAACCTGCGCGGTCAGCAGGACGAAGCGTCGGTTCAGGCCCGCGTCGTCACCACCATTGGCCAAGCGCTGGAACAGATCGCCCGCGGCGACCTGACCGTCCGTTGCGCCGATATCGGCCAGAAATACGCAGCCCTGCGCGACAATTTCAACGACGCCCTGTCACACCTCGAAGCCGCCATGGCGAAGGTCAGCACCAAGGGCAGCGACATCGGTGTCAGCAAGGAAGAAATCCGCCGCGCATCGAACGAACTGTCGCAGCGCACCGAGCGCCAGGCAGCCAGCCTGGAAGAAACCTCGGCGGCTCTCGACGAGCTCACCGTTGCCGTTCGCCAGACGGCGGAAGGTGCCCATGAAGCCAGCCAGCGCGTCCGCGAAGTCAGCACCGAAGCCTCGCGCAGCGACGCGGTCGTCACCGAAGCGATCACCGCGATGAGCGGCATCGAGAAGTCCTCGGATGAAATCGGCAAGATCATCGGCGTCATCGACGAGATCGCCTTCCAGACCAACCTGCTGGCTCTGAATGCAGGCGTCGAAGCGGCACGCGCCGGTGAATCCGGTAAGGGCTTTGCGGTCGTCGCTCAGGAAGTCCGCGAACTGGCCCAGCGTTCCGCCGCTGCCGCCAAGGAGATCAAGGATCAGATCGCCCGCTCCTCCAGCCAGGTCGACCAGGGTGTCCGCCTTGTCGGCGAAGCAGGTGAAGCCCTGAAGCGCATCTCCGATCAGATCAAGTCGGCCAACGAAATCGTCGCCAAGATCGCTCACAGCGCCTCCGAACAGGACACCACGCTGCGCTCGATCTCGTCCTCGATGAACCAGCTGGATGCGGCAACTCAGCAGAACGCAGCGATGGCCGAAGAGACCACCGCTTCGGCAGAAACGCTGGCTGCCGATACCGACGAGTTGCTCGATCTGATCCGGGGCTTCCGCGTCGGCAATGTCGCGCACGCAGCACCGGCAGTTCACCACCGCCGCGCAGCCTGAGTTTTTATTACAGACCTTTTCATCAAGACCAGCATTAGCGACCGCCGGAGAAATCCGGCGGCCGTGCTCGTTCTGGCTCTTCCCTCAAGCCCTTACGGCGATCAGGTGCCTGCAGCAACGGGCAGGGCGGCAATGACCGCGCGAAACCAGCGCTGCGCCGGATGCGCGTCATTTCGCCGGTGCCAGGACATGACGAAAGGCACGGGCGCCAGATCGAGAGGCGGCGCCCGGGCGATCAGATTGTCCGCCTGGCCGGAGGCATCGACGACACCTTCCATCAATGTCGCGATCATGTCCGACCGGGCGACCAGCAGCGGCGCCGCATACATATGCGGCAGGGTCAGTGCCAAGCGCCGCTCCAGACCCTGCTTGGCGAGAGCCATATCGACATGACCGAAACGGTCGTTCTCAGGCGACACCAGCAGGTGCCCTAGGCTCAGGAAGGTCTCGAGATCGAGCGGCGCCTTCGCCAGCGGATGATCCTTGCGCAGGATGCAGACGAACCGCTCTTCGAAAAGTGGCTGCGTCAGGATCCGCCCTGCGGATGCCGAGGGTACGCCGATCGTCACATCCGCGGCGCCGGAATCCAGCATGTCGATAGCGTCGTCGCGGGCGCTGAAATTCCGGACCTGCAGTGTGATATCAGGCGCCATCTCCGAGAGTCGCCGGATGAGCTGCGGCAACAGTACGAAGGCCGGGTGATCCGATAGTCCGAGTGTGAAGGTGAGGGTGGAGGCCTGCGGCTCGAAGCGCTGCGTAAAGGCGAGCGTCTTCTGGATTTCCGCCAGTGCCTGCTGCAGCGGTCCCGCCAGATCCGTGGCCCGCGGCGTCGGCTGCAGTCCGGCCGGCCCGCGCACGAAAAGCTCGTCCTGAAACAGCGCCCTCAAACGCGAGAGCGCCGCGCTCATTGCCGGCTGCGTCCGCCCGATGCGGATGCCTGCCTTGGTGACGCTGCGTTCCTGCATCAGCGCGTCGAAGGCGACAAGCAGGTTGAGATCGATGCCGTGTAAATCCATGTCATGGATGAATGCATATATCGACTATCGATTTCAAGTATGACGGCACCCGGCATAGCTTGTGGTCATTCCAACCACCCAATCAGGGAGACGACCATGCCATTCGCCAATTTCAAGGTCCCGCAGGGCACCATGAGCGCCGAGCAGAAGGAAGACCTCATCCACAAAACCACAGCCATTTTCGTCGGTTATTTCGGCGAAGGCGTCCGTCCCTATACGATGGTTCTCGTCGATGAAGTGATCGATGGCGGCTATGGCCGCGCCGACGAGACCTTCACCGTCGCCAAGATGCAGAAGGAGCGGCAGTAGCGCAGTGAGGCTGGCGGGTTGTCGCCAGCCACTCGTCTCAGATCCAGAGATCGCTCTTCGCCGTCCGCTCGCCACCCTCCTCGCCGGTATTCAGCGTGCCGCGCGGCTCGATCAGCAGCATCTTCACTTCCGAAGCGGCATAGGGCTTATGCTTCAGGCCCTTCGGCACGACATACATCTCGCCGGGGCCGATCGACACCGCGCCATCGGGAAAATCGATCCGCAGCACGCCCTCGAGCACGATGAACGCCTCATCGGTCGTGGGATGGTCGTGCCAGATGAAATCGCCCTCGATGCGGACGATCTTGAACTGGTAGTCGTTGAGTTCCGCAATCACCCGCGGCTGCCACTGGTCGCTGAATTTCGTGAGCTTCTCTGCGAAATTGATAGCGCTATATGTCTTGGTCGGCTGGTCCATGCTCATCTCCATCTTGCCGGGGCAAGTGTAGATCAGGGCTCACAGACCGTCTTGTACATTTGTGCCGGCGTTTACTGCGCCCAGTCGAACGTCAGCGTCTGCAGGTCGAGCCAGGCATTGCCGCCGCCGAAGTTGAAACCCCCCAGATATTCCTCGAACTCGATGTAGTAAGGGCTGATATCGGGGATGTTCTGCGCCGGGCGCATCGAGCCGCCGATATGATCGGGCAGGTGATCCGCCGCCCAGGCATGCTCGCGGTAATTCTCTTCCTCGACCTCGTCGCCTTCCCAATAATAGAAGGCCTGGTATCCCGTTTCGGCCGCCGCCCACTCGTCGCGCGGCGCGATACCGGCATTGGGGTCTTCGCCGCGCGGCGTGATGTCGAGGGCGCGGTTATAGGCGAGGTCGGCATGCTCCGTGTCGCCGAGCATCTGCAACAACCCGTAATTCTCCGTCTGATCGTCGAGATAGACCGCAGCAGTGCCGCGCTGCAGCCATTCGGGGCGCCGGATGCGGTCACGGTATGCGTTGGGCCGGAGACGCGGCGGCTGGCAGAACGGCGCGTTGAATTCCGCTTCGGTCAGCAGGATCACCGCATGCGAGCGCCCGAGGAAATCCGCCATCCGGTGAAGGCGGGGATGGCGAAGCCGCTCGCTCATCCAGAAGGGATAGAGATCGCCATCGTTAGGCTCGCTGGCATCAGGATCGGCAATCAGCGCCGCAATCTCGGCGACACGCCCCTCGTCTTCGTCATGGGCACTGCCGAAGAAGGAGAGGGCGACGATATCGGCCCCGAAGCCGCGATATTCAGGCGGCAGCACCAGCGTGAAGCCGTGCTGCAGCGGATAGCCGGTATTGGCATCCAGCGGCCACTGTTCCTCGACGATTCCAGGCGGCAGGCCGAAACACCAGCCACCGCCGCGCGGCCCTTCCTCCGAAACCGATTGCGGGAGGACTTCGATATTGTAGGCCTTCACCCGTCTCTCCCAACGTCATCCTCGGGCTTGTCCCGAGGATCTGCAGTTTCACGATCCGGTTCGCTCGGTAGATCCCTCGGGACAGACCCGAGGATGACGGCTTGACGCCGAGTTATCCTGATATCTTCGAGAAATCAGCGACAGTGCCGGTCGCTTCGCGGATCAGCCTGAGCAGCGCCAACCGGTTGGCGCGGACCGCCGCGTCCTCGTCGTTGACAAGCACGTCCTCGAAGAACCGGTCGACAGGGGCGCGCAGCTTCGAAAGTGCTGCCATCGCCGCGCGGAAGTCCTCGTTGACGATCGCAGCCGAAGCCTCGGCAGAGGCATGGGCGACGGCCACATGGAGTTCCTTCTCGGCGTCGAGCTTCAGCAGCGCATCCGAAACGCCATCGGCAACCACGGTGCCCTTCTTCTCTTCGGCGGCGAGCAGCTGGGTGGCGCGCTTGGTGCCGGCCAAGAGGTTCTTGCCGTCCTCGGAGGTGATGAAGGCGGTCAGCGCCTCGACGCGCCGCGCGATCATCAGGAGATCGTCCGTCTCCGGCGTCAGCACGGCATCGATCAGATCGTAGCGGGCGCCCTGATCGCGCAGGTAGACCTTGAGGCGATCGTGGAAGAACGACAGCAGGTCGAGCTGACGCGACAGGTTCACGCCTTGCTCCGCCCTCGGTACGCCGGCCTTGTCGGCGATGTCGTCATCGATCCGGCCCATATGGCTGACGATGCGCGGCATCAGCGTCAGGCGGACGTTCCGCTCCAGAATGATGCGAATGACGCCGAGCGCGGCACGGCGCAGCGCAAACGGATCCTTGGAGCCGGTCGGCTTTTCATCGACCGCCCAGAAGCCGATCAGCGTGTCGAGCTTGTCGGCCAGCGCCACGCTGATGGCGATCTTGTCTTCTGGCACCCGGTCGGACGGGCCCTGCGGCTTGTAATGGTCCTCGATGGCGGTCGAGACAGCAGTATCTTCACCCTGCAGCACCGCATACTTGCGGCCCATGACGCCCTGCAGTTCCGGGAATTCGCCGACGGCTTCCGTGCGCAGATCGGCCTTGGCGAGCACCACGGCCCGGTCGACGAGCTTGTGGTCGGCGCTGAGCGGAAAGGCGATCTTCGCCGCCATGGCCCGCATGCGTTGCACCCGCTCGCCCTGCGTCCCGAGCTTTGCCTGGAAGGTGACGTTGAGCGCATCGAGCTTCGCCATGCGCTGGTCGAGCGGCTTCTTCAGGTCAAGATCAAATGCCTTGGCCGAGGCTTCCAGCGTTTCCAGATCGGGCAGGTTGCCCTGGTCGCGCTTCCAGAAATGCAGCGCGTCGGAGAGGCGGGCACGCACGACCTTGCCGTTGCCGTGGATGATTTCCTTGCCGCCGTCGGTCGCCTCAATGTTCGAGATCAGGATGAACTTGTTCGAAAGCGTCTCCTCACCCTGTTTGCGGGTGACGAAACACTTCTGGTTCGTCTTGATCGTAAGGCGGATGATCTCGGAAGGGATCGACAGATAGTCTTCCTCGAAGGCGCCCATCAGCACCTGCGGCCATTCGACGAGGCCGGAAACTTCTTCCAGCAGGCTTTCGTCCTCGACCAGTTCAAGGCCGCTGGCAAAGGCCAGATTGGCGGCGTCGGAAGCGATGATCTCCTTGCGGCGCTCGGCATCGAGAATGACCTTGGCCTTCTCCAGATTGGCGACGTAATCGTCGAAGCGCCGGACGGTGATCGCGGCAGGCGCATGGAAGCGGTGGCCGTAGGTGATGTTCGAAGCGACGATGCCTTCGATCTCGAAGGGGATGACCGTGGTTTCTTCATGCTCGGTGCCGAAGGTGCAGACGATCGACTGCAGCGGACGCACCCAGCGCAGCGAGCCGGGCTTGGCCGACGCCTTGCCCCAGCGCATCGGCTTCGGCCACGGGAAGTCGCGGATGATGCCGGGCATCACGCCGGCGATGATCTCTTCGGCGTCACGGCCCGGACGCGAAATGACGGCAACGTAGAAATCACCCTTCTTCGGATCGCTCTGGACCTGTGCCTCCGAAATCGAAGAGAGCCCCGCGCTGCGCAGAAAGCCTTCGATCGCCTTCTCGTTGGCGTCGGTGCGCGGGCCCTTCTTCTCCTCGCGCACATCGGCGGAGCGCGCCGTCAGGCCGCGGATATCGAGCGTCAGGCGGCGCGGCGTCCAGTATTCGCGCGCACCCTCATAGGAAAGACCGGCTTCGACAAGCGCATCGGTAACGAGCTTCTTCAGGTCGCCGGCAGCCTTGCGCTGCAGACGGGCCGGAATTTCCTCGGAGCGGAGTTCTAGAAGCAGATCAGGCATGTCACTTTTCCTTGCGTCACCGGGTCCGGGACGGTCCAAAACGGTCGCCTCTGCTACCAAAGAATGCCGCATCTGCACAACCGCAAAAACGCCGCGTGGTGGGGAGGGTGGGGCATTTCGTTTCCGTAGAGTGCTTGGCCCCCTCATCCGGCTGCCGCCACCTTCTCCCCGCTGGGGAGAAGGGATATGCCGCACCACCTCTTCCCCTTCTCCCCAGCGGGGAGAAGGTGGCCCGAAGGGTCGGATGAGGGGGCTCCGGACGATAGCGTTTGCGAATTGACAAGACTCCGCTGTGGAAACCGCCCTCGGGCATTGCCTTGCCGTTTTTCGCCGCTATGGTCCGCCAACTTTCGTCAACGATCAGGGAATCCCATGGCCGCAGACCTTCGCTCGCTCTCCGCCGTCATCGCCTCGGAAATCAACGCCCGGCCGGATCAGGCCAAGGCGGCGATCGAGTTGCTGGACGAGGGCGCGACGGTTCCGTTCATCGCCCGCTACCGCAAGGAAGTGACCGGCGGCCTAGACGATACGCAGCTCAGAAACCTCGCCGAACGACTGGTCTATCTGCGCGAACTCGAAGCGCGGCGCGATACCATCGTCGAGTCGATCAATTCGCAGGGCAAGATGACCGAGGAGCTGATGGGTAAGCTTTCCGGTGCCGCCACCAAGGCCGAGCTCGAAGACCTCTATCTGCCCTACAAGCCGAAGCGCCGCACCCGCGCCGAGATTGCCCGCGAGCGCGGCCTCGGGCCGCTCGCCGAAGCCATCCTCGCCGATAGGGCAAAGGAGCCGGCAACGCTGGCCGAAGCCTATATCACCGCCGACGTCCCCGACGTGAAGACCGCGCTCGAGGGCGCCCGCGATATCGTTGCCGAAGGCATTGCCGAAAATGCCGACCTGCTCGGCAAGCTGCGCGCCCATATGCGCAGCGCCGCGTTCCTGAAAGCCAAGGTCGTCGATGGCAAGCAGGCCGCAGGCGAAAAGTTTTCCGACTACTTCGACCATTCCGAACGCTGGGCAACCGCTCCCGGCCACCGCGCGCTCGCCATGCTGCGCGGCTGGAACGAGGAAGTGCTGACGTTGACCATCGAGGCCGATGCCGAGACCGCATCGCCGAACAAGCCGGTCGAGCGGATGATCGCCATCGCCTACGAGATCGGCAACTCCCGCCCCGGCGATCGCTGGCTTATGGATGTCGCTACCTGGACCTGGCGCGTCAAACTCTCCATGTCGCTGTCGCTCGACCTGATGCGTGAGCTGCGCGAGCGCGCCGAGGAAGAGGCGATCCACGTCTTCGCCCGCAATCTCAAGGACCTGCTTCTGGCGGCGCCTGCCGGCTCCCGCGCCACGATGGGCCTCGACCCGGGCATCCGCACCGGCGTCAAGGTCGCCGTCGTCGATGGCACCGGCAAGGTGGTCGCGACGTCCACCGTCTATCCGTTCCAGCCGAGAAACGATGTACGCGGCGCGCAGGTCGAGCTCGCCTCGCTGATCCGCAAGCACAATGTCGAGCTGATCTCGATCGGCAACGGCACCGGCAGCCGCGAGACCGAGAAGCTGGTGGCCGACATGCTGGCCGAGCTTCCGGGCACGAAACCCACCAAGGTCATCGTCTCCGAAGCCGGCGCATCCGTCTATTCGGCATCGGCAACCGCCGCCGCCGAATTCCCGGATCTCGATGTTTCCTTGCGCGGTGCCGTCTCTATCGCGCGGCGCCTGCAGGATCCGCTCGCCGAGCTCGTCAAGATCGAGCCGAAGTCGATCGGCGTCGGGCAATACCAGCACGATGTCGATCAGGGCAAACTCTCCCGCTCGCTCGATGCCGTCGTCGAAGATGCCGTCAATGCCGTCGGTGTCGATCTGAACACGGCGTCGGCGCCGCTGCTGTCGCGCGTTTCCGGCCTCAGCCGCTCGATCGCCGATTCCATCGTCGTCCATCGCGATCAGAATGGTCCCTTTGCGAGCCGCAAGGATCTCCTGAAGGTCGCCCGCCTTGGCAACCGCACCTTTGAACAGGCCGCCGGCTTCCTCCGCATTCCCGATGGCAAGGAGCCCCTTGACGCCTCGTCGGTGCACCCGGAAGCCTATGGCGTCGCCAAGAAGATCGTCGCCGCCTGCGGCCGCGACCTGCGTTCGCTGATGGGTGACAGCGCCCTGTTGAAGGGTCTCGATCCGCGCAAGTTCATCGACGAGCAGTTTGGCCTGCCGACCGTCAAGGACATCATCTCGGAGCTGGAAAAGCCCGGCCGCGACCCGCGCCCGAGCTTCAAGACCGCGACTTTCGCCGAAGGCGTCAACGAAATCTCCGACCTGAAGCCCGGTATGGTTCTCGAGGGCACGGTCACCAATGTCGCTGCCTTCGGCGCCTTCGTCGATATCGGCGTGCATCAGGATGGCCTTGTCCACGTTTCGCAGCTTGCCGACCGCTTCGTGAAGGATCCGCATGAGGTCGTCAAAGCTGGCGATGTCGTGAAGGTCCGCGTCGTCGAGGTCGATGCCAAGCGCAAACGCATCGCTCTTTCGATGCGCAAGGACGATGGTACAGCACCCCCGCCGCGAGGCGAGCAGCGCACGAACAACGCGCCCCGGTCGCAGAATTCTTCGCGCCCTGCGCCATCAAAACCTGAGAGCCAGGGCGCTTTTGGCGCCGCGCTGGCCGAAGCCATGAAGCGAAAATAAGCACTTAGTGCTGATAATTGCAAAAATGTCACAGTTTGGCAGCGTTGTTGCCAAAGTGCTAAACTGTGCGCTTGTCAGACACGAGAGAGCTATTAAGTTGATGTGACCGTCCTGTCACATTGCGAGGCCTCATCATGGCGTCGGGATTCCTGTCGATTGTCCAGAAAATCATCCGCAAGGGTAATCTGAAGCTTACACTCGCCAACGGCGAGACACATACGGTCGGTGATGGTAGCGGCGATCTGGTCGCCGTTCGCATCGCCGATGAAGAGGCGGAAAAGCTGATCCGCCGCGACCCCACCCTCAAGCTTGGCGAAATGTATATGGATGGCCGGTTCATTCTTGAACAGGGCAACATCTATGACTTCCTCGCCATGGTGAAGCAGAACACCACCAACGAGATCTTCGATATCCCGATGGCGGCGCTGCTCATCGGCCGCATCGCCCTGCAGCAGCTGAAAAGCCGTCTGCCGGTCAATCACAACAAGCGTAACGTTGCCCATCATTACGATCTCTCGGAGCGGCTGTTCGAGCTGTTCCTCGATGAGGACTGGCAATATTCCTGCGCCTATTTCGATCCGCCGGGCATCAGCCTGGAGGAGGCGCAGGTCGCCAAGAAGCGCCATATCGCCGCCAAGATGCTGCTGCAGCCGAACCAGCGCGTGCTGGAGATCGGCTCCGGCTGGGGCGGCATGGGTCTCTATATCGCCGAGGCGACGCCGGGTCTCGATCATACCGGCATCACGCTCAGCGAAGAGCAGCTGAAGATCTCGCGTGATCGGGCCGAAAAGCGCGGACTTGCCGATCGCGTGCGCTTCGAGCTGCAGGACTACCGGACGATGCGGGCACAGCCCTTCGACCGCATCGTCTCCGTCGGCATGTTCGAGCATGTCGGCATCGGCAATTTCGCCAATTATTTCCGTAAAGTGCATGAACTTCTGGCCGATGACGGCGTCATGGTCCTGCATTCGATCGCCCGCCCGAAACCGAGCTTCGCCACCAACGCCTTCATCGAGAAATATATCTTCCCGCAGGGCTATATTCCCTCGATCGGCGAAACCATCCCGGCAATCGAGAAGGCCGGGCTGCTGGTCCGCGATGTCGAAGTCCTACCGCTGCACTACGCCTACACGCTGCGCCATTGGCGCGACCGCTTCGTCGCCCGCAAGGCGGAGGCGGTGGCGCTTTACGACGAGCGGTTCTTCCGCATGTGGGAGTTCTATCTCGCCGGTTCAGAGATCGGTTTCCGCTGGGACGAGCTGTTCATCATGCAGATCCAGATCACCAAGAACCAGTATTCGACGCCCGATAACCGCAATTACATTCCGGCGGCGGAAACGAAGCTGAAGGAATTCGAGGCGGTGCGTCCGCCTTTGGAAAAGATTAGCTTCTGACAATCGAGCGCGGCCATCGAGCCGCGCTTTTTGCTTCAAGGATCATAATCATGGCCAGCGCCCATCCCGAAATAACCCTCGTCCGCCACGGCGAAACCGAATGGAGCCTGTCCGGCCAGCATACCGGCCGCAGCGATATCCCGCTGACCGCCAAGGGTGAGGAAGCCGCCCGCGGCCTCGCCGCCCGTCTCCAGGGCGTGCAGGCATCCGCCGTCTGGACCAGCCCGTCGCAGCGTGCCCGCAACACCTGCACACTCTCCGGCTTCGGCGCCGGTGCCGTCGTCAAGGACGACCTCGCCGAATGGGACTACGGCGCCTATGAAGGCATCACCACCAAGGAAATCCTGAAAAGCCGCCCCGGCTGGCAACTCTTCCGAGACGGCTGCCCTGACGGCGAAACCGCCGCCGATACCGGCACCCGCGCCGACCGCATCATCGCCGGACTGCGCAGCGCCAACGCCCCGGTGCTGATCTTCTCCAGCTCCCACTTCCTGCGCGTCCTCGCTGCGCGCTGGCTCGGCCTGCCGCCGGAAGACGGCGCGAAATTCGTGCTGGATACGGCGAGCATCAGTGTGCTGGGCTATGAGCACGACCTGACCGAGCCGGTGATCCGGCGGTGGAACGGGCGGTAATCTACGCCCTCCGTCATTCCTGTGCTTGTCACAGGAATCCAGCCGACGCGCGTCTGCGCGGCGAAAAACTACTTTGGATCAATGGCTGTGCCCGCAGCCCCCTCATCCGCCATCCGGGCACCTTCTCCCCCAAGGGAGAAGGGACCTCTTCGGCGCTGCTTGCGCCAATTTCCCCTCTCCCCTTGGGGAGAGGGTAGGGTGAGGGGGCTCCAGACACGAGGGAATTTCATTTCCGCGATGAAGCCCGCTCTTCCGAGTCGATGGGCACGCCGTACTCGGCAATCCACCTCATCACATCCTCTTCTTCTGCCGCATTGGCTCGAATACGCGCAGCTTCTTCCCGGATACGCTGTGTCTTCGAAATGGTGTTTCCCTTGGTCTTGGTCATGGCTCACCTCCGGATATCATCATGGTAGACCTTCACTCCCAAACCGCAACATCCCGCGCCACCATGACCGCTTGACCCGCCGCGCCGGCCGTCGCTACATGCCCTCATGCAAAAGATCGACGGACTGAACGGGCGAGTCGCCGACGCGCCTTCGGACAACTGGGTTTACCGGATCCTGCCGCCCTGGCTTTGGCCCTATGCGCAGCTGGCGCGCTGGGACCGGCCGATTGGCTGGCAGTTACTGATGTGGCCGTGCTTCTGGTCGGTGGCGCTTGCTGCCAATGCGGCGGCGATGCAGGGCAGCTTTTCCGGCGGGCGCACCGTCTATCATCTGATCCTCTATTTCATCGGCGCCGTCGCCATGCGCGGAGCGGGCTGCGCTTACAATGATCTCGTCGACCACAACATCGACATGGAAGTGGCGCGCACCCGCTCGCGGCCGCTGCCATCAGGCCGCGTCACGCGCACGCAGACAAAGATCTTCATCGTCCTGCAGGCCCTCGTCGGCCTGATCGTGCTGCTGCAATTCAACTGGTTTGCCGTCATCCTCGGCATCCTGTCACTTGCCATCGTGGCACTGTACCCCTTCGCCAAACGCTTCACCGACTGGCCGCAATTCTTCCTCGGCCTTGCCTTCTCCTGGGGCGCGCTGATGGGCTGGGCCGGAACCTTCGGCGCGCTGTCGTTCGCCGCCGTCTCGCTCTACATCGCTTCTGTCGTCTGGACGATCGGCTATGACACGATCTATGCGCATCAGGACAAGGAAGACGACGAGCTGATCGGCGTGCGTTCCACCGCGCGTCTCTTTGGCGACCGCACCCGCCAATGGCTGGTCGGCCTTTACGGGGCGACGCTGGCGTTGATGCTGCTTGCCTTCTGGCTGGCAGGCGTCGGCCTTGTCGCCTATCTCGGCCTCGCGATCGCTGCCGGCATGTTTGCCTGGCAGATCGTCAAGCTCGATATCAACGATGGCGACCAGTGCCTCTATCTCTTCAAGTCGAACAACCGGATCGGCCTGATCATCTTTGCCGGACTGTTTGTGTCGCTGCTTTTGACGCTGCCCTGATCAAAACAGAAAACCCGGCGCAAGGCCGGGTTTTCTGTTTGCGTTCAGTCGCCGCGATCAGTTGCGGGCGATGATTTCCTTGCCTTCGATCTTCATCGAGACACCGAGCTTGCCGGTCGTGCGGCGCACCAGGAAGCGCGGGCGGCGGTTGGCGAAATAGGAGTGGCGGCGGCGCGGCTTCATGTGGCTGGTGCGCAGATCGCCGAGATGTTCTTCCAGCGGGCGGGCAACGCCATCGGCCTCGACCATCAGCATCGGAATGCGGAAGGCTTCCGACCAGCCACGCCAGTCGGCGGCGATGTCGCCGAGGTCATGGGCGACCAGCAGGGGAACACAGAGATCGGGATCTTCGTGGTGGAGTTCCAGGGTCACGGTCACTTCGCCGTCACCATGGTCGATCGCCCGGGCTGCAACACCCTTGAAGGCGCGCTTCGGCAGGGCGATGGAGAGCGGCAGGCCGCTGGAGGGGAGAACCTTGCGCAGGATCGCGCCACGTTCGTCGATCGTTATGTTGACGTCACCGGAGGCGTCATGGATGGCGTAGCTGACCTGCTGGGGAAAGCGCGACGGATCGAGGCGCAGTGTCGTACCAGCCCATGCGGGCTTCATAACGGTGTTGTTCATGTTCATTTCTACCCTTGTCTTACCTGAGAGCCGGTTTCCGGTCTTCTCCTCGGGGCTTTTTCGCCCTCTATGGCTCGACAATAGGCGCGGCCTCTTCCGGACCGCTTAAAATTTGCGGTTAAGAAAACGCTGCCTTTCCTGATGGTTATCAAAATCGAATGTGGCAGGGTTTCTGGAATGTGAACGTTGTCTCATAAGGGCGTGTGCCATAACGGCACCCGCGCCGGTAAGCCTCAAGTAAGCTTTAAGTGGCAAAATCGAGACAGGATATCCCGTTATTCTTTTAGGTATTTTCCCGAAAAGGGCGCTCTCGATGATTTCATCTTCCGTTGCTTACGCGATATTGTCGAAAGATATGAAGACGAGCCTCGATCGCGTCGCATCCCAGTCGACCGTCAAGAGCAATGCCGATTACTATGCGGCGAACATCAACAAGGTCAAAGACGTAGACGATTTTCTCGGCAACTATAAGCTCTATAGCTATGCCATGGACGCCTACGGTCTCAGCGATATGACCTATGCCAAGGCCTTCATGAAGAAGGTTTTGGAGAGCGATCTGACCGACGCCAACAGCTTCGCCAACAAGCTGGCCGATTCCCGTTACAAGACATTCGCCGCCGCCTTTAATTTTCACACGGCAGCGCCACAGGCTCAGACCTCCTCTCAGGAGGACGACATGATCGGCCTCTACACGCAGTCGTATCAGGATAGCGGCAAGGACGCCGCGACCGAGTCTGCCTATTTCAAATCGGCGATGCGCGATGTAACGAGTGTCGATGATCTGGTCGGCGATCCGCGTCTCAAGGACTTCGTGTTCAAGACCTTCGGCATCGACGGCACTTATGTCTCGAACAGTTTCCTGAAGAATGTTCTGACGAGCGACGTCAGCGATCCGAACAGCTTCGTCAATACGCAGGCCAACGCCAAGTATCAGGATATGGCCAGCTACTTCAATTTCGCTGCCGACGGCACGACCGGTGCGACGCCGCAGCCGCCGCAGACTGCCACACAGCAGACCGATCTGGTCAGCCGCGCCAATGCCAACGGCAAGGATTATTTCCAGTCGGCGATCGGCAGCATTGCCAATGTCGATCAGTTGCTGTCGGACCAGAAGCTCAACAATTTCGTCCGCGCGGTCTACAATGTTGGCAGCACTGTTTCGGATGCCGATCTGAAGACCTATCTGACCGATCCGACGGAAGCCGCGGCCAAGGGCTACACGACGCTCAATTCGGCCTTCAGCTTCAACGCCGATGGCAGTGTCAACGGCAGCGCGCAGACCGCTGCGCAGACGGTGACCGCCGCTACCCGCTTCGATCAGTCGACGGCTTACTACAAGCGGATCATGGAAACCGTAACCGGTGCCGACGATATCGTCGCCGATCCCGGCTTATCCTCCTATGTCAAGGTCGCCTTCGGCGTGCCGATGTCGATGACCGACGAGAATGTCACGAAGCTGCTGACCGACCCCGCCTACGCGGCCTCGGTCGGCGCGCCCGATGCGCCCTCGGCTTTCAATTTCAATGCCGATGGTTCGACGGTCGGCGCAGCGCAGACGACCGATCAGAAGAACGGCATCCTCGAGAAGTACACACTGAATTCTCTGCAGAAGGTCGTGGACTACGACGACGCACCAGGCGAGCCTGACGACGTCTATTACGTCACGCCAGCGGCGGCGGCCTTCAACAAGTCCTATTTCGAAAAGACGATCAAGACGATCACCAACGTCGATCAGCTGATGGCCGACGACCGCATGACGTCTTACATCAAGGCAGCCTACAGCCTTGGCAGGCATGGCTATGGTAGCGGTCTTGTCGACGGGCTTGATAATACCGGCCTGCGCCAGGTGTTGGTCAATTCGGGCCTCGCCGGCCAGCTTGGCCTCACAGAGCTTCACGACGCCTTTAACTTCAATACGGATGGGACGGTGACGTCGCCCGATGGTGCCCAGAGCGCTGCAGCTACCACGCAGACCTCGACGCAGTATATGAAGCGCTACGACGATGAAGCCAACGACTTCATGGATGACATCACCACAAACTATAAGAACCTCATCACCTCGAGCGTCGGCACAGGAACGTTCTCGGACGTCAAGAATATCAACGACTTCCTGCGCGACAACAAGCAGATCGACTTCAGCAAGAGAAACGACGACCTTCCCGACATGTATCATGTCGCGCTGCAGGCCTTTGGCTTGACGGAAGCGGACCTCCCGAAGTCGATGGCCCGCAAGGTGCTGACGAGCGATGCCTACGATCCGAAGGGCTATGTCGCTTCCTTGAAGGATGAGCGCATTACCAATTTCGCCCGCGCCTTCAACTTCGGCAGCGATGGCAAGATCGGTCAGCATCTGGCGCCGCTCTCCGACGCGTCGATGGCGAAATACGCGACCAATTACAAGTCGCACCTGCTGATGTTCATGGCTGACGGCCCGGCCAAGGACAAGGCATCGAAGGATGCGGCAAAGGACGTCGATGCGTTCGCCAAGGGCATGGACGATGTGAAGTCGCTGGACGACTTGCTGGGCAACACCAAGCTCACCGACTTTATCCTCAAGTCCGTCGGTCTCGACCCGAAGGACTACAAGAAGGATACGCTGAAGAAGATCTTCACCTCTGATCCCGCCGATCCGAAGAGTTATCTGAACACCAAGGCCGATACCAAGTTCAAGGACATCGTCGCCGACTTCAACTTCGACAAGGACGGCAATCTGACGCGCTCCAAGCTGGGCGCGGTCCAGGACCAGGGTGCGCTCGACCGTACGCAGCAGGGCTATCTGGCGCAGACGCTGGAAACGCAGCAGGGGCAGAACAACGACGGAACCCGTCTTGCGCTCTACTTCACCCGCCAGGCGCCGAACATTACGTCGCTCTACACGATCCTTGGCGACAAGGCGCTGTTCCAGGTCGTCCAGACGGCCTTCAACCTGCCGAGCCAGGTTTCCAGCATGGATGTCGACAAGCAGGTGGCGATGCTGCAGAAGTTCATGGATCTGAAGGATCTCGGGGATCCCAAGAAAGTCGACAAGCTGGTGAAGCGCTTCACGGCAATGTACGACATCCAGAATAGCACCACCCAGGCGCCCGCCCTGCAGATCCTGACGAATGGTGGAACCACCAAGGCGGCCGGCGTCCTCGGCTAATCGAGACTGACGACCTTGCCGGGGTTCATGATGCCGGCGGGGTCAAAGGCGCGCTTGATGCGGCGCATCAGATCCATCTCGATTTCGGAGCGGATCGCGGCGAGCTCGTCGCGCTTCAGTTGACCGATACCATGCTCGGCCGAGATCGAGCCGCCATGGGCGCGCACGATGCCATGCGCGATCACGTTTATTTCATGCCATCGGGCGATGAAGGCGTTCTTGTCGGCGCCGATGGGCTGCGAGATGTTGTAGTGGATGTTGCCGTCGCCCATATGGCCGAAGGCGCAGATGCGCGCGCCAGGCATCGCCGCCATCACGGCCTCGGCCGCTTCCGCCATGAAATGCGGGATCCGCGAAACTGGCACCGAGACATCGTGCTTGATCGAACCGCCCTCGGGCTTCTGCGCCTCCGACATGCTTTCGCGCATGTGCCAGAGCGCCTGCTGCTGGGCAACCGATGAGGCGATCGCCGCATCCTGTACCAGGCCTTCCTCAAAACCTTTTTCCAGAAGCGCGTTTATCATCCGCTCGGCGGTTTCGGCCGAATCCGAGGTCGAGATGTCGATCAGCACATACCAGGGGTGCGGGCTTTCCAACGGATCGCGTACACCGTCGATATGCTTGCTGGTGATCTCGACACCGAAGCGCGGCATCAGCTCGAAGCCGGTCAGCGAGGTGCCGCAAAGGCTGCCTGCGAGATTGAAGAGCGCCAGCGCGTCCTCGACGCTGCCGATCCCGGCAAAGGCCACCTGCTTGCCGAGCGGCTGCGGGAAGAGCTTCAGTACCGCGCCGGTAATGATCCCGAGCGTCCCTTCGGCGCCGATGAAGAGGTCGCGCAGGTCGTATCCGGTATTGTCCTTCTTCAGCCGCCGCAGTCCGTCCCAGATTTCGCCGGTCGGCAGCACCACCTCGAGGCCGAGGCAGAGCTGGCGCATATTGCCATAGGCCAGCACCGCCGTACCGCCGGCATTGGTCGAAAGGTTGCCGCCGATACGGCAGGAGCCCTCGGAGCCGAGCGACAGCGGAAACAGCCGTCCATGCGCCTCCGCCGCTCTCTGCACTTCGGCGAGGATCGCGCCACCATCGGCCACCAGAACGTTGGCGACCGGATCCACATCGCGAATCTTGTTCATGCGCTCCAGCGAGATGATGATGTCCGACTTGCCTTCGCGTGGCGTCTGCCCGCCGACCAGCCCGGTATTGCCTGTCTGCGGCACGACTGCGGTGCCGGTCTCGGTGGCAAGCTTCAGGATCGCTGAGACTTCACCGGCATTGGCAGGCTTCAGGAGGAGAGGGGAGGAGCCGTGATAGAGGCCGCGGTTCTCGACCAGGTGCGGTGCAAGTTCGGCCTCGCTGCGCAGTGCATATTTTTCGCCGACGATGGCGGTGAAGCGGTCGAGAAGTTCCGGGGATACGCTCATCGGGGCTCGGTCCTTGTTATTCGCGCGGTGCGGCAGCGCGCCTCAAGCGGTCGTTGATCGCCTCGCCAAGTCCCTCATCGGGGATTGGTGAAAACGCGATCGTTGACGCGCCGCTGGCATCGGCTTTCTTCATATAGTCAAACAGGTTGGTGGCTGCCTCGGCAAGGTCGCCTGCCGGGCTGAGGTTCAGCTGGATTGCTGCATCTGCAATGCCGCGGATTTCAGGTCGCCCGAACAGGATCACCGCCTCGCCAGGCAGGACGGTATCGGCATCGAGCCGCACGGCGGCACCTGGCGCATAATGCGAGGCAAGCATGCCCGGCGCTTCGATGGCGGCTGAGGCCTTCTTCCTGCGGCGCAGGCGCTTGCCCGCAACACGCTCGATGTCCGCGGCCGCCAGCCCGCCGGGCCTCAGCAGTGTCATCTCGCCGTTCTCGACCTTGACGATCGTCGACTCGACGCCGACGTCGCTTGCCCCCGCGTCGAGGATCAAACGGATCTTGCCGCCGAGATCATCGGCGACGTGGTCTGCGCTGGTGGCGCTGATCTTGCCGGATGTGTTTGCGCTGGGGGCGGCAAGCGGCTTTCCGAAGGTGCGGATCAGCTCGCCGGCAAAACCCTTCGGAACCCGGATCCCGACGGTGTCGAGCCCAGCGGTTGCCAGGGCATGAATGCCGCTCTGCTCTTTCAGCGGCAGCACCAGGGACAGCGGCCCAGGCCAGAAAGCCTCCGCCAGAAGCCGCGAGAGCGGATCGAAGACCGCATATTCCTCCGCCATCGCAAGGTCGGCCATATGGCAGATCAGCGGATTGAACTGCGGGCGGCCCTTGGTCTCATAAATCCGGGCAATGGCGGCGGGGTTGGTGGCATCGGCCGCAAGCCCGTAAACGGTCTCTGTCGGGATCGCCACCGGATAGCCTTCGCCAAGCACGGCAGAGGCTGCGCTGAGCGCTTCTTCGCGGCTTGCGGTAATGTCGATGATACGTGCCATGAACTGCCTATAATCTCAGGCAGTCCCTTATGCTCTTGAGCGCCTGCGATCAATATCAGAGCTGGCGAATGATTTCCCGGAGCTGTTCGTTGCGCGCGCCAAGCAGCAGCACGTTGCGGATCGCCGCCTGCGGATCGTCGGTGCGGAATAGCACGCCGTTGCCGCGCACCGACCGGTCGATCGTCATCTTCTCTGCCGTATGCTCGCCGGGCTTGATCGCCACGGCGAAATACATGCGCGAATACTGCATGTTGATCTTGTGGAAGAAGTTGTCGTTGTCGCCGATATCGGCATAGAAATTGGCGATATAGAAAGCCCAGCTGACTTCCTCGTAGCGCGCAAACTTGGTGCGCGACGCCGTCACATGACAGTAGCCGAGATGCGGGCTGTCGCTGAGCGTCCGGTGAAACACCATCTTCGGGAACTGGATGGCCCGATGAAAGCCGTTGATCTGCTGATGTGCCTGGTTTCCTGCCGATTGCAGCTTGCGGCCGGTCTTCTCGGCAACTTCGTCATGCGTCAGGTAGCGGCGCTCTTCCGCTAGCCAGTGAGCGCGGTCACGGGTGATCTTTCCCGTCCGCAGAAACTCGGAATGGGGCGCCGCAGGGGCCTCCTCCGGTCTGGTTTCGTCCTTGGCGTCGAAATAGCGAAGTTTCGCCATGATCCGCATTCCCGCGTTTGTCTCTGCCGCAAGAATAGGAGTTCATGCTTAATGCGCCCTTAAAGCCGCCAATGGCATCAACCCCCGAAAACTTGCAGTGCCATCGTGTCGTATCTGGGATAATATTGCCTTTGGGAAAGCGGAAAGCGGGCGGCGGCAGTTCTTCTTGTGATGTCGCAATCGAATGAAAAGAGTGGAAAATCCATCGGGGCTCCGATTTTCGCAGCCGCCCGTCATCCTGTCGTCAATTTCGAAGCCGATGTCGCTTTACAACCAAGAACCGGGGATGCCCGGTGCTTAAATGCCCCCATGACCAATGCTCCCGGAAGGGAGGGAAGCGATCGCTTCCAAAAGCCATGCCTTTGATGGCTGAGCCGATTGCACGAGGATATGCAAATGGACATTCGAAGCAACGTTTTGCGGCAGCTCAAAAACCGGCGCGAAGGCTTCAGCCTTGAGCAGCCTTTCTATATCGACGAGGATTATTTCAAGCTCGATATGGAAATGATCTATTACCGCGATTGGCTCTTCATGGGTCACGATTGCGAACTGCCGAAGCCCGGCGCCTATTTCACGGTGCAGATCGGCCAGTATCCCGTCGTCATCGTCCGCGGCCGCGACAATGTCATCCGCGCCTTCCACAATTCCTGCCGCCACCGCGGGTCCCGCGTCTGCACCAAGGAACACGGCTCGTCGGTCCGCCTCGTCTGTCCCTATCACCAGTGGGCCTATGATCTTGACGGCAAGCTCGCCTTCGCCCGCCACATGGGCGACGATTTCGACAAGAGCGGTTTCAGCCTGAAACCGATCCATTGCGAAAGCTTCGGCGGCTATATCTTCATATGCCTCGCCGACAAGGCACCGGATTTCCAGCCGGTTCGCGACATGGTGACGCCTTACATGCTGCCGCATCGCCTCGCCGAAGGTAAGATCGCCTTCCAGAGCACCATCATCGAGAAGGGCAACTGGAAGCTCGTCTGGGAAAACAACCGCGAGTGCTATCACTGCGCCGCAAACCACCCGGAACTCTGCCGCACCTATCCGGAAGCGCCGAGCGTCACCGGTACCGATGGCGGCGCTGACGATCCGGAGATCGCTGGCCACTGGGCACGCTGCGAGGCTGCCGGCCTGCCGAGCAAGTTCCAGATCTCGCCTGACGGCCAGTTCCGTACCGCGCGCATGCCGCTGATCGAGGACGCCGAAAGCTACACCATGTCGGGCCGCCCGGCGGTCAAGCGCAAGCTGTCCGAGGACGTCACCATCGACCGTATCGGCACGATGCTGCTCTTCCACTATCCGACCACCTGGAACCACCTGCTCGGTGACCACGCGATCTCCTTCCGCGTGATCCCGCTCAGCGCCAACGAGACGGCGGTGACGACCAAGTGGATCGTTCACAAGGATGCCGTCGAAGGCGTCGATTACGATCTCGAAGAACTGACGCATGTCTGGACCGAGACCAACGACCAGGACCGCCGCATCGTCGAAGAGAACGCTTTCGGCATTCACTCGCCGGCCTATGAGCCCGGTCCCTATTCGATGCTGCACGAGGGCGGCGTCATGCAGTTCCTCGAATGGTACTCGAACTTCATGGTCAATCGCCTGCAGGGCGATCAGGCGAAGCTCTCAGTCGTCGCCTGACATTTGCGTGATCTTGCCAGCGCCGATGAGCCGGTTAATCTCCGGTTCATCGGCGCTTTCGTAACTTCAACCCGTGCTTGAAGAAAACGGTGCCGGGAACCTTTTCCCTCCCTGCGCGTTTGCTGACAGGCAAATTCCGCTCTTGGGATGGAGAACGACAATGATTGGTCTCAGTAAGAAGATTTCGGCCGCTGTGCTGTCCGCCGCTGTTGTCCTGACGAGCTTCCTGCCGTCTGAGGCCATGCCGCTGGCAGCAGCGCCGAAGGTCATTCAGCAGCAGGAACAGGCTTCCAGCATTCAGGACGTCCAATATCGCCGCTATTATCCGCGCCGGGGCCCCGGCTGGTATGGCGGCTATCGTGGCTATCCGTATTATCGCAACGGCTACCGCCACTATAACGGCTACTGGTATCCGTTGGCTGCCTTCGGTGCCGGTGCGATCATCGGTGGTGCCATCGCTTCGCAGCCGCGCTACTATGCGCCGCCGCCCCGCTACGCCGCCCCGCGCCTGACGGCCGCCCATGTGTCGTGGTGCGAGAACCGCTACCGCTCGTATCGTGTCTACGACAATACCTTCCAGCCGTATAACGGCCCGCGCCAGCAGTGCTACTCGCCCTACTGATACAAAAGGCATCGAGATGATAAAGGCCCGGCAGAGATGCCGGGCTTTTTGCTGTCAGAGAATGTTGACGCGTTTCAGCAGCCACCAGGCAAATACGATCGAGGCGAGGATCAGCGCCACCGCATATTCCGTCCCGCCTGACCCCTGGGCGAAGGGCAGATTAGCGGTGTTCATGCCGAAGAAGCCGGTGACCAGCGTCGGCGGCAGCAGGAAGGCGGTCATGATCGACAGGATGTAGAGGTGCCGGTTGGTCTCCGATGACAGCTTCGAATCGATTTCTTCGTGCAGCAGCCGGGCGCGTTCCTGCAGCGCGTAGATGTCGTGATCGACGGTCTCCAGCCGGCTGGTCAGTCTCCCGGCGATGTCGTCGAAACCGAAGGGCATCTCGTCCTCGTCGGATGCCGAAGCCCGGCGCATCAGCGCGAGCACGTTTCTGAGGTGGCGGTGGAGACGCACGACCGTGCGGCGCACCGGCGCCAGCCGCCGCCGCTCGTCGCGCGGCGTGTTGTCGTAGACGAAATCCTCGATCAGGTTCAGCTCTTCCGTCAGTTCCATGACGACGGAGATCAGCGTGCGCTGGAATTCGATCACCAGCAGTTCGAAGATATCGACCGGCCGCTCGAACTTTGCCGGGTTCTTTTCGATCATGATCCGCGCCCGGTCGGCGCTGCGCAGCGGCTGCAGCCGGGTGGTGACGATGAAGCGGCCGGAGATCGCAAAATGCAGCCAGCCGAGATCGGCGGTATCCTGGTCGAATTCGCGCTGGCAGTCGATGAGCGTGCCGTAGAGCATCTGCTCGTCGACGGTGAGCGCCGCATGGGTATCGCGCGTCGTCAGCGCCGACTTGGCATCCTCGGTCAGGCCTTCAAGCGTGTCCAGCAGCGCCGGGACACGCGCATCGGCCAGGTTCAGATGCAGCCAGTAGAAGCCGTCTCCGGCCGTCAGCTCCGCCGCCATCGCGCTGTTGTCAAGCCGGATCGCGGTCTTCGAGCCTGCCGGGAAACGGTATGCCCAGATGAGGCCGGGGATATTGGCAGGCAGTGTATCCATCAGTCACCGGTCCTTCGCAAAGCCGTCATTCTCTTTTTGGCATTCCGCTCTAGAGATTCTCCATGACGTTTGTTTGCACAACGCTGCGAATAAGCAAGAGGCGAGACAACGTGGCGCAGCCCTGACACGCTTCAAAATCGAAATTGACGTTTACGTAAAAATCAATTAGCCCTGAGGCTGGAGGATGGCCGGTACCGATCACTGGCCGGATATGCGAGGAGACACCATGTACAAGGCGCCCGTCGAAGAGATCGCTTTCACGCTAAAGCATGTCGCCGGCCTGAAGGACGCGTTGGACAAGGGCCTGTTCGGCGATCTCGGCGAAGATCTCGTCGATGCGATCCTGACGGAAGCCGGTCGCTTCGCCACGGATGAGGTCGCGCCGCTTGGAGAGATCGGCGATACACAGGGCTCCCGACTGATCGATGGCGAGGTCAAGACGCCGGATGGCTGGGCGAAGCTCTATCAGGACTGGATCGCCGGCGGCTGGAACGGCCTGACCGGCCCGGAAGAATTCGGCGGGCAGGGGCTCCCGGTTCTCCTCAATGTCGCTGCCCTCGAAATGTGGAATTCCGGCGCCACCGCCTTCGCACTCTGCCCGACGCTGACCATGGGCGCCGTGGAAGCACTTCTGGCCCACGGCTCCGAAAACCTGCAACAGACCTATCTGCCGAAACTCGTCTCCGGCGAGTGGACCGGCACGATGAACCTCACCGAGCCGCAGGCAGGCTCCGATGTCGGCGCGCTCAAGAGCCGCGCCGAGCGCCGTGACGATGGCACCTACCGCATCTTCGGCCAGAAGATCTTCATCACCTGGGGCGAGCACGACGCCACCGACAATATCATCCATCTCGTTCTGGCCCGTCTGCCGGATGCGCCGGCGGGAACCCGCGGCATCTCGCTGTTCCTGGTGCCGAAATTCCTCGTCAACGACGACGGCTCGCTTGGCGCCCGCAACGACGTCTTCGTCCATTCTCTCGAGCACAAGATGGGCATCCATGGCTCGCCGACCTGCACGATGATCTATGGCGACGGCAAGTTCAGCGGAGAGAAGGGCGCTATCGGTTGGCTGATCGGCGAGGAAAACAAGGGCCTCAACTGCATGTTCACGATGATGAACAATGCCCGCCTGACGGTCGGCATGCAGGGCGTGGCGATTGCCGAAGCAGCGACGCAGAAGGCGATCGCCTTTGCAAAGGAGCGTACCCAGGGTAAGGCGCCCGGCTGGACCGGCTCCGGCATGAGCCCGATCATCGAGCACCCCGATGTCGTAAGGATGCTGCTGACCATGAAGGCGCTGACCCAGGGCTCGCGGGCCATCTCCTACGCCTGCGCCCATGCGATCGACATGTCGCATCACGCAGGCAGCGATACGAAGCACTGGCAGGAGCGCGCCGCCCTGCTGACGCCGATCGCCAAGTCCTTCTCGACCGATGCGGGCGTCGATGTCGCCTCGCTCGGCATTCAGGTCCATGGCGGCATGGGCTTTATCGAGGAAACCGGTGCTGCCCGCTTCCTGCGCGATGCCCGCATCGCCCCGATCTATGAAGGCACCAACGGCATCCAGGCAATCGACCTCGTCACCCGCAAGCTGCCGCTCTCGAATGGTGAGCATGTGAAAGGCTTCATCGCAGAGCTGAGCGATATCGCCGCCGGCGTGCGCGGGGCGAACCTCTCTGCCTTCGGCGAAACCGCCGCCCGCCTCGATGCGGCCATCGCCTATCTGGCCGAGGCAACGGAGTGGCTGATGAAAGCCCAGGCCGAAGGCAAGATCGCCGAAGCCCTCTCGGGCGCCACGCCCTATCAGCGTTTGTTCGGTCTGGTGCTGACCAGCGCCTATCTCGCCAAGGGCGGCCTCGCCAAAGCAGGTGACGGCGCCGAAGAGGGCCGCATCGCGCTCTGCCGCTTCGCTGCCGAAAACCTGTTGTCCGAAACTGCTGCCCTGAAGGACCGCACCGTCAACGGTGCCGCAAGCCTTGCCGCAGCCCGCGCCATCCTGGCCTGAGGATCACCATGACCGATCATATTGTCGTCGAGCAGTCCGCCGAGCACCCGGGCGTCCAGATCATCCGCTTCAACCGGCCGGACAAGAAGAATGCCATCACCCGCGCCATGTATGTGAAGATGACCGAAGCGCTGAAGGCCGCCGATGCGGATGACACCGTCCGCGCCACCGCCTTCCTCGGCACCGAAGGCGCGTTTTCTGCCGGCAACGACATCGCCGATTTCCTCGCCGCCGCCATGGGCGGCAGCCTCGGCCACGAGCTTCTCGATTTCCTCTATGCTCTGGTCAATGCGCAGAAGCCGCTGATCTCGGGCGTCGATGGTCTGGCGATCGGCATCGGCACCACCATGCACATGCATTGTGACCTGACGATCGCCTCGCTTCGCAGCCAGTTCCGCACCCCCTTTGTCGATCTGGCGCTGGTCCCGGAAGCCGCCTCCAGCCTGCTCGCGCCACGCATCATGGGCCACCAGCGCGCCTTCGCGCTGCTGGCCGCAGGCGAGGACTTCTCGGCGGCCGAAGCGCGCGATTCCGGGCTGATCTGGAAGGTCTGCGCTCCGGGCGAGGTGGAGCATCTGACGCTGTCAACGGCCGCCAAGCTTGCGGCCAAGCCCGCCAAGGCGCTGAAGATCGCCCGCGATCTTGTCCGCGGTCCGCGCGAAGAGATTGCTGCACGTATAGATGAAGAAGCACGCCACTTCGCCGCACAGTTGAAAAGCGACGAGGCAAGAAAAGCCTTCGAGGCTTTCATGCGGCGTTAGAGCGTTTGCTGGTTATATTGAAGCATTCTGTTGGCTCAAACGGAGTCGGATGGTCGACCGGCTGGCGCGCGTCGTAGCCCAGATCTACGGCCAAGCCAGCCGGTCGATCAGGCGGCCCGTTTCAGCCAACCCCGCAGGGGCCGGGCATCTTTCCGCCAGGATCAAAGGCGATCGGCTCGACCGTACCTGGGGTATACCCTTCGCCAATCGCCTTTGCCCTGTCGAAAACCGGCTCCGGCAGAATGCTTCAATATAACCAGCAAACGCTCTAATATAAAAACATAGGGTTTTAGCTAAATTTTAAGTGTGTTTTAATGCGGCCCTACTAATCAAGATGTGACGAATTGCCCGTTCGTCCAGGCGCATGACGCGCCTTGCGCAGCTTTGCCCCCAAGCCCATTCGCCCGATCCGCGTTGCAGCGCCCTCCACCCGCGCAAACGAGAAGGCGGAAGACTTCGAAAGAACGCACTTGAAGAAGACGAATTTGATGACGCGCATTCTCGTCGCCGCGTCCGCAGTTGTCCTGGCGGCCTTTGCCGCCTTCTCCTTTTACATCAACTCCGTCCAGCGCGACGTTACCACCGCCTCGATCGAAGCCAATATCCAGTCCTCTGGCGAGCAGGCCGCACACAGCCTCGCCAACTGGATGAACGGCCGCGTGACGCTGACCGCCATGGTCGCGAACGCCATCGGCCGCGCGTCCGATCAGGCCGGGATCGAAACAGTGCTGCAGAACGACGTTCTCACCAGCCAGTTCGTCAGCACCTATTTCGGTGACGAACAAGGCGTCTTCACCATGTGGCCGAAGCTGCCGATGCCCGATGGCTACGACCCGCGCAAGCGCCCGTGGTATCAGGACGCCGTCAAGGCCAATGCCAGCGTCATGACCGAGCCTTATGTCGATGCGTCCAGCGGCGACCTGATCATCAGCGCTGCCGTTCCGGTTCAGCGTGATGGCAAGCTCGCCGGCGTCGTCGGCTCCGACTTCTCGCTCGAAACCATGGTCAAGATGATCAAGGAGATCGATCTCGGCGGCCAGGGCACGGCCTTCCTCGTCAACAAGAGCGGCCAGATCCTCATCCATCCGGATGCCAAGCTGGTCACCAAGACGCTCGCCGATGCCTTCCCGAAGCAGACCCCGAAGATCGGCACCGGCCTCGTCGCCACCGAATTCGCCGGCAAGCCCGTTCTCGTCAGCTTCATGCCAGTCGCCGGCCTGCCGACGGTCGAGTGGTCTCTCGGCTTCGTCGTCGATAGCGACAAGGCCTTTGCCGCACTCAACGAATTCCGCATTGCCGCAACCATCGCCACGCTACTCGCCGTCGGCCTGATGATCGCTGCCATGGCCTGGCTGCTGCACGGCCTCGTCGTTCAGCCGGTCACGGCGATGACCGCCGCGATGCAGAAGCTTGCCGCAGGCGATCTCTCGGCCGCCATTCCCGGCCAGGAGCGCCGTGACCAGATCGGCTCGATGGCCGAGGCCGTTGCGGTCTTCAAGTCGAACGCTATCGATCGTCAGCGTCTCGAAGGCGAGGCCGAAGAAGGCCGCTCGCTGACCGAGCGCGAGCGTCAGGAGCGCGAGGCACAGAAGGCCCGCGAAGCCGCTGAAATCCGCACCGCCGTCGACGCCCTTGGCGGGGCACTCGGCGCGCTGTCGGACGGCAACCTCGCGCATCGCATCGAAACGCCCTTTGCCGCCCATCTCGACCGCCTGCGCAGCGACTATAACAGCGCTGTCGGCAAGCTGCATGGCGCTCTCCAGACCGTCGGCAGCAACGCTAATGCGATCGACGCCGGTGCAACCGAAATCCGCACCGCCGCCGATGGCCTTGCCCGCCGCACCGAGCAGCAGGCCGCTTCCGTCGAAGAGACCGCAGCGGCGCTGGAAGAGATCACCACGACGGTCAAGGATACCGCTCGCCGCGCCGAGGAAGCCGGCAATCTGGTTTCCAACACCCGCAGCGGTGCCGAAAAATCCGGCCAGATCGTCCGCAAGGCTGTCGATGCCATGACCGGCATCGAGCAGTCCTCGGAGCAGATCTCCAGCATCATCAGCGTCATCGACGACATCGCCTTCCAGACCAACCTTCTGGCCTTGAACGCCGGTGTCGAAGCGGCGCGTGCGGGCGAGGCCGGCAAGGGCTTTGCCGTTGTCGCGCAGGAAGTGCGTGAACTCGCCCAGCGTTCAGCAAAGGCCGCGAAAGAAATCGAAGCGTTGATCACCACCTCGAACGCCCAGGTCCGCTCCGGCGTGACGCTGGTCGGCGAAACCGGCAAGGCGCTGGAAGCCATCGTCACGCAGGTCCAGGAGATCAGCCGCCACGTCGGCGCGATCGTTACCGCCACCCGCGAACAGTCGACCGGTCTCCACGAGATCAACACGGCCGTCAACACCATGGACCAGGGCACGCAGCAGAACGCCGCCATGGTCGAGGAACAGACCGCCGCCAGCCACGGCCTCGCCGCCGAGGCCGCCAAGCTGATGCAGCTCCTGTCGCAGTTCAATCTCGGTAGCGGCCAGTCCGGCGCTTCGTCGGGTCACCGCCGCGTGGCCTGATAAGGCCTGCTGTGAACTGAAAATGCCCGCGGAGACGCGGGCATTTTTGTTTTGGGCTTTTCTCACTTTCCCTCATTCCTGTGACAAGCACAGGAATGAGGGCGGAGAATTACTTCTCCAGCGTCGCCACGACTTCCACATGCGCCGTCCAGAGGAACTGGTCGATCGGCGTGACGCTGGTGAGGCGATAGCCACCGGCAATGAGAATGGCGAGATCGCGCGCCAGTGTCAGCGGATTGCAGCTGACGGCGACGACCTTCTTGACCGCGGAGCGCGCCAGCTCCTGGCTCTGGAATTCCGCACCGGCGCGCGGCGGATCGAATACCACAGCATCGTAATGCTTGAACTCGGCGGTCATCAGCGGGCGGCGGAAGAGGTCGCGCTTTTCGATGCTGACGGGCTTCAGCCCCTGCGCCTTGCGTGCCGCCTGGTCGAGCGCGGCGAGAGCCTTGTCTTCGCCTTCCACGGCATGCACCCGGCCGATGCGGGCAAGCCTGAGCGAGAAGGTGCCGGATCCGGCAAAAAGATCGGCGATGCGCTTGGCTTTGCCCACATGGGCGACGACCAGCTCGGCCATCGCGTCTTCCGCCGGCTTGGTCGCCTGCGTGAAGCCGCCGGCCGGTGGGGAAACCTGGACGCCGCCGAAATCGACGACCGGCTTGGCAGGCTCTACCAGGATCTCGCCATTCAGCGAAACGCGGGCGATGCCGCGCATGCCGAGCACGGTTTCCACCGCCTTGCGGCGCTGCTGGTCGGAAAGCTTCTTGATGCCATCGACGGCAAGGTCGAGCCCCGACGCCGTCTCCAGCACGGAGATGCGGAAGGCTTCGGCATTGGCCGCCATGGAGGCGCCGATGGCCTTGATCGCCGGCAGCCGGGCCATGATCCCCGCCGACGAGATGGGACATTCCTCGATATCGACGATGTGGTGGCTTTCGGCCTGATTGAAGCCGATGAGCATATCCTTCTCGGTCTTGCGCGCCGCAAACACCACGCGGCGGCGCTCGCCGGGATGGGCCGCGACCAGCTCGCCAACCTCGGCCTCGATACCCTGCGATTTCAGCGCGTTGACTACCAGCTGCCGCTTGAAGGCGCGGTAGGGCGCGTCGGAAAGATGCTGCAGCGTGCAGCCGCCGCAGGTGCCGTTGACGCCGTCGGGGCCAAAGTGGCGGCAGGCGGGCTCCTGCCGGTCCGCCGACGCCTTGGCGATCGACATGATCGTGCCCTGGTTCTTGACACGGGCGATTGCCACCTCTTCGCCGGGCAGCGCAAACGGCACATAGATCGGGCCGTCCTTGCCGCTGGCAATGCCATCGCCCTGTCCGCCGAGTTTCTGGATGGTGACTGTTTCGGTGCTCACGGCTTCGTTCCTGCGAGTAGATATTCCTGGTTGCCATCGCCGCCGGCAATGGGAGAGGCGATGAGCCCAAGGCTCTTCCAGCCCATCTCTTCGACGAACCAGCGTTCCAGCGAAGCCGCCACATCGGGCGCCGAGGCGGGATCCTTGAGCATGCCGCCCTTGCCGATCGCCTCGCGCCCGGCCTCGAATTGCGGCTTGACGAGCAGAACCGCGGTCGCACCGCTTTCGGCGATCTTGAGGGACGGCGCCAGCGCCAGCCGCAGCGAGATGAACGACACGTCGGAAACGATGAAGGTCACGTCGTGGCCGACATCGTCAGCCGTCAGGTTGCGGGCGTTGAAGCCTTCGATATTGGCGACACGCGGATCGGCGGCAATGCGCGGATGCATTTGCCCATGCCCGACGTCGATCGCCGTCACATGCGCCGCACCGCGCTCCAGCAGAACTTCGGTGAATCCACCGGTCGAGGCGCCGATATCGAGACAGTGGTGTCCCGCGGGATCCAGGCCGAAATGGTCGAGTGCCGCCGTCAGCTTCAGGGCGGCGCGCGAGACATAATCCTGTGCCGGATCGTCGATTTCGATCGCGGCGTCTTCGCCAAAGAGCGCTCCGGCCTTGGTGACGACCTTGCCGCCCACCTTCACCGTTCCGCGGTTGACGGCGTCGCGCGCCCGCGAGCGGCTGGCGAAAAGGCCGAGGCTGACGAGAAGCTGGTCGAGGCGCTGTGTGTTGTTCTGATCGGACATGGGCTGTCCATGACTGGCAAAGCCCGCGCTTGCAAGCCTTTTGTTTGCACCGCTGCCGTTGACGCCTCTTTGCGTTCGGCGATAATTCTGCCCTTGGCGATAGCGGAAGAGGCGCGGCATGCGGGACGATTTGTGCAGCGCGCAAAATCAAATGGCTAAGCGCGCAGATTCATATGGCAACCGATATGGTCAGGTTGTACCCCCACTAGGACTTGCGCAGGGCGGCGTCTGTCCCGAACATGCGGACGTCGGCGTCGATGGCCTTAAGCAGCTCCGAGTTTTTGAATTTCTCGATATTCTCTGTAACGCTTGCATCCACCTTTTGCTGCTGAGCAACCGACATCGATGCCATCGCAGTTCCACTCGATGTTGCTGAAGCTATGACATACTCCAAGACCGCACGTGGCAGCTCGTAGTTTGTGGGTCGAATCGCTCCGCCACTTACGGGCACGCGTGTGCCCTTCCACTTCTCGGTGGGAGGCGAGGCAAACCCAAACAGCAGAAATGGACCCATCTTCGCATATGACGCGCAGAACCCTGCCTCACTCGTGACCAGATCTATGTGGGCAGATCGCGCCAGGTACCTGTTGATGTTGGGCGGCAAGTTTGGAACAATAGTACTTTCGATACCTCCAACAGGGAGTAGATGCTGCTCGAAGCGCCCGGGATTCGAGATCTCACCTTTAAGAAAGCGTTCCCAAGTTGCGAGAGCCTGAGCTACATTTGTAGAGTGATTTGGCCTCAGCTTCTGCGCACTTTCGGTGCGAGACAAATACGTCAGCACCCTCCAAGAAACCGATACGCAAAATTTTAAGTGCCAGTCTGCGAACATTAAAACCTGATGTTGGTCCGAACGATAAGGGTGAAACACCTTGATCGAAAACTGGCGTTCCCAAACGCTGAAAACTCCCTCGGGATCAAAGCGAAGCCCTTATCGTCGGTCTCAAAATCTGATTGGCTAGGATGATCGACTGGGCGACCGTGATCACCCATCTGCTGAAACGTTACATAGTATTTCATCTAACCCTCTCGCTTTCCCGGCTTATGTTGAGAATGAAAGCTCGCGCTTAAGTTTGCAACGGGAATCTCAGTCTGGAATTCCTAGTTGCTGCACTCCTATCGCACGCCATCGCTATAACTATCGACAACGAGCTCTCCACCCGGCGCTCGTATCCGCATGAGAAGACCGTCCAATTCGCGGCAGAGCTGTGCGCGGGAACCGTTATGTCGATCGTTAGTGCGTCGGCAGTTGGATGTACCCGCCGCTACTGAATGGACTAAGTTTTTTTGAAATCAGGCCAGAACCTTGCCAAAGGGCAGAGAGTGGCGAACATCCTGATCCTCAACGCGCCGGATGAATAGCGCACCCAATATTTGTGCGGTGCAAACTTAAACAATTTTAAAGCCCCGCCCCATAGGTTTGGGACGATTGCAGCGGTTCGCTTGAATCGCTTTCGCCATGATGGCACGCATTTCCCTGCCCGCAGTTCATGTTCCTTCCGATTTTCCGTCTGCCGCCGCTGCCCATCGGCGGCCCGTCCTTTGCCGCGCCGATTATTTGCCAGGAGAATTACCGGTGTTCGCCAATATCTCACTCAAGGGGAAGCTTGCGGCCACGTTCGCAGCCCTCATCGTCATTTTCGTTGCCGTCTCGTCCTATGTTTACGTCAAGGCCGGTGCTTCATCTGCTGCCGCCGCCCAGCAGGAAAAATCCGAGCTGCTCGTCAACCAGATCGACGACGCACTGCAGGCCATGCTCGAGCAGGCCGTCAATCTGCGCGGCTTCATTCTCTTCCGCTCCGACAGCACCTATGGCGATATTTTCGCCAATCGTGAGCGCATGCTGAAGGCGATCGCCTCGGCCAAGGAAAGTGCGGCAGACGAACCCGCCGTGCTCGACATGATCGACGGTATGCAGAAGGCTGCTGACCTCTATTTCCACGAGCTCGCCGAGCCGCAGGCCAAGGCCCGCAAGGAAACCGAAACCCCGATCGCCGACGTCGTCAAGATCGGCGTCAACGCCACCAAGGGCCAGCTCGACGGCTTCCGTCAGGCCTCCGCCAAGATCAAGGCCGCCGCCCGCGACAAGTCTGCTTCGCTCGCCGCTATTCAGGCCGATGCCGATAGCGATCTGAACAACACGCTGCTCTTCGGCGGCATCGGTGCCTCGCTGGCCGCCGCTGTTCTCGCATGGCTGCTGTCGCGCGCCATCGTTCAGCCGATCATCGGCATGACGGCTGCCATGGACCGCCTCGCAAACGGCAACCACGACGTCGACGTTCCGGCCCTCGACCGCCGCGATGAAGTCGGCCGCATGGCCCAGTCGGTGCTGGTCTTCAAGGAAGCTGCCGCCGAAAAGCTGCGGCTATCAGGCGAAACCGACCGTATGCGCAGCGAAGCCGAACGTCAGCGCCTGCTCTCCGATGAGGACAAGGCCCGCGAAGCGGCCGAAATCCGTTCGGCGATCGAAGGTCTCGCAACCGGCCTCTCGAACCTCGCCAATGGCGATGTCGCGAGCCGCATCACCACGCCGTTTTCCCAACAGTTCGACGGCCTGCGCACCGACTTCAACAATGCCGCGGGCAAGCTGCAGGCAACGCTGCAGTCGGTCGGCCGCAACGCCTCGGCGATCAATGCCGGTGCCGGTGAAATCCGCTCGGCCGCCGACGATCTCGCCCGCCGCACAGAGCAGCAGGCCGCAGCCGTCGAAGAGACCGCCGCAGCCCTCGAAGAGGTCACGACAACTGTTCGCGACAGCGCCAAGCGCGCCGAAGATGTCGGCCATCTGGTCGAGCGTGCCCGTGTCGGCGCCGAGCGCTCCGGCGACGTCGTCCGCAAGGCCGTCACCGCCATGGAGCAGATCGAAAAGTCCTCGGGCGAGATCAGCAACATCATCGGCGTCATCGACGATATCGCCTTCCAGACCAACCTTCTGGCGCTGAATGCCGGTGTCGAAGCGGCGCGTGCCGGTGAAGCCGGCAAGGGCTTTGCCGTCGTCGCTCAGGAAGTCCGTGAGCTTGCCCAGCGCTCGGCCCAGGCCGCCAAGGAAATCAAGGCGCTGATCAATACCTCGGGCGAACAGGTCAATACCGGTGTCTCGCTCGTCGATCAGACCGGCAAGGCGCTGGCCGAAATCGTCAACGAGGTCCAGGAGATCAACCGCCACGTCGGCGCGATCGTCACCGCCACTCGCGAACAGTCGATCGGCCTGCAGGAGATCAACACGGCCGTCAACAACATGGACCAGGGCACGCAGCAGAACGCCGCAATGGTCGAGGAACAGACGGCTGCCAGTCATTCGCTGGCGCAGGAAGCCGCATCCCTCGACGCTCTCCTGCATCAGTTCAAGCTCGGTGCCGCCGCAGCCGTTGCCGTCGCCCCGCGCGCGGCAGTCGCCCAGCCGGCCTCACGCCCGGTCACCTCTCCGGCCCGGGCTCTGAACAACCGCGTCGCCTCCGCATTCGGCGGCAGGACTGCAACGGCCGCTGCGGCCGTGCAGGAAGATTGGGAAGAGTTTTGAGACGAGCCTGATCGTCTGAGACAGGGCCTCCGAGGGAAACTTCGGGGGCCTTTTTGTTTTTGGGCGTTTGCAGGTTTGGCCCCTCATCCCGGTGCAACGAGTTGCACCTGAAACCTTCGGGCACCCTCTTCCCGAGGGGAGAAGGGAGTGTGACACTCGCTCGCCCTGTCAGCGAGTGAGAACGAAAGGCCTGTTCCAAACTCGATTTCCCTTTCCCCTCGGGCAGAGGGTAGGGAGAGGGGGCTCCGGGTCAGGCGTTTTGAGATTTACCCCGCAACCCCAACCGCAGCACTGCGACCGAGCGCCCGGAATACCGTCGAGACAATCCCGGCGCGATCCAGCCCTGCATGGGCATTCATAGCCTCGGGCTTTGCCTGCTCCATCCAGATGTCGGGCATGACAAGCGAGCGCACCTTCAGGCCGTTATCCAGCAGGCCTTCCATCGCCAGGAACTGCATCACATGGCTGCCGAAGCCGCCGACGGAGCCTTCCTCGATGGTGATCAGGATCTCGTGGTGGGCGGCGAGCTGGCGGATCAGGTCGTGGTCGAGCGGCTTGGCAAAGCGCGCGTCGGCAACCGTGGTCGAAAGACCGGCGGCATCGAGATCTTCGGCAGCCAGCAGGCTGTCGGCAAGGCGCGTGCCGAAGGAGAGGAGGGCCACCTTGGTGCCTTCCTTGACGATGCGGCCCTTGCCGATCTGCAGGATTTCACCACGCACCGGCATCTCGACGCCGACGCCTTCGCCACGCGGATAGCGGAAAGAGATCGGACCGGCATCATAGGCAGCGGCAGTGCGCACCATATGCTTTAGCTCCGCCTCGTCGGCGGCAGCCATGACGACAAAGCCCGGCAGGGCGGCAAGGAAGGTCGTGTCGAAGGATCCCGCATGCGTTGGCCCGTCGGCGCCGACGAAACCGGCGCGGTCGATCGGGAAGCGCACCGGCAGTCCCTGGATCGCCACGTCATGGACGACCTGGTCATAGGCGCGCTGCAGGAAGGTGGAATAGAGCGCCGCAAACGGCTTGTAGCCTTCAGCGGCAAGACCGGCCGCGAAGGTCACCGCATGCTGCTCGGCAATGCCGACGTCGAAACAGCGGGCCGGATAAAGGCTTGCCAGCTTGTCCAGGCCGGTGCCGTTCGGCATGGCGGCGGTGATGCCGACGATCTTGTCGTCGAGCTCGGCTTCCTGCGCCAGCGCTTCGGCGAAGACGCTCGTATAGCTCGGTGCATTCGGCTTCACCTTCGCCTGGGCGCCGGTGATGACGTCGAACTTGTTGACGCCGTGGTACTTGTCGGCTGCGGCTTCCGCCGGCGGATAGCCCTTGCCCTTCTGGGTCACGACATGGATCAGAACAGGTCCTTCCGCATGGTCGCGCACATTGCGCAGAACCGGCAGCAGGTGCTCGAAGGAATGACCGTCGATCGGGCCGATATGATAGAAGCCCATCTCCTCGAACATCGTCCCGCCGGTCACATAGCCGCGCGCATGCTCGACGGCGCGCGTGATGGCGCGGTCGACCTTCTTGCCGAGATAGGCGGTCAGTTTCTTGCCGAAATCACGGAAGCCCATATAGGTGCGGCCGGAAGCGAGACGCGCCAGATAGGCGCTCATCGCGCCGGTCGGCGGGGCGATCGACATGTCGTTGTCGTTGAGGATAACGATCAGCCGGGCGTCGAGCGCACCGGCATTGTTCAACGCCTCGTAGGCCATGCCGGCCGACATCGCGCCGTCACCGATCACCGCGATCACCCGCTTGTCAGTCTTGTCGAGCTCGGCGGCGACAGCCATGCCGAGACCTGCGGAGATCGAGGTCGAGGAATGGGCGGCGCCGAAGGGATCGTATTCGCTTTCGGCACGGCGCGTGAAGCCGGACAGGCCGTTTTCCTGGCGCAGGGTGCGGATGCGGTCGCGGCGGCCGGTCAGGATCTTGTGCGGATAACACTGGTGGCCGACGTCGAAGATCAGCCGGTCGTCGGGCGTGTTGAAAACGCTGTGGATGGCGATCGTCAATTCGACGACGCCGAGGCCGGCACCCAGATGTCCGCCGGTGCGCGAAACAGCGTCGATCATCTCGTCGCGGACCTCGCGCGCAAGCTGCGGCAGCTCGCGATCATCGAGCTTGCGCAGGTCGGCGGGATAGGTGACCTGATCAAGCAGCGGTGTCTTTAGCGGGTTTGTCACGGGCGGGCGCTCTTTCTTGTCATTCTAGGCTTATGCTTATTCCGATTAAATTGCGGCAAAACAAGTGCGTTTCAAGAACCGCAACCCCGCCATTCTAGAGAAGTTCAGCCCTCAGGCAAAGGCACGAATTCCTCTTCATCCCCTGGAACGATATCGAAACGGCCGGTGCGCCATTCTTCCTTGGCCTTCTCGATGCGCTCTTTCGAGGAGGAGACGAAGTTCCACCATATGTAGCGCTTGGAATTCAGAGCCGCGCCCCCGAAGAGCATCAGGTGACAGCCTTCGCTTCCTGCCTCCAGCGTGATCGGATCGCCTGGCCGGAAAACCAGCAGCTGATCGGCCGCAAACCGGTCTCCCGCGATAACGACCTCGCCCGACAGCACGTAGACCGCGCGCTCTTCATGGGCCGCAGCAAACGGAAACTTGGCGCCCGGCTGGATGTTGATGTCGGCATAGAGCGTATCGGAGAGAACCTTGACCGGCGATTTCAGCCCCTCGAACGAACCGATGACGACGCGGCCGCGAATGCCGGTATCCTCGATGAGGGGCATCTCGCTCTTTTCGGTATGGGCGAAGGCCGGATCGATCTCTTCCTTGTCGTCAGGCAGCGCCAGCCATGTCTGCAAACCGGACATCAGCAGCGGATGACCGCGCAGATTGTCGGGTGTGCGTTCCGAATGCACGATGCCGCGCCCCGCCGTCATCAGGTTGATATCGCCCGGCCGGATCACCTTTTCGGTGCCGAGACTGTCGAGATGACGGATTTCGCCGTCGAAGAGATAAGTAACCGTCGAAAGCCCGATATGCGGATGCGGCTTCACATCCAGCGCCTCATCCGGTTTCAGGATCGCCGGTCCCATCCGGTCGAAGAAGATGAACGGCCCGACCAGCCGCCGCTGCCGCGTCGGCAGCGCACGCCGCACCTGGAAACCGCCGATATCGCTGGTGCGCGGAATGATCAGATTCTCGATCGCATCACAGGCGAAGGCATCGCCGGGCAGGGGGTCTTTACCGGGGAAGAAGGACATGGGTTGTCTCCAAACTGAGGCGCCAAGTTAGCCGCATAACTGGTCGAGCGATAGCAAAAGTTCCTATGTCACTTGACGACATATGGCGCATGAAGACATAGTTCCTATATGAAAGCGGAACTCGTCATTCGTGAACGCATCGTTTTCGGTGACGGCGCGATAATTGAGATAAGGATCTGGCGTGTTCCGGTGCAGGTGCCGGGTTCGACGCACTGGCTCAAATACTCGCTTTTCTACGGAAGGCCCGGTTCGCGCCTGATAGGTTACGACAACGAGCGCGGAAAAGGCGACCATCGGCACTATGGCAATCGCGAGGAACGCTACAGGTGTGTGTCGATCGAACAAATACTCGAAGATTTCGGACGTGATGTCGAGAAGCTGAGAGGAGAACGGATATGAGCAAGGATATCGAACTGCATATCGGCGGCTCCTTTGCCGACACGGCGAAGCGTGTTGCCGATGCATGGCACAGGGCAGAAACGGGTGAAAGCGTATCGGAAGATCATCTGACCTTCGTCGGCTGGGATGCCTTCTCTCGCACCATGACGGCCAAGCGTCTGGAGCTGCTACGCCACCTCCACCGGCATCCGCAAACCAGCATCTCGGCGCTGGCGAAAAGCCTCAAGCGCGATTACCGGCGGGTGCACGAAGACGTCGAGATTCTTTCCGAAGCCGGTCTCATAGAGCGCGACGGCACTGGTTTGCGCGCTGGATACGACGAAATCAGGACAGTCATCGCCCTGTAGCCCTCAAGCCCCGTCAAGCGGCTCCACGCCCTGCGGCTTGCCGGCACGGTCGAGACGGATCTTCTCGATGCGGTTTTCGGCTGCAGAAAGCAGGGTTTCGCAATGCTTCTTCAGCGCTTCGCCGCGCTCGTAGATCTCGATGGATTCATCCAGCGCCACGTCGCCGCGTTCCAGGCGGGCAACGATGCTTTCGAGTTCGGCCACGGCCTTTTCGAAGGAAAGACCTGAAACTTCAGGCTTGGCGCTGTCAGTCATACTCAACCCTTCATCAATCGAAGCACATGCAGCCCTGCCGATTCGGCGAGGCCTTCGAGATCATATCCGCCTTCCAGCAGGCTGACGACCCGGTTGGAGGCGCTTTTGTCGGCTATCTCCAGCAATCTTCCGGTCGCCCAGTCGAAATCCTCGCCAACCAGATTGATCTGCGCCAGCGGATCGCGGTGATGCGCGTCGAAGCCGGCGGAGATGATGATCAGGTCAGGCCGGAAGTCGTTGAGCGCCGGCAGCACGCGGGACTTGAAGGCCTCGCGAAAATGGTCGCTGCCGACATTCGGCGACAGCGGCGCATTGACGATCGTGCCGTGCTTGCCGGTTTCGTCTTTCGCGCCGGACCCCGGATAGAGCGGCATCTGGTGCGTCGAGCAGAACAGCACCGAAGGATCGTCCCAGAAGATGTCCTGCGTGCCGTTGCCGTGATGCACGTCCCAGTCGACGATCGCGACACGTTCGGCGCCATAGCGCTTCTGCGCATGGCGGGCGGCGATCGCGGCATTGTTGAAGAAGCAGAAGCCCATTGCCTTGTTCTTCTCGGCATGGTGGCCGGGCGGGCGCGCGGCGACGAAGACGTTGTCGGCCTTGCCGGTGAACACGTCGTCGACGGCAGCCATGGCGCCGCCGACGCCCGTCAGCACCGCTTGCAGGCTCTTCGAGCTTGCATAGGTGTCGGCTTCCAGCTGGTTGATCTCGCCTTCCTCTTCCGGAATCTGCCGCATGACGGCGATCAGATGCTCTTCCGGATGGGCAAGCAGAACCGCGTCCTCGTTGGCCTGGGGCGCCTCCTTGCGGTCCAGCCGCTCGAAGTTCGGATGGCCGAGCGCGACGTTGATCGCGCGCATCCGGTCCGGCCGCTCGGGGTGGCCTTCGGGCGTGACATGCTCAAGAAAGATCGGGTGTTCGTAAAGGCGGGTGCTCATGGCGACACTCTTATCCTCTGGCCCTGTCATGATCCACAGCAGATGGTGCCGGGCATGGCTATTTCAACAGGTGCGCGCCGTCGCGTGCCTATCATCGCAAGCGTTTACTTCATCTCTGGCGGCGCCTAGTGTCCGCGCGGGGCAGGGGGAAGACAATTCGATGGCAAAGCCGAAACGCAGCAATGTGGCGCAGATACGAATACCGTTCCGGGATGTGGACATGAACGGTCAGATGTTTCTCGCGTCCTATATTTCCCACGCCGAAGCGGTGCTTGCAGGCTTCTGGTCGATGCGGCCAGAGCTTGATGACGAACCGCTCTATGTGGCCGCCAAAGTATCCTGCACGCTGCACCGCCCGCTCGCCTATGACGAGGAGGCGACCTTTACCGCTACCGTCGACAAGATCGGCCTTCGCTCCGTCGGCTTCATCATTTCCGTCGATGCCAAGGGAGAGAGGGCCGCCGAAGTGGAGCTAACTTGGCAGGCGCGCGGGCGCGAGAGTGGCGAGCCGGTCGCGCTGCCGGAAGAGACGCGCGACTGGCTCTATAGCTTTCTCGATTAGGCGCGCACCGGCAGCAGCGGATAGCCGACCATGACGGCGCGGCCGACCAGTGCTGCGACAAAGGCCTTGGCGACGTCACCGGGTACGAAAGCCATGGAGCCGACGAAGGCCTGCTCGAGGTTGACGCCGCTGACCAGCGCCAGATAGCCGATGCCGAAGGCATAGAGCACGATAATCCCGCCGATCATCGCCGACAGGAAGAAGCCGACCGTCTGCACGAGACCGGATTGCTCGGCCTTCACCAGGCGTTCGCTGAGATAGCCGGTCGTGAAGGCGGCAAACAGCCAGCCGATCAGGAAGCCCGTCGTCGGCGCGGCAAAGGCGGCAAGTCCGCCGCGGCCACCGGACAGAACCGGCAGGCCGATGGCGACAAGCACCCAGACGATCAGTACGGCAACCACGCCGCGACGCGCGCCAAGCACGACGCCAGCCATCATCACGCCCATCGATTGCGCGGTGATCGGCACCGGAATGAAGCCGAGCGTGATCGGCGGCAGAATGCCGAGCGCCACGATGATCGCGGCAAAAAGGGCAGAGAGGACAAGGTCGCGGGTGCTCATCATGGGCTCCGTGTTTACGATCGGTTAACTGACATGCCGCCGAATGCCGCGCGCGTCAATTGCCGAGGCAATGTTATCCGCATCTCTCAGCGTCAGGATGATCAGCGGCGCCAGCATCGTCACCGGACGCACCTTGATGCCGCGCGCCGAATGCGCTTCCTTGATCGCCTGATAGCGGCCTAGAATCTCCGGCACGAAACGCACGACGAGCCCGACCGCCAGCCCGACATCGTTGGCCTGCACCAGCCCCAACCGCTCGAGCGGGCGGGCAAGCAGCGTGATCTCGTCGATGAATTCGGCGATCGTCGTTGTCGCCGTCACGGCGGCGGCAAAGAACATCAGCGACGTCAGCCTGAGAAGCGCGACGACGGCGCCGTGCCAGGGATTGAAGGCAAGACTGAACAGCGCGACGATGCCGATCGTCAGCAGCACCGGCTTCAGCCGCTGCAGTGCCTGGGCAAAGGGAATGCCGAGCCGGAAATAGAGCATGGCACTTGCCAGCACGGCGAATGACAGCAGCGGAATATCGCGCGTGGTGAAAAGAATGACGCCGAGGATAGCCAGCACGAGCAGCTTGGCGCGCGCCGGCAGCCGGTGCATGAGGCTGTTACCCTCGACATAAAGCGATTGCATCAGCCAGCGATCTCCCGGTAGCGGGCGATCGCCTCTGCCGCCGGCGCGTCGGCTGCAAGTGCCCCCTCGTGAAAAACCAGCACGCGGCCGAAACCGGCAATCAGCTCCATGTCATGGGTAATGACGATGGCATTTTCGGGCAGTCCCTCGATCAGCCGCTGCACAAGGGCACGGTTCTTGAGATCCAGCTGGTTGGTCGGCTCGTCGAGGATCAGGATATCGGGGCCGGTGACGAGCACCGAGGCGAGCGCTGCGATCTGCAGCTCGCCGCCGGAAAGCTCGTGCGCCCGCCGGCTGCCGAGATGCGCGGCGCCGAAACGCGTCAGGACGGCTTCGACCTTTGCCTCGATCTCGGATTTCGGCACGCCGCGGCTCTTCAGGCCGAAGGCGATATCATCCTTCACGATGGGCAGGATGATCTGGTTCTGCGGCTGCTGGAAGATGAAGCCGACATCGCCAAGCGCACCCCGCTCATCGGCCGTATCGCGCCCGTTGACGAGCACGCGTCCGGCCGTCGGCTTGGCAAGTCCGTTGATCAGCCGCGCGAAGGTCGTCTTGCCGGAGCCGTTCAGCCCGATCACGCCGATGCGGTTTTCGGCAAGCTGCAGCGTTAGCGGCTGCAGCGCCTGCCGCGCGCCGTAGCTGACCGCAGCGCCTTCGAAACGGATGTCCAAATTCAGTCCCTCATAGATCAGGCGCAAGCTTCTACAGCGGCGGCGCGGAAAGTGCAAAAGCGGGTGGCTAGGAAGATTTTCCGGCATATGATGAAGCCATGACGAATCTGCTCTCGAATGCCGATGCCCGCCGCGTCTTCATTGCCAAGCAGGGGCTGAGCGCACCGCCGAACCGCGCCTTGACCAAGGACGGGCTCTTGCAGCTCATCCACGATCTCGGCTTCGTGCAGGTCGACAGCATCCAGACGGTCGAGCGCGCCCATCACCAGATCCTGTTCTCCCGCAACCAGACCTACCGGCGCGAACACCTGACTTCGCTTCTGGAAAAGGACGGTGCGCTGTTCGAACACTGGACGCATGACGCCTCGATCCTGCCGAGCGCCTTCTTCAAATACTGGAAGCACAAGTTCGTCCATCAGGAGGAAGTGCTGGTCGAGCGCTGGCGCAAATGGCGTGGCGAGGGTTTTGAGGATGCCTTCGAGGAAACCTACGACCGTGTCGTGGCAAACGGCGCCATCCTCGCCCGCGAGATCAAGGCGGATGGCCATGTCTCCGGCGGCTGGTGGAACTGGCATCCGAACAAGACTGCGCTCGAATATTTCTGGCATACGGGCAAGTTCGCCATCGCCGGGCGCTCGAACTTCCAGAAGATCTACGACCTCGTGGAAAGGGTTATCCCGGACGAGTTCCGTGAGCCCGAAGTCGATCGCGAAGAGTTCATCGACTGGGCCTGCCGCAGCGCGCTGACGCGTCTCGGCTTTGCCACATCAGGCGAGATCGCCGCCTTCTGGAACCTGATTTCTCCAGAAGCCGCCAAAGCCTGGGTTGTCGCCCATCGCGACGAACTCACCGAGGTGATCATTGAACCGGCGCTCGGCGGCAAACCGCGCCCGTCCTGGGCGCTTGCCGAATTCCCGGCCACGATAGACGGCTATCCGGATGCGCCGCCCCGCATCCGCGTGCTCAGCCCCTTCGACCCGATGATCCGCGACCGCAACCGCACCGAACGCCTGTTCGGCTTCTTCTACCGCATCGAGATCTTCGTTCCGGAGCCGAAGCGTGAATATGGCTACTACGTCTTCCCGCTGCTCGAAGGCGACAGGCTCATTGGCCGGATCGACATGAAGGCTGACAGGAAGAAGGGCACGCTGGATGTGAAGCGTCTGTGGCTGGAGCCGGGTGTGCGGGGCTCGGCCGGACGTCTCGACAGGCTCGCTGCCGAGCTCGACCGCGTCGCCCGCTTTGCCGGCGTGGAGCGCGTGATCCTTGCCAATGGCTGGCTCGGGTAGTTGATGCCAGTCGTTTGAATTTTAAGCAGTTTTTTCGAAATTACCCGGCGTTAATCTTGACGCCGGTTTACCATGCCCATGCCAAACTTGTTAAGCACCGTTCCCCTACGGTTGGCGCATGAAAACGCACCTCATCAGATATGCCGCATGGTTGGCTTGGAACGACCTGGGCCGCAGGGTCAGGGCTCTGATCCGCAACCGCCGCGACGCCCGTGCCGCGGCGGCCTCAACGCTCTCGCCGGGCGAACAGCGAGAGCCGATGAAGCCGGTCGCGGTAAAGTCGGCGCTGATCGACGCGGTTTATTTCAGTCAGGAGGATGGCCGTCTTCGCGTCTGCCTCAGCAATGGCGAGGACCGGACCTTTGAGGGCGTCAACGAGGCGCATGTGATTGCCATGGTCACCTCGCAGTCGCCGGGCAAATATTACATGCGCAACGTGCGCCCCCGCTTCAAGCGTATCGCCGCCTGAGCGCGGGCGAATAGGCGCATTTTCTGTGATCAGCCGAGTTCAGTCTTGGTGATCTTGATCCCAAAACCCTCGAGCCCGACGTAATGCCGCTCGCGGCTGGTCAGAAGCTTGATCGAGGTCACGCCGAGATCCTTCAGGATCTGTGCGCCGAGACCGATTTCCAGCCATTCGCTCTCGCGCGTTGCTGCTTCGGCATGCGCCTCGCGGCCTTGGCTGCGAGCCTTGCGGCCGTTGTCGATATGGCCGACACCGACGGAGCCTTCGCGTAGATAGACGATGATGCCGCGGCCTTCCTCGGCGATCTTCTGCATGTAGTGGTCGACAGGGCTCTTCTTGCCGAACAGATCTTCGGCAACATTCTCCGGATGCAGGCGCACCGGAATGTCGATGCCGTCGCGGATGTCGCCGAAGACGACTGCGAGATGCTGCATCGGATCCCAGGGAAGCGAATAGGTATGGGCCTTGGCCTTGCCGAACGGGGTTTCGATCTCGAAGCTCGCGCCGAGCTCGATCAGCGTTTCCTTGCGCTGGCGGTAGGCGATCAGGTCGGCAACCGACACCTGCTTGAGGCCGTATTCCTCCGCAAAGCTGCTTACCTGCGGACCGCGCATGACGGTGCCGTTGTCGTTGACGAGCTCGCTGATCACGCCGATCAGCGGCAGGCCGGCAAGCCTGCAGAGATCGACGGCTGCTTCAGTATGGCCGGAACGCATCAGCACGCCGCCCTCGCGGGCAACCAGCGGGAAAATGTGGCCCGGACGGACGAAATCGGCGGCACCGACATTCGGGTTGGCGAGGTTGCGCACCGTCAGCGTCCGGTCGTCAGCAGAGATGCCTGTCGTCGTGCCGTGCTTGAAGTCCACCGAGACCGTGAAGGCGGTCGTATGCGCCGAGTCGTTTTCGGCGACCATGGCATTGAGGTTCAGGCGCTTCGCCTCTTCCTTCGGCATCGGCGTGCAGACGATGCCTGAGGTGTGGCGCACGATGAAGGCCATCTTCTCCGGTGTACAGTGGACGGCAGCGACGATCAGGTCGCCTTCGTTCTCACGGTCGTCGTCATCCATGACGACGACGATTTCGCCGGCTTCGAAGGCCCGGATGGCATCGACGACGCGCTTCTGGTCATAAGGCATGGAGCAATTCCTATTTCAGCCGGCCGGTCTGGCCACGGTCGCGGAGGTAATGATCTGCAATGGCGCAGGCAACCATCGCCTCGCCGATCGGCACGGCGCGGATGCCGACGCAGGGGTCGTGACGGCCTTTGGTGCGGATATCGACATTCTTGCCATCGGCATCTATCGACTGGCGCTCGGTCAGGATCGACGAGGTCGGCTTGATGGCGAAGCGGGCAATCACCGGCTGGCCGGTGGAAATGCCGCCCAGGATGCCGCCGGCGTGATTGGACAGGAACAGCGGATTGCCGTCATTGCCCATCCGCATCTCGTCGGCATTCTCCTCGCCGGTGATTTCGGCCGCACCAAAGCCGTTGCCGATCTCGACGCCCTTGACGGCATTGATCGACATCAGCAGAGAGGCGATGTCCTGATCGAGCTTGGCATAGATTGGTGCGCCGAGACCGGCCGGAACGCCTTCGGCAATGACCTCGACGACAGCGCCGACGGATGAGCCGCTCTTGCGGATGCCGTCGAGATACTCTTCCCAGACAGGCACGATCGCGGCATCAGGTGCGAAGAATGGGTTCTGATCGACCTGAGCCCAATCCCAGTTCTGCCGGTTGATCTTGTGCTTGCCGATCTGGATCAGCGCGGCGCGCACCTTCATCTCGGGAACGACGAGGCGGGCAATACCGCCGGCGGCCACACGGGCCGCAGTCTCGCGTGCCGAGGAGCGGCCGCCTCCGCGATAGTCGCGGATGCCGTATTTCACGTCATAGGTATAGTCGGCGTGGCCCGGCCGGTATTGGCGGGCGATCTCGCCATAGTCTTTCGAGCGCTGGTCGGTATTCTCGATCAGCATCGAGATCGGCGTGCCCGTGGTGATCATCGTCTCGCCATCGGTATCCAGCATCACGCCGGAGAGAACCTTGACCAGATCGTCCTCGCGGCGTTGCGTCACGAACCGCGACTGGCCGGGTTTGCGCTTGTCGAGCCAGACCTGAATGTCCTCGAGCTTGAAGCGCAGGCCGGGCGGCGTGCCATCGACGACGCAGCCGAGTGCCGGACCGTGGCTTTCGCCCCAGGTCGTGACGCGGAAAAGATGACCGAATGTGTTGTGCGACATGTGTTACCGACCAATGGGCGCCGCCTAGGCCGTCGCCGGCAGCGCCAGACTTCCAGAAATTCGCGGTCACTCATAGGCCAAAAAGCAAAGCGGGCAAACGCCTTTCTTTGCCGAAAAGCGGCGCAATCTGAGAATGATGTTTCTGCAATTTGGAAACGATGGGCTTACGACGCGAGGCGCCAGGCGGTGCCGAGTGCGGCCTGCGTGAAGTCCTCGAAGGCAAGCGGCCGCGAGAAGGCGTAGCCCTGCAGGATATCGCAGCCGAGATCGCGCAGCATGTCGGCATGGTCGATGCTCTCGACGCCTTCTGCCACAGTCTCGACGCCAAGCGAGCGGGCGATATCGATGATCGAGCGCACCAGCGTGCGTTCCTGCGAGGAGTGAAGGATCGGCTGCACCAGCTGGCGGTCGATCTTCAGCCGCTTCGGCTTCAGTTTCAGGAGCGAGACGATCGAGGTGTGGCCGGTGCCGAAATCGTCGATCTCGATGTCGATGCCGAGCGCCTTGATCCGGTCGAGGTTCTGGGCGGCGACGTCTTCGCTCTCGTCGAGGAAGATCGATTCCACCAGCTCGAAGGACAGTTCGCCCGGGCGGATATGCAGGTGGCTGAGCGACTCGAAGAGGCTGCCGTCATGCAGGCGCCGCGCCGAGACGTTGACCGAGACCTGCGGCACCAGGAGACCGTGGGCCGCCCAGCGCATCTTGTCCTTCAGCGCGGTTTCCAGAACGATGCTGTCAAGCGTCTGCACCACGTTGATCTCATCGGCAATCCGCAGGAACTTGTCCGGCGTCAGCACGCCGCGGGTCGGATGGTGCCAGCGCACCAGCGCCTCGACGCCGGTCAGCTTCATCGAGCGGGCGCAGAATTGCGGCTGATACCAGGCGGTGAATTCGTTGTTGTCGATACCGGCGAGGATTTCGTCGGCCGTGCGCTTGTTGTTGATGATGTCGGCCTGGAGGTTCTGGTTGAAGAACTCGTAGCGGTTCCGGCCCATGCTCTTGGCGCGGTAGAGCGCGATATCGGCATTAATCAGCATCTTGCGCGCATCGACATGGATGCCGTTGGCAAGCGCAATGCCGATCGACACGCCGCAGCGGCACGAAAAGCCCTGGAAGTCGATCGGCTGGCGCATTTCCTCGATGACGCGGCCTGCAAGCTCGGCCATGTCGACGTCGCTGACGTCATGCGCCAGGATCACGAACTCGTCGCCGCCGATGCGCGCCACGAGATCGCTGCCGCGCACATTCTTCGACAGCACCTTGGAAGCATGCACCAGCATCGCATCGCCGGCGGCGTGGCCGAGCGTGTCGTTGATTTCCTTGAAGCGGTCGAGGTCGATATGCAGGATCGCGAATTTCTGGCGCTGCGAGCGCGCGTCGATCGTCAGGCTTTCCAGCGCGATATCGATCTTGCGGCGGTTGGCGAGGCCGGTCAGCGGGTCATGCAGCGAATTGTGCTCGATGCGGTTCTTGGCAAGTTCAAGCTCGATATTCTTGGCAACCGCCTCGTCCTTGGCGGCCTTGAGTTCCGCCGTCAGCAGCGCGTCCTCGGTGACGTCGAAGGCAACGCCGATAACTTTGGTGGCGCCCGAGGGCGTCTGATGCACTTTGCCGGTGGACCGGACATAGCGAACGCCGCCGTCGGGGCAGGGGACGCGGCAAATCAGCGTATGCGTATCGCCCGGCTGGTTGAAGAAGCGCGACGCCTCGACCGCAGCCGCGCGATCGTCCGGATGGATGCAGGAGAGCCAGAGATCTTCGGTGACGAAGCCGTTGCGCGGAGCCAGGCCGTAGAGCTCGTGCATGCGCTCGTCCCAGAGTGAACCCTGGTTGCCGACCGTGGCATCCCAGATGCCGCACTGATAGGCATCGAGCGCCAGATCCAGCTTGCCGGACACTTCGGTCAGCTCGGCCTCGCGGCGTGAAATCTCGTCGAGCGCCAGCTCCAGCTCGGCATTCTTGATATCGCTGGTGTTTTTCGCCCGGCGCAGCGTGTCGGCCGCTTCTGCATCGGCGGTCACATCGGCGACGATCCCAATCGTTCGGCCAACACCGCCGGCGTCGGTATAGAACGAGCCGACCGAGCGCAGATGGCGGACCGTGCCGTCTGCGAGGAAGATGCGGTACTGCGCGGTGCAGGAGGTGCCCGCCACGCTGCAATTGAAGAAATGCGCCTCGGCGATCGGCCGGTCTTCGGCCGCGATCTTCGAAAGCCAGCTTTCCAGCGGGTGGCTTCCTTCGCCGGTCCCTTCGCCGTGCAGCGCCGAAGCGCGGCCGTCCCAATAGAGACTGTGGCCGCCGTCCTCGAGTTCCCAGATGCCGATATTGGAGGAATCGAGCGCCAGATTGAGGCGCTGCGACAGCTCGAGTAGCTTCACCTCGCGGCGTTCCAACTGCGAGATGTTGCGGTTGCGCTCGCCGAGCAGCAGGGTTGCGAAGAAGATCGGGATGATGATCACGCAGCCGGCGGTAATGATGATGACCCTAAGCTGCGACTGGTTCGGCGGCGCCTCTTCCCAGCCGGTCATCGGCACGGCCGACAGCTCCCAGCGTCCGCCGGCAAAGGCGATCTTGCGGCGCAGCGGCTGCTTGTCGAAAACATCGGTGTCGCCGAAGAAGGGCGCTGCCGAATCGGCCGCTGCCGTCCCAAGATCGCGCACCGCGATTGCCAGGTGATCGAGATGCGGATAGCGCTCCTGGTTTTCGCTGTTGCGCGCCGGCTTCAGGCCGGTGTTCTCATAGAACATGTCGCGGTCGATGGTGACCTCGACGGCGCCCCAGATCTTCCGCTGCCCATCTTCCTTGACGAAGATCGGGAAGAAGATCGCAAACGCATCCTTGCCTTCGGATGTCTTGATCGGGCCGTAGAAGCGCGCCTGCTGGTCGCCGGTATTGCGGGCGACCGATTGCATGCCCGAAAGCACTTCGCGCACATCCTTGCCGATCCGCGACTTGTTGGATTGCGGCGGGTAGACGTTGCTGACGATAAAGCCGGGGGCGACGGCGACGTTGATGAAATGCGGGTTCTGGATCAGCAGCCAGTTGATCTGCCGCTCCATCTCTTCGGCATTCGTGCGGGCGCTCAGCGAAATCATGTTCGAGAGGTCACGGACGATGGTGATATCCATGTTGATCTGTGCAGCCATGCGGGCGCGAATCAGATTAGTCTCGTTTTCCGTGCGGATCTGCAGCTCGCGCAGATGCGCGGCAGTATTGGCGCGATCAAGGGTGATGCCGACAGCAACGATCATGAACGCTACAAAGCCGGAGACCAGCAGCGAAAGCCATGTATTCTTGAAAATTCGCCGCAGTTGCCTGTTGCCGCCCAGCCGGAAAAGCAAAATCAGTCTCCCTTGTTTAACGGCAACTGTAAGAGGAACTTGTTAATTTACGATTTCCTGCGATTTTATATTTCGGGCGCCAAAAGAACCCGGGGATAATGGTTAATCACTGCTGCTGATTATTGTTAAAATGCTATTCATCAATTGGGCGGCGAAAGCCATTGTTCCGGGCAATTTTTGCCATATTCAGAGGGTTATCTGTGTTCCATAAGATTTTTGAGTCGAGTGTGAAGAGGGTCGCCGCGATGCGTTTTTTTGTTGCCACGCTGTTGGCCACCGCCAGTTTCCTGTCGCCGATCAGCGGTTTTGCTGAAAGCGCCGACGTCGAAGCGACGATCAAGAAGGTTGATACGGCCAATCTCAGCCTGACGCTCGACGACGGCAAGACCTATCAGGCGCCGGAAGAATTCAATTTCGATGGTCTGAAGGCCGGCGTGAAGGTCGTGATCTTCTATACTGAGGTCGACGGCAAGCGCGTCATCAACGACCTCGATATCGTCCAGTAACCGGGATTAGATCCAGCCGATCAGCCGTTCCGCCCTGTTGATCTTCAAGATCCGGTCCTGCGGAATGTCGCCTTCGGCGGCTTCGTGCTTCGGCACATCGGCAATCATCTTGAAAAGACTGCGAATGACGCCGCCATGCGTCACGCAAACTGTTGGTTTATCAACGGAATTTAGCCAGGACGCAATCCGCCACGACATGATCTCGTAGCTCTCGGCGTCGTCGCCGGGCGGAATGAAATCCCATTTGTTGAGGTTGCGCTCGGTGACGCGATCACGCTGCGTCGCCTTCAATTCCTTGATCGTCGAGCCTTCCCAATCGCCGAAGGAAACCTCGACCAGCCGTTCGTCGGTGCGGTAGGCCTTGGGATCGACGCCCATGGCCTCGCGGATGATCTCCATCGTCTGGCGCGTGCGGGTCAGCGGGCTGGCAACGAAGTCGAAGGGGATGCCTTCGACCTTCAGAATCTCTGCGAGATCGATACCGTTCAGCCGCGCTTGTTCGCGGCCGATGGGGTTCAGCGGAATGTCCTTCTGTCCCTGGAGACGGCGTTCGGCATTCCAATCGGTCTGGCCGTGTCGGACCACATAGATAAGCACGGCATGTCCCGTTTCTTGGAGTTCGGTCAGTCCTTGATAACCGAAATATCGGGCGCGTCCACAGCCTTCATGCCGATGACATGGTAGCCGCTGTCGGCGTGGTGAACTTCACCGGTGACCGAACGCGACAGGTCGGACAGCATGTAGAGGCCGACGTCGCCGACTTCCTCGATGGTCACGGTACGGCGCAGCGGAGCGTTGTACTCGTTCCACTTCAGGATGTAGCGGAAGTCGCCGATGCCGGATGCTGCGAGCGTCTTGATCGGGCCTGCGGAGATCGCGTTGACGCGGATGTTCTTCGGTCCGAGGTCGACGGCCAGATACTTGACGCTGGCTTCGAGAGCGGCCTTGGCAACGCCCATGACGTTGTAGTTCGGCATCACCTTCTCGGCACCGTAATAGGTGAGGGTGAGCAGCGAACCGCCATCCGTCATCAGCTTCTCGGCGCGGCGTGCGACCGAGGTGAAGGAGAAGACGGAGATCTGCATCGTCTTGTTGAAATTGTCGGCAGAGGTATCGACATAGCGGCCGGTCAGCTCGTCCTTGTCGGAGAAGCCGATGGCGTGAACGACGAAATCGATCTTGCCCCACATCTTTTCGACATTGGCGAAGACTTCATCGATGGTGGATTCGTCGGAGACATCACAGTGGCCGGCCAGAACGCCGCCGAGTTCGGCAGCCAGCGGCTCGACGCGCTTCTTCAGCGCTTCGCCCTGATAGGTAAAGGCGATTTCGCCGCCCTGTGCATGAATGGCCTTCGCAATGCCCCACGCGATCGAGCGATTGTTCGCAACGCCCATGATGACGCCGCGCTTGCCTGACATGAGGCCTGTTGCTTGAGCCATATTTTGCCCCCTAATGAACCAATTCAAACGTGCCTATGGCATAGGCAGCTAATCGGTTCAAGATTGCGAGCAATCATCAACTGTTAGGGATCGTAACAAAGGGTGCTCTTGTCACGAAAATTTCACAGGAAAAGCCCTTCGCGCATGCTTCTCATCAGGTCGGTGACCTTATCGTCTGGTTTTTCCCACAGAATAATGCGCAACTCGACGACGAGATCGCCCTTCGCACCGTTGCCGTCAGGCAGTCCCTGGTTCTGGACGCGGATCGATTTGTCCGAACCGGACCAGGCCGGAACGCTGACCCGGACCTTGCCGTCGGGACCATCGATCTCGGCTTCCGTGCCAAGCACTGCGTTCTCGATGGTCAGCGGCAGAACGGTGTGCAGGTCGTAGCCGTGCACGGTAAATTTCGGGTCGGATGCGATGCGCACGCTGATCACGGCGTCGCCGCGCTGCATGTTCGGCAGTTTCAGCCCCTGTCCCTTAAGGCGAACCTGCTGTCCGTCTGTTGTCCCTGAGGAAAGCGTGAAGCTCGCCTCCTGCGCTTCGCCCAGCGGAACGGTGATACGGTTGCCTTTCAGGATGTCTTCGATCGTCACCGTCGCCTGGGCAAACTGGTCCGGCGCCTTTTCGGGTGCCGGCGCAGCGCCGGTGAACCGGCGCACCAGTGATGTCAGAATGCTGAAAGGCTGCAATATGTTGGCTGCTGCTGCAGCGGCATTCGCGTCGGCATTGTCGCCATCCGGCTTGGCCGCGTCCGGCTCGCTCTTGGCAGCCTCGGGTTCGGCAGGTTTTGCCTTTGCCTGCGATTGTGCCTGCTGCTGGGCCTGACCCGTTGCGCCGGCGCCCGCAGTCTTGGCCTGCGCGTTCGCGCCGAAAATGCGCTCGACGACGTCTTCTGCACTTTCGGAGCCGGCTGCCTTCTGCTTCTGCGCTTCCTCCGCCGCTGCTTTCGCCGCTTTCTGGGCGTTGGCGCGCGCGAGTTCTTCCATCACGCGCTCGGCATTCTCCTGCGCCTGCTTGGCACGGATAGCCGCTTCGCGCGCGGCCTGGCGCTGCTGCATGATGGTTTCGCCGCTGACCTTTGCCGCCGCCATGCGCGCAGCCGTGTCGAAGAGGCTGCGCTTCTTCGGATCCTTCAGCGTCTCATAGGCGCGGCCGACCTCGGCAAAACGCGCCGTGGCGTTCGGGTCGCTCTGATTGTGGTCAGGATGGACCGCCTTGGCCATATTGCGCCAAGCAGCCTTGATTTCGTCAGCTCCTGCGTCCCTCTGGACGCCCAAAACCTTATATGGATCGCGCATAGTAATCCGCCGGTGTCCGATCCGGCTGCCACCTTTTGGCAACCGAAAGCCCAATAACAACTCTTTGCGCGCCATCCGGTTCAACCGGACCTCGCGCTTATGGGCTGGATCGTGCGGGAGAGTTGCTAATCACTTGTTATTTTCGCCGCCGGTGTCGGTGGCTTTCGCGGCAAATGGTTATCGTTCTGCTAAGCATTGTCATGCCGCCGCCGCGCGCATTAAGCATGCCTGTGGAAAAGGTTCAGCCTTCCGGCTGGAAGCTCAGAAGCTGCCAGTTGCCGCCGCCGACGAGGCAGGTCTTGCCCATGAATTTGGCAATGCCGTCATAGGAATGACGGGTGGTGCGGAACTGCCGGCAGACCTGGCCGGAATCGTTGTTCTCGACGATCGTATCGATCACGCCCGCACTGCCGGTCGAGGCATTGGCCCAGGCCAGCGGTTGCGCGCCGACCTTGCCGACATCGGCAGAGGTCACCGCATTGCGCACGGTCATTTCGTCTGAAAGCGTATCGGTGCTCGGCGGATTCTGCGGCACGGTACCGGTCGAGACGGAGCGGTCGACCTTGGAATCGCTGAGGAAGTCAAAACCACCGGTCATGCAGCCTGACAGCGAGAGTGTCGCCATGCCGATGAGAAGGAGCGAACCACTGCGGCGCAGGAAGCCCTTTGTATGGTGAGTTGACTTTGCTATGACTTCCACCCTGTGTCCTGTCCAGTCGTGAATAGCTGGGCATTTAACCTGATAACCCGGGGCATTTGAGCTAATATGTCGGCAAATGAGTTAACAAGCAGTGACTTTACCGAACGCGGCGAACCATTCAAGCTTTTCGCGGAATGGCTGAAGGAAGCCGAGGCTTCGGAGGTCAACGATCCCAATGCCGTCGCGCTGGCAACCGTCGATGAGGCTGGTCTTCCCAATGTCCGCATGGTCCTCCTGAAGGGATTCGATACCGCAGGCTTCGTCTTCTACACCAATTTCGAGAGCCAGAAAGGTCGCGAAATCTTGGGACAGCAAAAGGCGGCCATGTGCTTCCATTGGAAGACGCTGCGCCGCCAGGTGCGTTTGCGTGGTCCGGTGGAAGTCGTAACCGACGAAGAGGCCGACGTCTATTTTAAATCGCGCGCCCGCGGCAGCCGCATTGGTGCCTGGGCCTCGAAACAGTCCCGTCCGCTCGAAAGCCGTTTCGCACTCGAGAAGTCGGTTGCCGAATATACCGCCCGCTATGCGATCGGTGAAATTCCCCGCCCGGCCTATTGGTCCGGCTTCCGCATCAAGCCTGTTTCGATAGAGTTTTGGAAAGACCAGAATTTCCGTCTCCACGACCGCATCGAGTTCCGCCGTGCGGAGCCTGAGGGCGATTGGGAAAAGGTCCGGATGTATCCGTAACCTCTTATTTCCCCATCAGTTTCAGTGGAATGCCTGAGGCCAGCGCCGAGACGTAGCGCGGCTTCTGGTAGAGGCCGTTCAGCGATAGACGCGGCAGGTAATGGGTGCCACCGGATAGCCCGGTCTTTATAACGCCGGGCTGCGTCGTCACGGACACCGTGAAGCCGAGGCCGGCGGCAATTGCCGCCTCGCGTTGCGTCGCCGCCTCCCGGGTGCCGTAGGGAAAAGCGATCGTCACGGGCCGATGGCCGGTAACCACTTCTACGTGATCGGCCGAAATCAGCATCTCCTCGCGGGCGTCAGCTTCCGGCAGCCGGGCGAGCGCCCGGTGGCTGATCGTATGCGCGCCAAGCGAGGCGAGGGGGCTCGCCTCCAGCAGGTTGAGTTCGGCCTCGCCCATCACCAGATCGTCGACGATGCCGAGCGGATCGATCTCGTGCTGCCGCGCCAGGGCGTCGAGCCGCGCGATCGCCGCCGTTTCGTCTGTGCTATGGAGAAAGGCGGCAAATCTCGCGAATGCCGCGTATTGATCGGCCGGATTTTCAAGCTTGAGTACCTCGTCGCCGCTGCCGAAATCGAAATGCAGCAGATCGGCGCGGCGCAACAGCAGCGTCAGCGTTTCCCACCAGATACTGTGCGTGCGCTCGGTCAGCCCCTTGGCCACGAAGATCGTGAACGGCGCCTCGTGCCTTTCGAAAATCGGATAGGCGTGGACGAGATTGTTGCGATAACCGTCGTCGAGTGTGAAGGCGGCAAACGGCGCATCGCCTGCCGGTGCAGAGAGCAGGGCAGGGACGTCCGAAAGCGCCACGAAGCGATATCCGTCCTTCGTTAGCCGCGACAGCGCCGCATCGAGGAATTCCGGCGTAATTTCGAGATGCGCGTTGGGTTCGAAGTCATGCGCCTCGTAAGGGCGGACATGGTGCAGGGTGAAGATTGCGCCACGGCCGCGCGCGCCGCGCATCAGCCGCGTAGCGCTGATCAGATGCGCCGCTTCAAGGCCGGCGGTGATGGCGGCCCTTTTCGCCCTTTTTTTCCACAATCCCTGCATGTCAGCTCCGTGAAAGGTCCGGACCCTACCAATTCTGGTGTTAAACCTTGCTGAAGATTGCTTTTCGGACTGAAATCTTTACGTTTCCTTCACCACGGGTGGAAAAAACTCAGAGAACCAGTGTTCGTTGCCTCAAAGTCGCGCCAAAGTGCGGGCTTCTGTCACAGAACGGGACACATTTTGGCAATGCTGCGCGCGCGTGGCACCTAGAGGGGAAATCCATGAACAGGCTGTTGGCCACACTCTTGACTGCGACGCTTGCCTTTTCGGCACCCGTTGCGGCGATCGCCGGCAACGCCTCTTTCATCCTCGATGCCCGCACCGGCAAGGTCCTCGCCTCTGAAAATGCCGACGTGCTGAATCACCCGGCATCGCTGACCAAGATGATGACCCTCTATCTCGCCTTCGAAGCGATCAATCGCGGCAAGCTCAGCTGGGATAGCCAGATCGTCATGTCGAAATATGCCGCGAGCCGCCCGCCGACGAAACTCGGCGTCCGCCCCGGCGGCACGATCACCGTGCGCGAAGCGGTCTATGGCATGATCGTCAAGTCGGCCAACGACGCTGCCGCTGCCATGGGCGAGAAGCTTGGCGGTTCGGAGAGCAACTTTGCCCGGATGATGACGCAGAAGGCCCGGCAGCTCGGCATGAGCCGCACCACCTTCTACAACGCCTCGGGCCTTCCCGACGCCCGTCAGGTAACGACGGCCCGCGACATGTCGACCCTCGGCGTGGCGCTGATCCGCAATTTCCCGAAGGAATACCAGCTCTTCTCGGTGGCTTCCTTCAATTTCCGCGGCAAGACGATCCGCGGCCACAACAATCTCATGTACCGCTACGAAGGCATGGACGGCATCAAGACCGGCTATACCAATGCCTCCGGCTTCAATCTCGTCAGCGCCGTGCGCGATGGCAACCGCCGCGTCGTCGGCGTCGTTCTCGGCGGCCGCACGGCCCGCAGCCGCGATGCCCAGATGGCAGCACTGCTCGACAAGTATCTCGACCGCGCATCGGGTGGTGCCAAGCTGGTTGCCAGTGCCGGCAGCAAGCCGCAGCCGGCAGCGCCCGTTGAAGTCGCTTCCGCTGCGGATGACGGCGATCTGCCGGTTCCGGTGAACGCACCGCGCGCCCAGGGCGATGCCGAGGCAATCCCCTTTGCACTCGGCTACAGCGGCACCACAGTTCCGCTCGACCGTCCGGCCGCGCTCGACAAGATGGGCAAGGGCGGCAAGCTGCAGGCGTCGGCCAGCGGCTGGCAGATCCAGATCTCCGCGGCACCAAGCGCCGAGGCCGCACAGGCACTGCTCGCGCAGGCCAAGACTGAAGGCGGCGCGGCATTGAAATCCGCCTCGCCGCTGACCCAGGCCGTCGGCTCCGGCGCGAGCGCCGTCTACCGCGCCCGCTTCACCGGTTTCGGCAGCCGCGATGCCGCCGCCGCTGCCTGCGATGCCCTGAAGAAGCGCTCCTATGACTGCGTAATGGTCGGCGGCAACGGCTGATCCGGACTGGACAATAGCCAGGAATCACGGTTCTCTTTCATGAGTACGGAAGGAGAACGAAATGCTGTCTGATCTTGCCGAAAAATTCGAGGCGGCCTCAAAGGCCTATGCCACGGCAAACGGCGTGGAGCGCGATCCCGACTGGTTTCTGCTCAAGCTTCAGGAAGAGATGGGTGAACTCACCCAGGCCTGGAACCGCCTGACGGGGAGGGGACGCGCCAAGGGCCGGACATCCGCCGAGATGAAGCAGGACCTCGCCGACGAGACCGCCGATCTCCTCGGCCACATCCTCCTCTTTGCCCACCACAACGGCATCGACCTCGCACCCTCCGTCGAGCGGAAATGGCTGTTTAGGCCGTGAATGCGCGGGGTTACTTGCCGAGTGCCCGCCGGTAGAACTTGCTGTCGACGCCCATGACAGGGAAGGCGCGGGGGAGGTCGTTCCGGCTGATCTCGCTGAACCCGTTCTTTTCGTAGAACCGGTGGGCGGCAAGGAACCGGTCAGTGGTGCCGAGGAAGATATCGGTGATCTCATGCTCCCCGGCATGCGCAAGGAGCGCGTCGAGCAGGCGGACGGCGACATTGTGCTCGCGGCCGCGTACATGGGCCGCCACGAACATCTTGCGCAACGCCGTCTGGTTATTGCCGATATCCTTGAGGCCGAGCGTCCCGACGATCGTTCCGTAGAGTTCGGCGACCCAGAACTGCCCCTTGCGGGCCTGGTAGAAGTCGGGGATCACTGCCAGATCCGGCTGGTCGTCGGCGGTGATGGCGATGCCGAATTCATCCCGCTGGATCGGCAGGATCACCGAGAAGACGCCGTCGATGTCGGCGATGGCAAAGGGCCGTATCAGGATCTCGCTCATCGCCGTCTCCTGAGGTTGTTAGGTTTGCGTACCGCCAACGGTAACCTGGTCCATACGCAGGTGCGGCTGGCCGACGCCGACGGGCACCCATTGTCCGGCCTTGCCGCAATTGCCGATGCCGGTATCGAGCCTCATGTCGTTGCCGACCATGGAGATGCGTTTCATCGCGTCAGGGCCATTGCCGATCAGCATCGCGCCCTTGATCGGCGCGCCGATCTTGCCGTTTTCGATCAGGTAGGCTTCGGTGCAGCCGAAAACGAACTTGCCCGAAGTGATATCCACCTGGCCGCCGCCGAAGGAAACGGCATAGATGCCCTTCTTGACCGAGGAAATGATCTCGTCGGGCGTCTTGTCGCCGCCGAGCATATAGGTGTTGGTCATGCGCGGCATCGGCACATGCGCATAGCCCTGGCGGCGCCCGTTTCCTGTCGCCTTCATGCCCATTAGCCGGGCATTCTGCCGGTCCTGCATGTAGCCGACGAGCTTGCCGTTCTCGATCAGCACGTTATAGGCCGAAGGCGTGCCTTCGTCGTCGATGGTGATCGAGCCGCGGCGGTTGTCGATCGTGCCGTCGTCCACGACGGTGACGCCTGGAGCGGCGACCATCTGGCCGAGCAGGCCGGCAAAGGCCGAGGTCTTCTTCCTGTTGAAATCGCCTTCCAGCCCGTGGCCGACAGCCTCATGCAGCATGACGCCGGGCCAGCCGGAGCCGAGCACCACATCCATCGTGCCTGCGGGCGCTTCGATGGCTTCGAGATTGACCAGCGCCTGGCGCAGCGCCTCGTCGGCGCCGGTCTGCCAGCTGCCCTCGGTGATGAAGTCGCCGAAGCCGATGCGCCCGCCGGATCCGTAGGAGCCGCTCTCCTGCCGGTCGCCTTCGCCCACCATGACCGAGATGTTGATGCGGGTCATCGGCCGGATGTCGCGGACGCGGTGGCCGTCGGCACGCAGGATGTCGACGACCTGCCAGCTGGCGGCAACCGAAGCCGTCACCTGCCGCACCTTGTCGTCCTTGCCACGCAGATAGGCGTCGATATCGGTCAGCACCTTCACCTTCTCTTCGAAGGAGGGTGAGCCGATCGGATTCTCGTCGTTGTAGAATTTCTTGTTGGTGCCCTGGGGGGCGGCGGCGTAGCTGCCGGAATAGCCGCGGGTAACGGCACCGACGGCATCGGCAGCGCGCTTCAGCGCCGAAACAGAGAGGTCGCCGGCATGAGCATAACCAACCGCTTCGCCAGCTACAGCGCGCAGGCCAAAACCCTGCTCGGTATTGAAGCTGCCGCCCTTGAGGCGGCCGTTGTCGAACATCAGCGATTCCGCCTGCGCATGCTCGATGTAGAGCTCGCCGTCATCGGAGCCGGAGAGCGCTTCGGCCACGAGCTTGCGCATCGTCGCTTCGTCGGCATCGAAGAGCGTCAGGAGGTCGGTATTCATGATGGTATGCTCCGCTTCAAAGCTGCAATGCTTCAAGCCGATGTAGGTCCGGACGGGTGTTCGAGCAAGCCCCAATCAGGCCCTTATCAGGGAAGCGCGTCGTAGCCTTCGGCAAAGCCCTTCAGATCGACAGGAATGCCGATGCCTTCTTCCGGCGTCTGGAAGACGATGAAGGTGGCGCTGGTGCCGCTGCGGAAGGTCTTGAGCAGCTCGTCCTCGAGCACGACTTCGGCGTAGCAGCCATCGGCGAAGCAACGGACGAAATAGGCGCGGCCGATATCCTTGCCGTCGACATTGAGGCCGAGGCCGTTCGGCAGCAGCACGCCGAGAGGCGCCAGCACGCGCAGGATCTTCGACTTGCGGTCGGCGGTCTTCAGTACGACGACCGAAAGCCCGACCTCCGGCCGGTCTTCGGCGATCACGTTCTGCATCAGCGCGCACTGCTCGGCCGAAGCGCCGGCCGGCTTGTCGCAGACGACGGACCAGGCGCCGTGGTTGGATTTCACCGTGCCCGGTGCCTGCGGCTGGCTCTGGCCGGGAACGGCCTGCTGCTGTCCGGGTGCCGGGGGCGCGGGTTCGGCCTGTGCAGGCGGCTTGGCGGCCGGCTGCTGCTGCGCGAAGACGGGGGTGGCCGCTGCTGCTGCAAGTATGGTGGTCACGGCAAGCGACCGCGCAAGGGAACGGAAACCCATAAAAACCTCTGGATTCGAATCGGTGACGGTATTGTTGAAGGCCGTCGCCGAAAATGAAAAGACCTGCCCCGTGAAAACCGGGGGACTACGGCAGAAATAGGACCTTTCGGCAAGAATGTTCGGGCTTTGGATTGGCCCGCGTAAGGCTTTTCCGTATGATGGTGCAAATCGGCGGTAATGTTTTGTGCCTGCTTGCGAATTTGTCGTTACGCAAAAATGCCGCATAGACAATTGCTTTGGCCAGTTGCGGTCCATGGCAAACTGTGGTTTGAAGCGCAGAAGATGGCAAGGATTCTGCGTTCGATTTATGGCAGGTCAAGCGCTCGAGGGAGATACTAAGGTGATTAAGAAGGCTTATGCAGCTCTGACCGCGCTGGTCTGTCTGCTTTTTGCTTCCGGCACATATGCCGATCAGCCGATGCCGTGGCAGGCAACGCTGCAGCCGGCGGCGACGCCGATTATGCGGGAAATCCGCTGGTTCGAACAATATACGCTGTGGTTCATCGTACCGATCACGCTCTTCGTTCTGATCCTGCTCATCGTTGTCTGTTGGAAGTTCCGTGCGAGCGCCAATCCGGTGCCGTCGAAGACCAGCCACAACACGGTTATTGAAGTCATCTGGACCGTGGGGCCGGTTCTGATCCTTCTCTTCCTCGCTGTTCCGTCGTTCAACCTTCTGACCGCCCAGCTGACGCTGCCGGAAAATCCGGATGTGACGCTGAAGGCAACCGCGACCCAGTGGCAGTGGAATTACGAATATGAAGGCACTGGCGACAATCCGCTGGCCTTCGATTCCTACCTGCTGAAGGATCCGGATCGTGCCGCTGCCGGCAAGACCGACCTCTCCACCTATCCGCGCCTGCTCGCTGTCGACAACGAAGTCGTCCTGCCTGTCGGCAAGACCGTCCGCGTTCTGGTGACCGCCGCTCCGACCGACGTCATCCACGCTTTCGCGATGCCGTCCTTCGGCGTCAAGATCGATGCTGTTCCGGGCCGCCTCAATGAAACCTGGTTCAAGACCGAGCGCGAAGGCCTGTTCTACGGCCAGTGTTCCGAGCTCTGCGGCAAGGACCATGCGTTCATGCCGATCGCGATCCGTGTCGTTTCCGAAGACAAGTACAAGCAGTGGCTGACGGCCGCCGCTTCCGATCTTCCCGGGGCCTACAAAAGCCTCATGGCAGCAACCGATGGTCCGAAGACCGTCGATGTCGCCGAAAACGCTCAGTAATCTAGAAGGGACTCGGGACAATGGCTGGACCTTCCGCTCACGATCATTCTCATGATCAGCATGGCCATGACGCACATGCACATGACGACCATCACAATCGCTCGCATACGCCGAGCTTCGTCAATCGCTGGTTCTTCTCGACGAACCACAAGGACATCGGCACGCTCTACCTGATCTTCGCGATCTTCGCCGGCATCATCGGCGGCGCGCTCTCCGTTGCCATGCGCATGGAGCTTCAGGAGCCTGGCATCCAGATCTTCCACGGTCTGGCCTCGATGGTTTACGGCTTCGAAGGCGACGCCGCGATCGACGGCGCCAAGCATATGTTCAACGTCTTCACCACCGCTCACGCCCTGATCATGATCTTCTTCATGGTCATGCCGGCGATGATCGGCGGCTTCGCCAACTGGATGGTGCCGATCATGATCGGTGCGCCTGATATGGCGTTCCCGCGTCTGAACAACATCTCCTTCTGGCTGATCGTTCCGGCCTTCCTGCTGCTCGTGCTGTCGATGTTCGTCGAAGGCCCGGCCGGTGCTTACGGCGCTGGTGGCGGCTGGACGATGTATCCGCCGCTCGCAACCGCAGGCCAGCCTGGCCCGGCCGTCGATCTGGCGATCTTCTCGCTGCATATCGCCGGTGCGTCGTCGATCCTTGGTGCGATCAACTTCATCACTACGATCCTGAACATGCGCGCTCCGGGCATGACGCTGCACAAGATGCCGCTCTTTGCCTGGGCCGTTCTGATCACTGCCTTCCTGCTGTTGCTCTCGCTGCCGGTTCTGGCAGGCGGCATCACCATGCTGCTCACCGACCGCAACTTCGGCACGTCCTTCTTCGCGCCTGAAGGCGGCGGCGACCCGATCCTCTACCAGCACCTGTTCTGGTTCTTCGGTCACCCGGAAGTCTACATCCTGATTCTGCCGGGCTTCGGCATCGTCAGCCACATCATCTCGACCTTCTCGAAGAAGCCGGTTTTCGGTTACCTCGGCATGGCCTACGCCATGGTCGCGATCGGTGCCGTCGGCTTCGTCGTCTGGGCGCACCACATGTACACGGTCGGCCTGTCGCTCGATGCGCAGCGCTACTTCGTGTTCGCAACGATGGTCATCGCCGTTCCGACGGGCGTGAAGATCTTCTCCTGGATCGCAACGATGTGGGGCGGCTCGATCAGCTTCCGCACGCCGATGATCTGGGCAATCGGCTTCATCTTCCTGTTCACGGTCGGTGGCGTCACCGGCGTTCAGCTGGCAAATGCCGGTCTCGACCGCTCGCTGCATGACACCTATTACGTCGTGGCTCACTTCCACTACGTTCTGTCGCTCGGCGCCGTGTTCGCCATCTTCGCTGCCTGGTACTACTGGTTCCCGAAAATGTCGGGCTACATGTACAGCGAGTGGATCGGCAACCTGCACTTCTGGGTCATGTTCATCGGCGTAAACCTGGTGTTCTTCCCGCAGCATTTCCTCGGCCTCGCCGGCATGCCGCGCCGCTACATCGACTATCCGGATGCATTCGCCGGCTGGAACTACGTGTCCTCCATCGGCTCCTACATCTCGGCCTTCGCGGTTCTGATCTTCCTCTTCGGTGTCTTCGAAGCTTTCGCCAAGAAGCGCCTGGCTGGTGACAATCCGTGGGGTGAGGGTGCAACGACGCTCGAATGGCAGCTGCCTTCGCCGCCGCCGTACCACCAGTGGGAACAGCTTCCGCGCATCAAGTAAGATGCTGGAATACCGGACGCCGCACCAAGATGCGGCGTCCGGCCTTAATGTAAGCAGGACGGAATAATGACGGTCATCGACAATCACGAGGCACTTGCGAACGAAGGCGACTTCCGCCTGTCGGAAGCAGGCGCACGCGATTATTTCGAGCTTCTGAAGCCCCGCGTCATGTCGCTGGTGGTTTTCACGGCCTTTGCCGGTCTCGTGCTGGCGCCCGGACACATCAATCCGATCCTCGGCCTCATCTCGATCCTTTGCATTGCTGTCGGTGCTGGTGCGTCGGGTGCGCTGAACATGTGGTATGACGCCGATATCGACGCTGTCATGACCCGTACCGCGCAGCGCCCGATCCCGGCGGGCCGCATCCAGCCGCGCGAAGCACTGGCTTTCGGCCTCGTGCTCTCGGGCTTCTCGGTCTCGATCCTCGGCCTCGCCGTCAACTGGCTCTCGGCCGGGATCCTGGCCTTCACCATTTTCTTCTATGCCGTCGTTTATACGATGTGGCTGAAGCGCTCGACGCCGCAGAACATCGTCATCGGCGGCGCGGCAGGCGCTTTCCCGCCGATGATCGGCTGGGCCTGCGTGACCAATTCGGTCACCATCGAAAGCACCGTTCTCTTCCTGATCATTTTCCTATGGACGCCTGCGCATTTCTGGGCTCTCGCGCTCTTCAAGATGCACGATTACGAATCCGTCGGCGTGCCTATGTTGCCGAATGTCTCAGGCGAGCGCACCACCAAGCATCAGATCGTTGCCTATGCGGTCCTGACAGCCGTCTGCGGCGTCGTCCCGTCCTTGCTCGGCTTTGCCAGCTTCGGCTACGGCCTAGTCGCCACTCTGCTTGGCGCAATCTTCATAAGCTGTTCCATCGCCGTCTGGCGGATGCCGGATGGCGATCTGAAGATGATCCCGGCAAAGAAGCTGTTCGCTTTCTCGATCTTCTATCTGTTTGCCATCTTCTCTGCTCTCATGTTCGATCGCGTGGCCTCTATCCTGGTGTTCCACGCAGGAGGTTTGATTTGATCGAAACCGTCAAATTGACCGAAGCGCAGCGCAAGTCGCGCCGCAATCGTAACGTCGCGCTCGGCCTCGTGCTGGCCGGTCTTTGCGTGCTGTTCTATGCGATCACCATCGTCAAGTTCACCGGACACGGAGGCTGAGCGAATGAGCGAAACCGTGGACGCGCCGACGAAGAAGGGCCGCAATAACGGCGCCGTCGTCATGATGTGCCTGAGCTTCGTCGTCGGCATGGGCGCGATGAGCTATGCCGCCGTTCCGCTCTACCGCATGTTCTGCCAGATCACCGGCTATAACGGCACGACGCAGCGCGTTGAGCAGGCATCGACCGTGATCCTCGACCGCAAGATGCGCGTCACATTCGATGCCAATGTCGCTCCCGGCCTGTTCTGGGAATTCAAGCCGGTCCAGCGCGAAGTCAACCCGCGCATCGGCGAGACGATCCAGGTCAATTTCGTTGCCGAGAACCGCTCGAACGAAACCCAGCGCGGCCAGGCGGTGTTCAACGTCACGCCGGGCGAAGCCGGGGCCTATTTCAACAAGGTCCAGTGCTTCTGCTTCACCGAGACGGATCTGAAGCCGGGCGAAAAGCTTGAAATGCCGGTGGTGTTCTACATCGATCCGGAAATTACCAAGGCCGTGGAATCGAAAGACATTCACACGGTCACGCTATCCTATACGTTCTACCCGAAAGAGGGACCGAAGCCGGTGGCTTCGAATGAGGGTGGAGCGGAGAAGGTTGAAAAGAAACTTTGATTGAGGTCCGTTTCCGGCTATGCCGGGAACGAGCGAGGAAGAGATCCGGGGATACAAGATGGCCGACGCGCATCAGAAAAACCACGACTACCATATTATTGATCCGAGCCCGTGGCCGCTGCTCGCCTCGATCGGCGCGTTCATCATCACCTTCGGTGGCGTCGGATTCATGCGCTACATCAACGGCGGATCGCTGCACCTGTTCGGCATCGAATGGGCGCATCCGTGGCTGTTCTTCATCGGTCTCGCGCTGATCCTCTACGTCATGTACGGCTGGTGGGCCGATACCGTGAAGGAAGCTCATGAGGGCGCGCATACCCGCGTCGTCTCGCTGCACCTTCGCTACGGCATGATCATGTTCATCGCTTCCGAAGTGATGTTCTTCGTTGCCTGGTTCTGGGCCTATTTCGACGCCAGCCTCTATCCGCATGAAGCCATTCAGGCCTCGCGCCTCGCCTTCACCGGTGGCGTATGGCCGCCGAAGGGCATCGAGGTTCTCGATCCCTGGCACCTGCCGATCTACAACACCGTCATCCTGCTTCTCTCGGGCACGACGGTCACCTGGGCGCACCACGCGCTGCTGCACAACGACCGCAAGGGCCTCATTCAGGGTCTGACGCTCACCGTTCTGCTCGGCATCCTGTTCTCCTGCGTCCAGGCCTACGAATACGCCCACGCTCCGTTCGCCTTCAAGGCGTCGATCTACGGCGCGACCTTCTTCATGGCGACCGGCTTCCATGGCTTCCACGTTCTGGTCGGCACGATCTTCCTGGTCGTCTGCCTGATCCGCGCCATCCGCGGCGACTTCACGCCGAAGCAGCATTTCGGCTTCGAGGCGGCTGCCTGGTACTGGCACTTCGTGGACGTCGTCTGGCTGTTCCTGTTCTTCTCCATCTACATCTGGGGTGGATGGGGCGCACCGGTCGCCCACGGCTGATCCGGTCGAAAGGCTGATATTGAAAAGGCGGGTGCCATTGGCGCCCGCCTTTTTCTTTGCTCTACCGCACCCCGGAGATTCGCTCGAAGGCGGAAGGTTCGGGAATGCCGATATCGAGCTGATGGCGGATCGCCTCGGCGCATTCATAGGGTGTCAGCACCGAGGTATCGAGTTCGAGATCGTATATGCCGGGCTTGTGAACCTCTTCCTGCCAGCGGCGCACGGCTTCGGGAACCGCTGTTTCGGCCGTCGCCTTGGCATAGAGTTCTTCGCGGCCGGGCTCGTCGATCTCCCGCCGCTTCATGATGACGTCGAGCGGACAGCGCACGCCGACGAACAGCACCGGAAAGCCTTCGAGACGCCTCGCGCAATCGGCCAGGATGCCGAGCGGCTGCGAGTAGGCGTCGTGATGGCCGAGATCGGCGACGACATTGAGCCCGAGCCCGGCATGGATGGCGATCGATTCGTAGAGCGCCGCATAGAAAAACGGCACCAGTTCCTCGAGATCGGGACGCTCGCCGCCGGGCCTGAGGCCGATGCCCGGCAGATACTCGGCCGGCGTCATCGCATTGTAGCCGTCGACCCCGAGATTCATCCAGGGGCCGTCGAATTGCTGCTGGATCGCCCTCGCGATCGTGGTTTTGCCGCTGCGCGGCGCGCCGTTCAAAATGACGATCTGCGCGGCGGTGTTGTCGTTGTCCATGCGTCTTCTTCTTCTGTTTGGCGCGAATCGCTGAGGCGAAATCGCGCAGGTATTTCCCTTCGTCCTGCGGATACTCTATGGGAGAGTTAAGGCGGCTTTAGGTGAGATCGCCGCTATCGGGAATGGGTATGAAAGAAGACACAGCTCTTTTTCCACCGGTCGATCCGGTGAAGACCGGCATCAACGGCTGCTGCCCGCGCTGCGGCAACGGCAAGCTGTTCGATGGCATGCTGTCGCTGAAGCCGCGATGCGCCGCCTGCGGGCTGGATTATGCATTTGCTGATTCGGGCGATGGCCCGGCTGTCTTCGTCATCCTCATCGTCGGCTTCATCGTCATCGGCTCGGTGCTCTGGCTGGAGGTCAACTATTCGCCGCCGATCTGGCTGCATATCCTGCTCTTCGGTCCGTTGACGATCATCTTGTCGCTGCTGACCCTGCGCTGGTGCAAGGGCATCCTGATCGCCATGCAATACCGCCACAATGCCCGCGAAGGACGCCTGAGTGACTGACATGAACATTCCGGCCACGCGCCGCAAGCTGCCTGTTTTCACCGGCATCGTGGTGCTGATTGCGCTCGCCATCCTGATTTCGCTCGGCACCTGGCAGGTCGAGCGGCTGCACTGGAAGGAAGGCCTTCTCGCCGACATCGCTTCGCGCCGAACCTCGGCCCCCGTCGAGCTCTCCGCCATCGAGGCGATGCACGCCGGTGGCACCGATATCGAATACCGTCCGGTCACCGTCAGCGGCCGCTACGTCAACAACAAGGAACGGCACTTCTTCGCCACCTGGCGCGGCCAGACCGGCTTCTACGTCTATACCCCGCTGGAATTGGCCGACGGGCGCTATCTCTTCGTCAATCGCGGCTTCGTTCCCTATGAGAACAAGGAGCCGGAGATGCGTATGCAGGGCCAGCTGACCGGCCAGCAGACCGTCACCGGTCTTGCCCGCAATCGCTTGCCCGGCAAGCCGTCCTGGGTCGTGCCCGAAAACGATCTCGCCAAGAATGTCTTCTATTGGAAGGACATCGACGCGATGACGTCGAGCGACGGTTTCGACCCGGCGAAAGTCGTGCCCTTCTTCGTCGATGCGGACTCGACGCCGAACCCGAAGGGCATGCCGATCGGCGGCGTCACCGAAATCGATCTGCCGAACAACCACCTCGAATATGCCTTCACTTGGTATGGTCTGGCGGCAGTGCTCGTCGGCATCGTCGGCGTTTCCTGGTTCCGCAAGCGCAGCAGCAACGCACCGGCGCAATAGTATCGCTTCAATTCCTTCCTATATTGGGCTAGACACCCGAGACGATGGATACCGGACGCAAGATGAACATAGCAGCGAAACCTCCTCTGACGATCAGGCTTTGCGGGCCGCGCGGCTTCTGCGCCGGCGTCGACCGTGCCATCCAGATCGTCGTTCTGGCGCTGAAATCCTACGGCGCACCTGTCTACGTCCGTCACGAGATCGTTCACAACCGCTACGTCGTCGAGGGCCTGGAAGCCAAGGGCGCCGTCTTCGTCGAGGAGTTGAACGAGATCCCGGAGGAGCATCGCGCCCAGCCGGTGGTGTTTTCGGCGCATGGCGTTCCGAAGTCGGTCCCCGAGGATGCCAACAGTCGCAACCTATTCTATCTCGATGCCACATGTCCGCTGGTCTCCAAGGTCCACAAGCAGGCGATGCGCCACAACCGCCTCGGCCGCCATGTCGTCCTCATCGGCCATGCCGGACACCCCGAGGTCATCGGCACGATGGGCCAGCTGCCCGAAGGCTCGGTCTCGCTGATCGAGACCGTCGAGGACGCCGACACCTACGAGCCCGCCGATCCCGATAATCTCGGTTACGTAACGCAGACGACGCTCTCGGTCGACGATACCGCTGGCGTAATCGCAAGGCTGCAGCAGCGCTTCCCGAACCTGACTGCACCTGCTGCCGATTCGATCTGCTACGCCACGACGAACCGCCAGGAAGTGGTGAAGCAGGCGGCCCCCGGCTGCGACCTCTTCATCATCGTCGGCGCCCCGAATTCTTCGAACTCCAAGCGCCTCGTCGAAGTGGCGCTGAGGGCAGGGGCGAAGAAGTCGATCCTCGTGCAGCGCGCCTCCGAGCTCAACTGGGACGACATCGGCCACATCTCGACGCTCGGCCTCTCCGCCGGCGCTTCGGCCCCCGAAGTCATCGTCAACGAAATCATCGAGGCCTTCCGCGCCCGTTTCGATGCGCAGGTCGAGCTTGCCGAGACGGTGCAGGAAAACGAGCATTTCCTCGTCAATCGCGAGCTGCGCAATATCGAGCTGACGGCGGCGGATATGGCGTTTGTGAATGGGTAGTGTTCTGTCGGAGGGCGTGATACCCCCCTCTGTCCTGCCGGACATCTCCCCCTCAAGGGGGGAGATCAGCTGGGAGAAATCGCTCGCTCGACATCAATTGTTTGGGGAAACCCTGACCATCTGCCGATCTCCCCCCTTGAGGGGGAGATGCCCGGCAGGGCAGAGGGGGGTATCATCTCCGAGCGACCACCCAACCCGAAACGAGACCCCACCTTGGCCGTTTACACCGATATCTCCGAAGACGATCTGAAGTGGTTCCTGACGGAATATGATGCTGGCGAGCTGCTCTCCTACAAGGGGATCGCCGAGGGCGTCGAGAATTCGAATTTCCTGCTGCACACCACGAAGGATCCGTTGATTCTGACGCTCTATGAGAAGCGCGTCGAAAAGAACGATCTGCCGTTCTTCCTCGGGCTGATGCAGCATCTCTCCGCCGGCGGCCTGTCCTGCCCGCTGCCATTGCCGCGCAAGGATGGCGCGCTGCTTGGCCATCTGTCGGAGCGCCCCGCGGCGCTGATCTCCTTCCTCGAAGGCATGTGGCTGCGCAAGCCAGAAGCCAAACACTGCCGCGAGGTCGGCAAGGCCTTGGCGCAGATGCACATCGCCGGCGAAGGCTTCGAGTTGAAGCGCCCGAATGCGTTGTCGATCGATGGCTGGAAGGTTCTTTGGGACAAGTCGGAGGCCCGCGCTGACGAGGTGGAAAAGGGGCTGTCGGCTGAGGTGCGCGGCGAGATGGATTTCCTCTCCGCCCACTGGCCGCGGGAGCTGCCGTCAGGCGTCATCCACGCTGATCTCTTCCCCGACAACGTCTTCTTCCTCGGCGATCAGCTTTCGGGCCTGATCGACTTCTATTTCGCCTGCAACGACCTGCTGGCCTATGACGTCTCGATCATCCTCAATGCCTGGTGCTTCGAAAAGGACGGCGCCTACAACATCACCAAGGGCACGGCGATGCTGGAGGGCTACCAGAGTGTCCGCCCGCTGAGCGAAGCCGAACGTGCGGCGCTGCCGATCCTGTCGCGCGGCTCGGCGCTGCGCTTCTTCCTGACCCGCCTCTACGACTGGCTGACGACGCCCGAAGGCGCCATGGTCACCAAGAAGGATCCGCTCGAATACCTGCGCAAGCTGCGCTTCCACCGCCAGATCAAGTCTGCCGCAGAATACGGGCTTTCCGCATGAAACATGTCGATATCTTCACCGATGGCGCCTGCTCGGGCAATCCCGGTCCCGGCGGCTGGGGTGCGATCCTGCGTTATGGCGAGGTCGAGAAGGAACTGTCGGGCGGCGAAGCCGAGACCACCAACAACCGTATGGAGTTGCTGGCGGCGATCTCGGCGCTTTCGGCGCTGAACAGCGCCTGCGAAGTCGATCTCCACACCGACAGCAAATACGTCATGGACGGCATCTCCAAGTGGATCTTCGGCTGGAAGAAGAACGGCTGGAAGACCGCCGACAAGAAACCGGTGAAGAATGGCGAGCTGTGGCAGGCACTCGATGCCGCCAACCAGCGCCACAAGGTCAAGTGGCACTGGGTCAAGGGCCATGCCGGCCACCCGGAAAACGAACGCGCCGACGAATTGGCGCGCATGGGCATGGCCCCCTACAAGAAGAAATAGGCTTGGCCGGGCGGGGGAGGCATCGTGCGGATCATATCGTTGAATGCCTGGGGCGGCAAGATCTACCAGCCGCTGATCGAGTATCTCGCCACCGCGGGTGCGGATGTGCTCTGCCTGCAGGAAATCACCCGCTCGTCAGGTGTCACGGCGGACTGGCTGGAATATCGCGACGGCAGCCACATCCTGCCGCAGCGTCCCAATCTCTTCGATGATCTGAAGGCCGTTCTTCCTGAGCATGACGGCTTTTTCGCCCCGGCGACGCGCGGCGAGCTGTTCGATGGCGATCGCGCCGTCACCTCGGAATTCGGCCTTGCCACCTTCATCCACCACGCCTTGGCGATCACCGGCCAGGCGGCGGATTTCGTCCATGGCAGTTTCTCGCCAGATGGATACGGCGCCCATCCGCGTGCGCGCAACGCCCATGTCTTCAGGCTCTTCGACTATGCCACGGGCCGCACCGTGACCATCGCGCAGCTTCACGGCCTGCGCGACATGGCGGGCAAGGGCGACACGCCTGAAAGGATCGCACAGGCCGAAGCGCTGGTGGCGCTGATCGGCAGCATCCACCGGCCGGGCGATCCGCTCATCGTCTGCGGCGACTTCAATGTCCTGCCCGAAAGCGCCACCTTCGAGATCCTCGGCAGGCTGGGCCTCACCGATCTCGTGACCTCCCGCGGCTTTCAGGGCACGCGAACGTCTCTCTATCCGAAAGAGGGGAAGTTTGCTGACTACATGCTGGTCTCGGCAGATGTCGAGGTCACCCGTTTCGAGGTCGTCAGCACGCCCGAAGTCTCCGATCACTGCGCCTTGATGCTGGAAATAGCCTAGCCGTTCACCGCCCTAGCGTTGCTCGCCGATTCCCAGATCGATATCCGGTCGCGGCCACTGCGCTTGGCGTCATACAGCGCCTCATCGGCATGCTGCATGAATTCTGAGGGTGTGATCGCCCGGCCGCGGCTCTGCTTGACGGCAACGCCGACACTCGCCGTCACCCGGGCGAATTCGCTGCCAGTATGCGGCAGGTTCAGCGCGTGCAGCGCGTCGCGGAATTGTCCGGCGACACGGCAGGCATCGGCCTCGTCGGCCTCCGGCATCAGCACTACGAACTCTTCGCCGCCGAAACGGGCAACGATATCGGTGTCGCGCCGCGCCGCCTTGCGCAGGCAGTCGGTCACCGCCTTCAGGCATTCGTCACCGGCCAGATGCCCGTAGGTGTCGTTATAGGCCTTGAAGCGGTCGACATCGATCATCAGCAGGCTGAGCGGCGTGCGCTCGCGAACACTGCGGGCGAGCGCGAGCGCCAGGGCTTCGTCGAAGGCGCGGCGATTGACGATGCCCGTCAGGCCGTCGGTTTCGGCGAGGCTCTTCATCCGGTCGGCAACGGCGCGCAGCGAATGCTCTGCCTGTTTCATGGCGGTCACGTCGGAGACGACGACAAGCGCCATGCCATCAGCAGTCATGCGCGTACGCAGGCTCAGCCAGCGGCCGTCATAGAGATCGATTTCCTCGTCCTTGTCGCGATGCAGGTCGCGGGCTGCTGTCTCGATCCATTGCTCATCGACGGCAATGGGAAAGTTGCGGCGCTCCTGCGTCTCGATGGCCTTCCGCAGGATATCGCGGATATTGTAACCGGCGACGCGCACGACGCCTGAGAGCGGGAAGAGGTTGGAATATTGCGGGTTGGCATAAACAAGCTTGCCCTGCGGATCATACATCGCAAACCCGTCCGACATGCCGGACATCGCGTGCGACAACATGTTGCGGTTGTCGCGCAGCTCCCGCTCGATGCGGCGCTCCTCTGTAATGTCGCGGGTGACGCCGGCAAGCCCGATGATGACGCCGTCGCGGTCGCGCAGCGGCACTTTCGAGGTGCGGAACCAGTGTTCGCGCTCGCCCTGCATCAGGGATTCGATCTTGTTGATCTGCGCTTCGCCCCGGCGCATCAAGTCCTGCTCTTCGGCAAACAGCACTTCGGCGCGGCGTTGTGTGGCGATGTGGAAATCCGTGGTGCCAATCATCGCTTCCGGCGAGCTGAAATGGTGGTGCTCGGCGACATTGCGATTGACCACGACGAACACGCTATCGCGGTTCTTGACGTATTGGAAATCCGGCGTCTGCGTCAGCGCCGCGGTCAGCAGGTCACGGTCCTGCGCCATGTTCTCGAACTGCAGGAGCAGCGCTCCGGCAACGGCGATAGCACCGAAATTCAGCACGATGGCGGGAATGCCGACGAGCTGCAGCGTCATGGCGCTGACCTGATTGGGCAGGATCAGCATCGTCGCCAGCAGCGTCAGCGAGACGGTGGCACCAAGGATGAAGATATCGCTGAGCTTCGCCTTGCGGCGCTTCTGCAATATGCGCAACGTCAGCGAGACCGCACCGGCGCATGCAATGCTGATCACTCCGTCAACCGCGCCCGCCCCACCCATGTAGAGCCGGAAGGCGACGGCCATGGGGATCGTCAGAATGGCCGAAGGTGCGCCGCCAAACAGCGCCGATATCGCCACCAGCGAATAACGCAGGTCTATGAACACGCCGTTGCTCAGCGGCACCGACATCATCATCGAGGCCATCGTCCCGGCCCCCATGACGGCGCCGAAGGCGAGCTTGGTATTGAGGTCGCTGAGCTGACGGAATCGGAAATAGATGTGAGCCCAGACCGAGATCACCAATGCAACGATGGCAAGATTGCCCGTTAGTATTTGCCAGGTTGTATTCATACAGTACAAGTGAACCCAGACGCGCCAATCCCCGCATTTCTAAGGCTTTTTCCTTTCAACGGGTTTAACTTAGCGATGGCTACACAAGAAAATCATGCGTCAAACTTAAACGCCTGAAACGGCCGTGTTCCAAACGGACACATCCAGAAGCCGCTGGCCTTCGTATCGACCTTTATTGAGCGACGATCCGAGGATGAGACGGCTGTGCATGCAGGAACCTGGCTTGAGCCATCCCTGGAACCCAGATTCTGGTGGCGTGTCGTGCTGTCGGCGATCTATCTGATCGCCGGTATCCTGCACATGCTGCTGCCGGGGCCATTTCTGCGGATCATGCCAGCCCTGGTGCCGTTTCCAGCCTCTGTGATTTTCGTGACGGGCGCGTGCGAGGTCGCGGGCGCCGCCGGCCTGCTGTCGTCGCCCTATCGCGCTGCCGCGGGCATTGCGCTCGCCGCCTACGCGGTCTGCGTCTACCCAGCCAATATCAAGCATGCGATCGATGGGTTGTCGGCGGTGGACGCAAGCATCTACGCCTGGCTTTACCATGTGCCGAGGCTTGCCTTTCAGCCTGTGCTCGTCTGGTGGGCACTTTATGCCGGAGGTTTGATCGACTGGCCCTTCGCGCTACCCAAAGCTTAAGCGGCTGGCGGTTCGCGGCCGCCAGCCGTGTGTTTCGGGCGCACCTGCCGCCAGCGCGCCTCAGCTGGCCGCCCGCATCTCCGCCAGAGGTTTCACATTCTGGTTCATCCGGAAGAGATTCTGCGGATCATAGCGTCTCTTGATTTCCGCAAGACGCCGGTAGTTCATGCCATAAGCCGCTTCCACGCGATCGGCCTCGTCTTCTGGCATGAAATTGATATAGGCCGTGCCGATCGCATGCGGCCGCGTTGCCTCGAACAGGCCCTTTGCCCATCCGATACAGGCCTGGTCCATCGCCTTTTCCCGCCAGCGCGCATGGACGTTCATCACGAAATGCGAGCTGCGCTGCGGGAAGGCCGTGGCCTCGTGGCCGATCCGTCCCGCCGCGCCGCCGACATGGCCGATGAAGATCTCGCATTCCGGCCCCGGCAGCTTACGCACAGCATCGAGCAGCACGGAGATGGCAGGATCGGAAAGCCGCGCAAAATCCTGGCTCTTCCAGTAATTGCGCGCTCCGGGCGTCAGAAGCGGATCGAAGGCCTGCTGCCAGGCGGCGAACGGCGCCGGTCCAACGACATCGGCAATCGGCTTGCCGATCGACCGCAACCCGGCGGTCGCCGTCTCACCGGCCTGCAGATTGCCGCAATAGCACATGGCAAGCACCAGCACCTCCTTGCCATGCCACTCGGCAGGCAGGAACGGCAACGGCGGCGCCTTGCGCATCACGGCCCAGCAGGTCAGTTCGTCAGGCGCCGTTTCCAACTGTTGGCGATATTGCCTGAGCACCATCTCCGCATCGGCGAAAGGATGGACGACGAGCCCCGCCAGCACCTCTCCGGGCAGATCGTGCAGCCGGAATTCGAACGAGGTGACCACGCCGAAATTGCCGCCGCCACCGCGCAGCGCCCAGAACAGCTCCGGCTCTTCCTTTTCGCTGACGCGTTTCAGTTCGCCTGCCGCGGTCACGACATCCACCGAGATCAGATTGTCGAGCGTCAGCCCGAATTTCCGGGTCGTCCAGCCGAAACCGCCGCCGAGCGTCAGCCCGGCAATGCCTGTCGTGGAGTTGATGCCGGTCGGCAGAACAAGCCCGAAGGCCTGCGTCTCCGCATCGACATCGGCCAGTGTCGCACCGGGCTCCACCCGCATGCGCCGCGTCGCGGGATCGACCCAGACGGATCGCATCGCCGACAGGTCGATGACGACGCCGCCATCGCAGATCGCATTGCCGGCAATGTTGTGGCCGCCGCCGCGGATCGCCAGAAGCAGGCCGTTGTCGCGCGCAAAACGCACCGCCTTGACGGCATCACCAGCACCGGCACAGCGCACGATCATTGCCGGACGCCGGTCGATCATGTTGTTCCAGATCGTCCGCGCCTCGTCGTAGTCGGCATCGTCCTTGGTGATCAGCCGCCCGCGCAATGCGGCGGCGAACGCCTCTATGGTACTGCCCTTCACCCTGGTTTGGCCCCGTTGCAGGGTCGTGAGGTTCAAGTCGTCCATGATGTCCTCCCTGCGGCAGGAAGCCCCGTCCCCGCCGGGGCCGCATTTTGCGCCCCCCGGCCATGGTTAACAAGCTATCGCTAATAAATGTATCCAGCGATGGAGCGGGCCGTTTTGGCGCCCGCCTGGCGTGTTTTTATGCCGTTCATCTGCGAGCGGGGGACTATGGCTGGCCTTTGTGCCGCACGGGGTTGCCCTCGGTGGCTTTCCCACTATTCTGGCCGCAACGAAAACAGGGAGGCCACCATATGATCCTGCATTGCGTATTCTTGCGGCTGAAGGCCGCGATGACGGCCGAAGAGAAGCAGGCTCTGTTCGAATCGGTCGTGGCGCTGAAGCAGGTCATCCCCGGCATCATCGACATCCAGCATGGGCCGAACGTCTCGCCCGAAGGGCTGCATGGCGGCTTCGTCGATGGCTTTGCCGTGACATTCGAGAGCCCGGAGGCGCGCGATGCCTATCTCGTCCATCCGGAGCATGTGACGGTCGGCCAGCGCATCGTCGAATCCGTCGACGGCGGCCTTGGCGGCCTGCTGGTCTTCGATCTGAATATCTGAAAGGAAAGGCCGCGGATTGCTCCGCGGCCCAAGCTGCTCAGCTCGACTTTGCGATCGCCGCGGTGATCTGGTCGACATTGTACCGGAACATCTTCTCGTAGGTCGGAGCCGGTCCCTTGGCGTCGGAAAGAGACTCGACATAGAGCTCGCCGCCCGGCTCTGCGCCGGTTGCCTTGGCCACCTGCTTGACGAGACGCGGATCGTTGGAGTTCTCGAAGAAATACGTCTTCACATGCTCGGTCTTGATCTGTTCGATCAGCTTGGCAACGTCGGCGGCCGACGCTTCTGTTTCGGTGGAGACGCCGAGCGGTGCCAGGAAGCTCACCTTGTATTCGCGGCCGAAATAGCCGAAGGCGTCGTGGCTGGTGAGCACCTTGCGCCGGTCTTCAGGCATCGCGTCGAACTTCGCATGCGCATAGCTGTTCAGCTCGTCCAGCGTCTTGGTGTAGCGCTCGGCGTTGGCCTTGAAGGCTGCGGCATCGGCAGGATCGGCATCCGACAGCGCCTTTTCGATGTTCTTTACCCAGATCTTCACGTTGACCGGGCTGTTCCACACATGCGGATCGGTCACGGTCTTGCCGTCCTCTTCCATGGTGCGGGTGTCGATACCTTCGGAGACGGTCACCGGCGTACCCTTGTAGCCAGAGGCGGTGATCAGCCGGTCCATCCAGCCTTCCAGGCCCTCGCCACTGACGAAGGTGACCTGCGCTGCCTTCAGATGCTTGGCATCGGCCGGCGACGGCTCGAATTCATGGGGGTCGCCGTTCGGGCCGACCAGGCTGGTCACTGTGACATGATCGCCGCCGACCTGTTTGACGACGTCGGCAAGCACAGTGAAGGAGGCAACGGTCTTCAGCGTTTCCGCCGAAGCCGGCATCGCCGAAGCGGCAATCAGCGCGGGCAATGCGGCAGACAGAAGCAGGGTTTTGGATCTCATGATGGTCTCCATGGTTCAGCCCTTGAGATGCGGGCGGGGAAAATAGCGCCGGGCGAGGCCGGACGGTGCGAAGAAGATCGAAAGCGCGTAGAAGCCAGCCGCTGTCATGATGATCGTCGGCCCGGAGGCAAGTTCGAGATGGTAGGAGGCGACAAGGCCGAGATAGCCGGAGGCCGTGGCGCTGACCGCGGCAATGGTCATCATCCGGGGCAGGCTGCGCGACCAGAGCTGCGCGATCGCCGCCGGCAGCATCATCAGCCCGACTGCCATCAGTGTGCCGAGTGCCTGGAAGCTTGCAACGAGATTGAGCACTACAAGCAGCAGAAACAGGAAGTGATAGAGCAAGCCGCGTCCGCCGACGGCGCGCAGATAGCCGGGATCGAAACACTCGGCGACCAGCGGCCGGTAGATGATAGCAAGCGCGAGCAGCGTCACCGACGTGATCGCACCGATTTGCGTCAGGGCAGGGGTGTCGATCGCCAGGATCGTGCCGAACAGCACATGCAGCAGATCGATGTTCGAGCCGCGCAGCGAGACGATGAGCACGCCGAGCGCCAGCGAAATCAGGTAGAAGCTCGCAAAACTGGCGTCCTCCTGCAGCACCGTCACGCGGCTGACGACGCCTGAAAGCAGCGCCACCGAAAGCCCGGCGACCAGCCCGCCGATGCCCATCGCCGTCAGCGACAGGGACCCGGCAACGAGATAGCCGATCGCCGCCCCCGGCAGCACCGCATGACTCATCGCATCGCCGACAAGGCTCATGCGCCGGAGCATCAGGAACACGCCGATCGGCCCGGAGCCGAGCCCGAGGCAGAGGCAGGCGACGAGCGCGCGGCGCATGAAGCCATAGTCTACGAAAGGTGCCAGAAAGATATCGTAGGCGGTCATGCGGCGGGCTCGCAGATCGCGGCGTCTTCGTCCCAGCGTTCGGCCATCGCCCGCGCCGTCATCAGATTCGCCGCGGACATCACCTCCGCGGTCGGCCCACAGCCAATCAGCTCGCGGGCGATCAGCATCGTCTCGGGGAAATGTGCCCGGACCTGCTCGAAATCGTGCAGCACCGCGATGACCGTCCGCCCGTCGCCATGCCAGCGCGCCACGATGTCGAGAAGGTCGCGGGTGGTGCGCGCGTCGATCGCCGTGAATGGTTCGTCTAGCAGGATAACCTTGGCGTCCTGCAGCAACAGCCGGGCAAACAGCACGCGTTGGAACTGTCCGGCGGAAAGCGCGCCGATATGCCGGTTCTCGAAACCTTCGAGCCCGACGGCCGACAGCGCCTCAAGCGTCTTCTGCAGCTCGTTCGCGGCCACCCGTCCGAAGGCCCCAGCCTGCCGCCAGGCGCCCAGCATCACCGTATCCAGAACCGATATCGGAAAGCGCCGGTTGATATCGGCAGCCTGCGGCAGATAGCCGAAGTCGAGCCGCGCCAGCCGGTGACGGATCTGCCCCGCCGCCGGCCGGATCTCACCGATGAGCGCCTTCAAGAGCGTCGATTTACCCGCCCCATTCGGCCCGGCAATCGCCGTCAGGCTGCCCTCGCGAAGGCTGCCGGACACATGATGCACCGCCGGATGCCGGTCGTAGCTGACTGTCAGGTTGTCGAGCTCGATGAGAATGGCACTCACGGCAGGATCACCGCCCAATGGATCGCCAGCCACAGCGCGGCGATCATCAACAAAACGAAACCGGCACGCACGGCAGCGGATTGCCGGAGCAGGTTGGGAAAGGGGCGGGGCATCGAAGCGCTTTCTAAAATGTAATAACATAACAGTTATGTTATAACGAATATGGCAAAAGCACGGCGGATGCAAGCGGGAGGGTGCAGTGCCAACGACTTTCTATTAGCCTGTCAGAAAGGGAGCTTCGCCATGAAGGTATCGATCGAAAAGCAGTGGGAAGATTTCGTCGAGAGATTGGTCACCGAGGGGCGCTACCAGTCAGCCGAACAGGTCGTCACCGTAGGATTGAGCCTCGTCGCTCAGCAAGAGGCTAGGCTCGATGGCTTGCGCGCGATCATCGATGCGTCAATTGCTGCGGGCGGAGACATCAGCGATGACGAGCTGGGAGCAGTGCTGGAAACTCGGATCGCTTGCCTGAGAGCCCAACGCTAACCAGATGCTCGCACCTATCCTCCCTCATTCCTGTGCTCGTCACAGGAATCCAGTCACCGCGCGTCGGCGCGGTGGGGAGAGTCTTTCAGCCCAAGGACTTGGGCTGGCTGGATGCCTGTGACAAGCACAGGCATGAGGGATATGTCTTGCCAAGGGACACCCATCCCTACTGTGGGAGCGATAGCGTAATCGGCATCTCCAAAAAGAAAACGGCGGAACCGGCCCGCCGCCAACTGAGATAGCTTACAGCTGCTCGATCATCGCAGCCGCGCCCGACACCGTCGCCTGGCCGGGGCTTTCCTCGACGTTCAGCGACTTCACGACGCCATCCTCGACGAGCATCGAATAGCGCTTCGAGCGTACGCCGAGGCCGCCAGCCGAGAGGTCGGCTTCCAGGCCGAGTGCCTTAGTGAAGCCCGCGTCCCAGTCTGCCAGGAAGTGGATCTTGCCGAGGCCGCCGGATTGCTGCGCCCAGGCGCCCATCACGTGCCAGTCGTTGACGGCGACCACGGCGATGTCGTCGACGCCCTTGCCGAGAATTGTATCGCGATTTTCGAGATAGCCAGGCAGATGGTTCAGCGAGCAGGTGGGGGTGAAGGCGCCGGGAACGGCGAAGAGCACGACCCGCTTGCCCTTGAACAGCTGTTCGGTCGAGGTCTCGACCGGGCCGTCCGATGTCTTTTCCTTGAAGGTGGCGGCCGGAAGGCTGTCGCCGATTGCGATGGTCATGAAACTCTCCTCGTTCGGATGATCAAGCGGCACAGGCCGCAGGCTGGCGGCGACTATAAAAGCCGCTCATTCAAAGGCAAGCGGTGTCTCCATGGCGCGATCGCCGTCGATGACGAGCGCACTCCAGCGCTTGCCCGAGATGCTGTAGTTCTTCGGCAGCTTGCCGATCGCCACGGAGGTCGAGAAGGTCTTGCCGTCGCGCTTGCTCATCAGTTGCTTGGTGAAGACGTAGCCGCTGGGACCGGTAACGATCACAGCCGGCGCCGTGTCGCCGCCGCCGGGCAGCGCGATGTCGAGCCAGAGTTCCTTCATGTCAGGCGAAAGCCTGTGCGACACCACCTTGAAATCCGCGGATGCCGCTTCCGGCAGCGATGCCTCCGCCGTCTTCAGCAACGCTTCCTCCTCCGGCCGCGATTGCTTCGCACTCGACAGCGGCAGGGAAAACGCCGCCTGGAAGGGAACGCAGAGATCCTTGCAGATGCCGATGAAGGCGGTGGCCTTGATCTCTGCGGCTTGGTTTTCCGCCTTGAATGTCAGCGGCAGGATGACGGGTGCGTCATAGGCGATGTCGTCCACCTTGCCGTCATTGATATGCTTCGGAACCGGATAGCGCACCCCCGTCAGCGTCATGCCACTTCCGGGCGCGACGCTGATCTGCGGTGGAATACCGCTGTTTCCGGGTTCCCGCCAATAGGTGATCCAGCCGGCTTTCGGCTCGATCTGGAGGCCGCCATGAACCGTTCCATCACGCTCCGGCGGCAGCGCGATCAGCCGCATGCGGCCGCCCTCGTTGTCGACCCAGGGGCTCATTTCCGCCCATGCGGTGTCTCCCAGGCAGCCTGAGGCTGCGGCATAAAGACAGAGGAGCCGGGCGCTGCCGGATGCGAAAGAAATAATCGTCATGGAACAAAGGTTTATCGAAAACTGCACCAGCCTGCCACAAGGACAGCAGGTCTATTTCTTCATTTTCGGTTGATTGATTTGTGACATTGCCCCATGTTTCCAGTGTCGGGGCCTTTTCACCGGTCTGGCAGCAGGAGGAATTATGTCCTTATCGACGCTGAAGAACAGACGGGAACGTGGCTTTTTCGACGGGCAGTTCCTCATTGCCATGCCTGGCATGGAAGACAGGAATTTTGCGCGCACGGTTGTCTATATCTGCGCCCATTCCGACGCCGGAGCCATGGGCTTCGTCATCAATCGCCCGCAGAGCCTGACATTTACCGATGTGCTGCTGCATCTCGACATGATCAAGGACAGCGATTCCATCGTGCTGCCCGATTTCGCGCGCGATTTCCCGATCCAGACCGGCGGCCCGGTCGAGAGCGGCCGCGGCTTCGTGCTGCATTCCGATGACTATCTGAGCGATTCCAGCATCCCGGTCAGCGACGATATCTGCCTGACGGCAACGCTCGATATCGTCCGCGCCATCTCCAAGGGTGGCGGTCCGAAGCGGGCGACGATGCTGCTCGGCTATTCCTCCTGGGGGGCCGGACAGCTCGAGAGCGAAGTCGGAAACAACGGCTGGCTGACCTGCGCTGCCAATGAGACGCTGATCTTCGATCGCGGCCTCGATGACAAATATGAACGTGCTCTTGCGGGCATGGGTGTGACGGCGGCGATGCTTTCCGCCGATGCCGGTCACGCCTGAATTTCTTCGGAACGAAATCTGGCAGGCGACGTTTCCTCTCCGCAAACCCGGGCAAACCTGCCCGGTGCGATTTAGGAGGCATCTCACATGGGTAGCACCAGCGACAAGATTTCCGGCAAGACAAACGAAATTGCAGGCAAGGCCAAGCAGGCCATCGGCAAGGCCACCGACGATCACAGCCTGCAGGCCAAGGGCGCCGTGCAGGAAGGCAAGGGCAAGGCCCAGGTCGCCGCAGGCAAGGCCAAGGACAAGCTGAAGGGTGCCGTCGATCGGCTCTGATCCTTCAACGATTTCAATGACAATGCCTGTTGCGCCTCCGCGCGGCAGGCATTTTTAGTCCGTCCGGTATGCTTGGGGTAGTGCCATGAGGCTTTTCGACTGCGACAATTGCGATCAGGTCGTCCATTTCGACAATCGCCAATGCGTTCGCTGCAATCACCGGCTGGGTTTCCTGCCCGGCGACATGACGATGCATGCGCTGGAGCCGCGGGACGATACGGCCTGGCAGCTGGTGGCGCGGCCGGAGCGCACGGTCCGCTTCTGCGCCAATGGCGGCCTCGATATCTGCAACTGGCTTATCGCCTCCGACGATCCGAACCCGTTCTGCATCGCCTGCAGGCACAACCGGCTGGTACCGAACACCAACACGCAGGACGGCATCGACCGGTGGCGGCGCATCAGCCAGGCGCAGCGCCATCTGTTTTATTCGCTGTTGCGTCTGAACCTGCCGCATCCCGATCGGGAGCAGGATCCGCAGGGCGGCCTTGTCTTCGATTTCCTCGAAGATACGGTTCAGTTCGACGGCAATGTCGTTCCAGCGATGACCGGTCACGAGGAGGGGCTAATCGCCATCCGCGCCGCCGAGGCCGATGATGTGACGCGCGAACTCGCCCGCAGCGCCATGGACGAGAATTACCGGACGCTGCTCGGCCACTTCCGCCATGAGACCGGCCACTTCATCTGGAACAAGCTGGTGCGCGATCGCGGCGCCTTCGATGCCTTCCGTGCCACCTTCGGCGACGAGCGTCAGGATTATAGTGCGGCGCTGCAGAGCCACTATACCAATGGCGCTCCTATCGGATGGCAGGAAAGCTATATCAGCGCTTACGCCGCCTCTCACCCATGGGAGGATTTCGCCGAGTGTTTCGCGCACTATCTCCACATCGTCGATACGCTGGAAACGGCGCGCGCCTTCGGCATCGCCATCGATCCGCGTGGTCATGAGGAGATGGCGGCGGAGGTGGACTTTCAGCCCTACCGTGCAAAGAGCGCCGGACAGCTGATCAGCGCCTGGATCCCGCTCAGCGTTGCCATCAATGCCATTCAGCGCAGCATGGGGCAGCCGGATGCCTATCCCTTCGTGCTGTCACCGCCGGTCGTTGCCAAGCTCGAATATCTCCACGCGCTCATCCAGAGCGCCACGGAAGCGTCGCAGCGCTTTGCCGCCTAAGCGGTTTTCAGCAACAACCCGCCGGTCAACTGGCGGAAGGCATCGACGACATTGGCAAGCACGGTTTCCGGGTCATCCGCTGCGGCAATCCACAGAGCGGCATTGAGGGCGGCGCCGTTGACGAGCCGCGCCGCAGCCTCGGCATTCACGGGCTTCACTGTTCCGTCGTCGATCAGCGCCTGGATCGTCTGCGCCGTCGTGCGCAGGCAGGCATTCTGGTTTTCCCATTGCGAGGGATCGCCAAGAACGGCGGGCCCGTCGAGCAGCATGATGCGCTGGATCTCCGGCTCCAGCGACATCTCGATATAGGCGATGGCCTCGGCCATGAACCCTTCCCAGAGAGTGGCCGCGGCGGCATGCGCCGCGCGCATCCGCGCGAGGATTTCAGCATCCATCTGGTCGATCACCGCCTGCAGCAGACCTTTCTTGTCACCGAAATTGTGATAGAGCGCGCCGCGCGTCAGCCCCGCTTCCGCGGTGAGATCATCCATCGACGATCCGGCGTAACCCTTTGCCGCAAAAGCCTTTCTGGCCGCCCGGATCAGCTTCGCCCGGGTCTCTTCCATCATTTCCGCACGGCGCTTTCCAGCCACGGCATTCTCCTCGAAATTGACATACGCCACGTATGCGTATTGACATACGAAATGTATGTCAAATATATAGACATACGGAGCGTATATCAATTGCGCCCCGCATTGTGAAGCGCGGACCTCGCCGGAGAACACGGCAAATGGAACGGGCAGGCGATCGCGTCTGCCCGAGGGTCCGCTATTGTCATCAGGAGTGAACATGACCAAACGCGAAGCAATCTTCCCGGCCGGCCGCCACACGCTTTACGCCGAACACCGCTATTCCGCAGCGATCCGCTCCGGAGACCTGCTCTTCGTCTCGGGGCAGGTGGGCAGCCGTGTCGACGGCTCGCCGGAGCCCGACTTCGCCCGCCAGGTGGAACTGGCCTTCGAAAACTTGAAGGCCGTACTGAAGGCTGCGGGAGCGACGCTCGATGACGTCATCGACGTCACGACCTTCCACACTGACCCGCAAAATCAGTTCGAAACGATCATGGCGGTGCGCAACCGCATCATCGGCGAGCCGCCATATCCGAACTGGACTGCCGTCGGCGTCAATTGGCTGGCGGGCTTCGATTTCGAGATCAAGGTGATCGCAAGGGTTCCGCAGGCAACCTGAGCAGGGGCCCAAAAGCAAAGAGACCCGGCATTGTGCCGGGTCTCTCATTTCACATCGATGCGGACAGGCTCAGAAATCCCGCTCCAGCCGGACGAAGCCTTCGACATAATGCGAGTCGTCGGTGCCCGGGAAATCGTGATTTTCAGCCACATAGGTCGCAGCCGTATGCAGCGTCAGGTCATCGACGATCTTGTAGTCGAACGTCACGCCGCCGCGCCACATACTGCCATTGTGATATTCGTCGTCGGCCTCGCGGATCCTGCCGCTGTACTGCGCCTCCGGCGTCACGGTGAACTTGTCGTTGATCTTCAGTGCATATTGCGCAATCACCGACCATTCGCTGGCCTGGTAATAGGTATTCGGTCCGCTCGAATAGATGCCGGCAAGCTCGAACAGGCCGGGGCCGATTTCTGCTCCCATGCGGGCTGTGACGGAACCGTCCTGCATGGCCGCGTCATAGCCGCCATAGACCTGCCAGGTGAACCCGCCAGCCTTGCCGCCGACCATGGCGTCTATGCCGAGACCTCTCTCGGCTCCGTCGAAGTCCGCAGGGAGTTCATCCAGCGACAGGCCGGCATTGAAGCTGTCGCTGTCATATTCGTAGCGGATCGCGTTCCATTTGGTGTCGTTACCGGTCATCAGATCGGATTCACCGGAGAAGTCGTTGTCCCACCAGCTCGCGAAGCGGCCGGCGCGTATACCGGCAAGCTCCAGATAGGCTTCGTCGATGATCGTATTGTCCGTGCCATAGGCGGCGGCATTCGACCAGCCGACAAACTCGGTGGTACGCGTGGCGGGGCCGCCGCCGCCATAGTAGTTGGATTCGAGCACGATGCGGCTGGTCAGCGGGCCGTATTCGGTGTCGCTCTTGGCATCGACGCTCACATGGGCGCGGGTATGGCTTTCCCAGTCCTCGCCGCCGGCGCCACCCGGCCCGTTGTTCTCATAACCGTCCCCAAAGCCGTAGCCGACTTCGAAGCGCAGATAGCCGCCGATCTTCAGGCAGGTCTCGGTGCCCGGAATGTAGAAATAGCCTGTTCCATACGCGTCGCAGACGCGGACATATTCCACGGATTCCGGCTCGGCGGCGACGATGGCGTCGGCAGCCTGAGCGCCGGAAACTGCTGCAAATGCAGCAGCGGAGCCGAGAAGAAGGCTCTTTATGTTCATGCTGTGTCTCCGTTTTGCAGACCGGCACTATGGCTGGCCCGTATGTGGCGCGAGGCGTGCGGTGCCGCGAGGGGGACGCCGGAGAGGGAACGCGCCGATTGGCAACGGAAACAGTAAGCTCGCGGAGAACGGGCTCGTCAATTATATGCTAAACGCATATGTATAAAAAAGTGGCAAAGCGCCGCAAACGTGACGCCTTTGCCACATCGTCCTGTAACAATCTGCAATCGGAAGAATGGCCTGCGCGGGATCGTTTCCCGCATAGGCAATGGAATAGCTTACGCCCGCTTCGTCAGCGGAAACCGTTCCTTCAGCAGCCGCAGCACCGATTCTGCAGGCATTGGCGGGCCGAAAAGGTAGCTTTGGCCGTAGCTGCAGCCCATCTTGGCAAGCTCGATCGCGTCCTCGTTGGACTCGATGCCTTCGGCCACGACCTTCATGTCCAGTTCGCGGGCCATGTTGATCACCGAGCGCAGGATGGTGGCCTTCTTGTCGGTATTGTCTCGCACCAGCGCCTTGTCGAGCTTGATGGTGTCGAACGGGAAGCGCGTCAGGTAGGAGAGGGAGGAATAGCCTGTGCCGAAGTCGTCGAGTGCGAGGCCAAGGCCTGCTTCCTTCAGCTTCTGCAGCACCAGGCGCGCCTGTTCCGGGTTCTCCATCACCATCGATTCCGTCAGCTCCAGCTTCAGGCGCGAGGGTTCGCAATGGGTCTTCGCCAGCACCGAGCGCACGTCGTCATAAAGCTCGTTGTTGAGCAGCTGCACGCTGGAGAGATTGATCGAAACGAAGATCGGCAATTCGCCGGTCTGGTTCTGCCAGCCCATCAGGTCGTTGGTCGCCTGTTCCAGCGCAAACAGCCCGAGCGGGCCGATGATGTCGGAGGCTTCCGCGATCGGGATGAACTCGGATGGCGGGATATTGCCGCGCTTCGGATGCTCCCAGCGCATCAGCGCCTCGAAACCGGCGATCTCGACATCCTCGAGCCGGGCGATCGGCTGATAGACCATCGACAGTTCCTTGCGCTCAATGGCGCGGCGCAGATCCGATTCCAGCTGCAGCCGGTCGGCCCCGAAATCGCGGAATGCCGGGCGGAAAGGCTCGACGCGATTGCCGCCGGCGCGCTTGGCGCGGTACATGGCCAGCTCGGCGTCGCTCAGCATGCCGGCTGCATTCTCCTGCTGGTCGACCCAGGAGGAAAGGCCGATCGACGCGGTCAGGACGATCTCGCGATTGGCAAAGTTGATCGGCACCATGATCGCCTTGCTGATCGCATCGGCGAAATCGGCGATCTTCGCGGGATCGCGCTCGGAAACCAGGATCAGGCCGAACTGGTCGCCCGCCAGACGCGCCAGCGTGTCCTGCGCCTTCAATAGGCGGCGCAGGCGACGGGTCAGCGCGATCAGGATATTGTCGCCCGCGGCAACGCCGAGCGCATCATTGACCAGCTTGTAGCGGTCGATATCGATCACCATGACCGTCGGGCGCAGCGTATCGCCCGAAGGCGCCAGCGCCAGCACCGATTGCAGGCGGTCGATGAACAGCTGGCGGTTCGGCAGGCCGGTGAGGTTGTCGTGCAGCGCGTCGTGCAGCAGCCGCTCGATGGAATTCTTCTGTTCCGTCACATCGACGATCGTGCCGACGCAGCGGATGATTTCGCCGTTGGAGCCGAGCACCGGCCGGGCGCGGATCAGCAGCCAGTGAAAATGGCCGTCCTCGGCGCGGATGCGGAATTCGTGGTTCAGGCGGCCGCGGCGATGTTCGAGCAGCACGTCGAGCGTGGCGCGAAAGCGGTCGCGGTCGTCAGGATGCAGCCGCGGCAGCCAGTTGCGGGCCGCACCATGCATCGCTCCCGGCGCCAGGCCAAGCTTCACGGAAACATCGGGAATGGTGACAACGCGGTCGCGCGCCACGTCCCAGTCCCAGACCATATCGCCGGAGCCGGTCAGCGCCAGCGACTGGCGTTCGAGATCGGAAAACAGACCCTGCTGGAACGCACCGCCCGCAAAGGCGTGCTGCATCACGGTGAAGCCGATCAGCAGCACGATCAGCACCAAACCGCCGCCGAGCGCCGGCTGGATGATGTCGTTGTCGAGCCGGCCGGTGATCGTCAGCCACGCCCCGAAGATCCACACAAGGATCAGCGCCCAGGCGGGCACGAGCAGGATGGCGCGGTCATAGCGGTTGAGGCCGAGATAGACGATCAGCACCAGACCCATCGTCGCCGTCAGCGCAAAGGAAAGCCGGGCGATACCGGCAGCGATCGACGGGTCGTAGATCGCCACACCAAAGAGCAGCGCGAGGCCGAGCACCCAGGCGAGCGTGGCGTAGCCGAGATGCGTATGCCAGCGGTTGAGGTTCAAATAGGTGAACAGGAAGATGACGAAACTCGAGGCCAGCGCCACTTCCGCGCAGGCGCGCCATATTCGCTGGTCGGCCGAGGCGATGCTGATCAGCTTGCCGAGAAAGCCGAAATCGACGCAGATATAGCCGAGTACCGCCCAGGCGAGCGCTGCCGTTGCCGGCAGCATCGAGGTTCCCTTGACGACGAACAGGATGGTCAGGAACACGGCGAGCAGACCGGCAATGCCGAGCACGATGCCGCGGTAGAGCGTGAAGGCGTTGATCGTGTCCTTGTAGGCGTCCGGTTCCCAGAGATAGATCTGCGGCAGGTCGGGGCTTGCAAGCTCGGCGACGAAGGTGATGACGGCGCCCGGGTTCAGCGTGATGCGGAAGACGTCGGCCTCGTCGCTCGGCTGCCGGTCGAGCGCGAAGCCCTCGCTCGGCGTGATCGCCATGATGCGTTGCGAGCCGAGATCCGGCCAGAAAAGCTTGGAATTCACCAGGCGGAAATGCGGGGCGACGATGACGCGCTCCAGCTGCTCTTCCGAAACGTTGGCGAGCGCGAAAACGGCCCAGTCGCCCTGGTGGTTGTCGGAGCTGGCACGTACCTCAATACGGCGCCGGATGCCGTCGGCACCGGCTGCGGTGGACACCTGGAAGGCTTCGCCCTGGTTGGCGTAGATCTCGGTGGTCTTGGTGAGGTCGAGCGCCGTGTCGTCGCGCGAAATCTTCACCGGTTCAGCCGCCTGTGCGGTACCGGCGGCCAGCGCAAGCACCGACAGGAAGAGAGCTGCGATCACCGCGATCAATCGGCCGGACGGTGATGTGTGCAGCATGCGGTTCGTGGTCATCGGCTGTCGGTTTTCCTGCCTGTATCCGTATCGGTGGCGATCAGTGAAAACATCACATGGTCATGCCACTGACCGTTGATTTTCAAGTATCCGCGCAGATAGCCTTCCCGCTGAAACCCGGCTTTCTCAAGCAGGCGAATGCTCCGTGCGTTGTCTGGAATACAGGCTGCTTCGATACGGTGCAACTCAAGCCCTGCGAAGATATAGGGTATAACCAACTGAAGTGCGGCGAACATATGGCCCTGACCGGCGTGTTTCTCGCCCATCCAGTAGCCGATCATGCAGCTCTGCGCCGCCCCGCGGCGGATATAGCCGATGGTGATGCCACCGAGCAGTTCCATGTCGGGTTTGGAAAACAGGAAGAGCGGGATCGCCTGTCCGGAAGCATATTCCTGCTTGCCGCGGATGACGCGGGCGCGAAAGGCGCCCTCCGTCAGTTCGTCACGCCGCCAGGTCGGCTCCCAGGGTTCCAGGAACTTGCGGCTATCGGAGCGCAGCTTGTGCCACTGGTTGAAATCCTGATAGCGCGGCAGCCGCAACGCATAGCGGCTGTTCTCCAGCTCGACTGCTTCCGGCTGCCGCGACAGGAACCGAAATACCGATTTGGGCATCGATCACTCCCGGCGGGCTGAAAGCGGTCTAGCGGCTTGCCTGTTTGGATTGCGGCATATGGGCGGAGAGCGAAGCAGTGATGTCTTCCATCGGCGCAAGCTGCTCCAGCGGGCCGATCGCCGACAGCGTCGGAACGGTGTCGAAGAACAGCCGTCCGGCAAGGTCGGTCAGGCGCTCGACGGTGATGCCTTCCAGCCGCTCCATCATCTCCGGATTGGAGATCGGACGGCCATAAAGCATCATCTGCCGAGCAATCTGACCGGCACGGGCGGCCGGGCTTTCCTGACCCATCAAAAGCTGGGCGCGGATCTGGGCGCGGGCGCGCTCGATTTCCTTCTGCTCGATCGAGCCGGCAGACTTGTGCAGCTCGTCGATGATGACAGGCACCAGTTCCGGCAGGTTCTCGCCGCCGGTCGCGGCATGGATGCCGAAGATGCCGGTGTCGGAAAAGCCCCAGTGGAAGGCATAGATCGAATAGCAGAGGCCGCGAATTTCGCGCACTTCCTGGAACAGCCGGGACGACATGCCGCCGCCCAGAATGTTGGCAAGGATCTGCGAACAGTAGAAGTCGCGGGCGTGATAGGCCTTGCCTTCGAAGCCGAGCAGGATCTGCGCATCCATGAGATCGCGGGTCTCGCGGATATTGCCGCCGATATAGCGAGCGGGCTCCATGACGGGCGTCGCGATCGGCGCTGTCGGCAGGCCGGCGAAGCGCTGTTCCACCATCTTCACGAACTCGTCGTGATCGACGGCACCGGCTGCGACCACGAACATCCGGTCGGTCGTGTAGTTGCGGCCGAGATAGGTGCGGATCTGCTGCGGCGAGAAGGAAACGACCGTCTCCGGCGTACCGAGAATGGCGCGGCCGAGCGTCTGGTCCTTGTAGGCGGTTTCCGAAAACTTGTCGAAAACCACGTCATCGGGCGTGTCGTTGGCGGCGTTGATTTCCTGCAGGATGACCTGCTTTTCGCGCTCCAGCTCGTCTTCCTCGAAGGCCGATTCCGTCAGGATGTCGGCGAGGATATCGATGGCGAGCGGCACGTGGTCCTTGAGGACGCGGGCGTAGTAGGAGGTCGTTTCGGTCGAGGTTGCGGCGTTCACTTCGCCGCCGACATCCTCGATTTCCTCTGCGATATCGCGTGCCGAGCGGCGCGCGGTTCCCTTGAAAGCCATGTGTTCGAGCAGGTGGGCAATGCCATGCTCGTCTTGCGTCTCGTTGCGCGAACCTGATTTGATCCAGACCCCGAGCGCGGCACTTTCAAGGTGCGGCATGGTCTGTGTCACTACTGTCAGCCCGGATTTGAGCCGGGTGCACTCAACTGTCATTGGCTATCTTTCTGCGCTGCCGAATTACGTCCGGGCATGCTTGCCGATAAAGCTTTCAACGGCCTTAAGTTCCGGATCGATGACTTGGAAGCGCTCCTCCTTAAGCATCAGATCAGCAAGCCACGTCGGGAGCGCCGGGTCAATACCGGAGGCCGATTTTACGGCCGCCGGGAACTTAGCCGGGTGGGCGGTGGCAAGCGTCACCATCGGTGTATTCGGCTTCTCATGCTTGGCCGCAACGAAGACGCCGATCGCCGAATGCGGATCGAGCAGATAGCCCGTCTCGGCAAGCGTTTCCTTGATCGTCTGGGCCACCTGCTTCTCGCTGGCGCGGCCGGCGCGGAAGTCTTTCTTGATGGCGGCGAGCGCCTTCGGGGCGATCTCGAAACCGTTCGATTGCTTCAGGCTGTCCATGGCGTGGCGCACCTTGGAAGCATCGCGGTCATAGGCCTCGAACAGCAGCCGTTCGAAGTTGGAAGAGATCTGGATATCCATGGACGGAGAGGTGGTCGCCTTGACCTCCTTCATGTCGTAGCGGCCGGTCTTCATCGTCCGCGCCAGGATGTCGTTCTCGTTGGTGGCGATAACAAGCTTGCCGATCGGCAGGCCCATCTTCTTGGCGGCATAGCCCGCAAAAATATCCCCGAAATTCCCCGTCGGTACGGTGAACGAAATCTTCCGGTCCGGTCCGCCGAGCGCGACCGAGGTGGTGAAGTAATAGACGATCTGAGCCATGATGCGGGCCCAGTTGATCGAGTTGACGCCCGAAAGCTTTACCTTGTCGCGGAAGGCGCCGTCATTGAACATCGCCTTCACCAGATTCTGGCAGTCGTCGAAATTGCCGTTGACGGCAAGCGCATGCACGTTCGGCGACGTCGAGGTCGTCATCTGGCGCTGCTGCACCGGCGACACCTTGCCATGCGGGAAGAGAATGAAGATGTCGGTGCGCTCGCGGCCAGCAAAGGCGTCGATCGCCGCACCGCCGGTATCGCCCGACGTGGCGCCGACGATCGTCGCGCGCTCGCCGCGCTTCTCCAGCGCATAGTCCATCAGGCGGGCCAGCAACTGCATCGCCACGTCCTTGAAGGCCAGCGTCGTGCCGTGGAAGAGCTCCATGACGAAGCTGTTTGGGCCGGTCTGCACCAGCGGCGCGATCGCCGGATGGCGGAAGGTGCCATAGGCCTCGTCGATCATCGCGCGGAAGGTTTCGGCCGGGATTTCGCCATTGGTGAAGGGCGAGAGAATCGTGAACGCGATATCCTGATAACTCTTGCCGCGCAGCGCCCGGATCTCCTTCTTGGAGAACTGCGGCCATTGACGCGGAACGTAGAGACCGCCGTCGCGGGCAAGACCCGTCAGAAGCGCATCGCAAAAGCCGAGAGAAGGGGCCTCGCCGCGGGTCGAGATATAGTCCACGTTCTTCATCCTTGACGTTATGGCCGGAAGCGATCCGGAGAAGGAAAGCAAGCTCCTGAAATGCTGCGAGCCGAAATGTGCATCAAAACAGTGCTTACCCAATCGATTTTTCTTTGCGCCGCTGATATAGACCATCGCAAACTGTGACGAAAGGCCTTGCAAACGCGACTTCGGGCCTGCCAAAAAACTTTGTAAGAGGGTGGAATAATCGTGTTCGGCAAAGTCCCGCGTCTCATCGCTTCCGCATCGTTGGCCGCTCTTCTCGCAGGCTGCAGCTCGCTCGGAATGGGCGGCGACAGCAAGCCCGCAGAGGCTTCCGCGCAGACCGGTGGCACCGCGCAGATCATGCCGATGGCACCGCAGAATCCATCTTCGACAGACAAGCCGATCGGCACCGCCACTAATGCGTCAGGCTCCGTACAGCCGGTCGTTCAGGGCGCTTGCCCGCAGATCTACATGCGCGATCAGGATGCGATCTTCCGCACCTATGCCAAGGGCGGCAAGAAGGCTGTCGTCAACAGCGCCGCAGGCCAGCAGGATGCGCAGCCGACGGATCAGATCGTCTATCAGGCCGCATTCGGCGACTATACGCGCCAGTGCACGCTCAACGACCAGAACCTGACGATGACCATCGTTGCGCAGGTTCGCGTACTCGCCGGTCCGGCAGGCGGCCCTGGTGCCGTGTCGCTGCCGATTCGCATCAGCGCTGTCGACAGCCAGGGTGCGATCAACAGCGAGACCGTGCCCTTCACCGCGCAGATACCGGCTGGCCAGACGTCGACGCAGGTCCTGTTCCGCCACGACGGCTTCAAGCTGCCGGTGGGTTCGGGTTCGCTGGTTCGCGTCAATATCGGCTTCGATCAGGGCAACGCCCCGAAGACCAAGAAGAAAGCCAAGAGCTCTTAATACGCCGCTTGTTTCGGCCTCCCCGTCATGCTTCTGTCATGGCGGGAGAGATTTTTCGCGATGAAAATCGGCATCGTTCTCAATCCGGCGTCTGGAAGGCGGGGCAGGCGGCTGTTCTGGTCCGCGTTGCGGCGTGCGCTCGAAGCCCGCTCGGCCGATATCAGCCTGCGTGAGACCAAGGGTTTCGGCGATGCTGGGCGCCATGGTCGGGAACTCGCCGAAGACGGCTGCGATCTGGTGCTGGCCGTCGGTGGCGATGGCACGGTCGGCGAGGTCGCAGGCGGTATCCTTAGATCAAGGCGTCCGGGCGCGGTCTTCTCTTTCATTCCGACGGGCACCGGCTGCGATTTCGCCCGCAATTTCGTCATCCCCCGTGAACCCTCGAAGATCGCCGAACATCTGTTGACTGCGCCGGTGCGCTCCGTCGATGCCGGGCTGCTGACCTGCGAAAACGAAGACGGCGTGAGCTGCACCCGGCATTTCATCAATATCGCCAGCTTCGGCGTTTCGGGAAAGATCGTCAGCGCCGTCAACGAGGCGCGGCGGGGCAGGCGGCTGCCGGGCCCGATGGTGTTCTTCTATCACAGCCTGATGCAGATCCTGCGCTACAAGCCCTGCAAGATCCGCCTGCGGCTCGATGGCGAGGATGTCTATGACGGGCCGATCACCGCCGTTGCGGTCGCCAACGGCGCCTGGTTCGGCGGCGGCATGAAGGTGGCGCCCGGCGCCGATGTTTCCGACGGGCTCTTCGATGTGGTGATCATCAGGGGTGCCGCGAGACTGCGCGTGCTGACGCTGATGAACAGCATCTATAGCGGGAGGCATGTGAAAAGCCCGCTGGTCAGCATCCACCGGGCGCGTCTGGTCGAGGTCTGGCCGGCCGGCGAGGCGGCACCTGTCGATAGCGACGGCGAGGCGCCTGGGCATATCCCGGCACGTTTCGAGATATTGCCCGGCGCCGTCAACCTGCTCGTCTGATCAGAGCGCGCCTTCCCATTCGGAAAGTGCGGCAACGACACCCGGAAGATCGCTCATCCGCGAGATCACGGTTTCCGCACCCGCATCCGTAAGGTGGTCGGCATGCGAGGGATAGCTGTGCGACGCACCGGTAAAGCCGATGACGCGCATACCGGCGCTACGGGCCGCATGGACGCCATGAACGGAATCCTCGACGACGAGGGTGCGCGACGGCGAAACGCCCATCTTCTCTGCGCCATGCAGGAAAATGTCCGGCTTCGGCTTGGTGCGGTCGGGGCCAAGGTCCTTGGCCGAAAAGATGTTCGGCGCAAACAGCGGCTTGAGGCCGACCTTGCCGAGCATCATGTCGAGGCGTGCAGAGCTCGAATTGGAGCAGATGCAGCGCTGCAGATTGAGCTTGGCAATAGCAGCCGCGACACCGGCGATCGCCTCGACATCCTGCTGGAGCTTGAGGTCGAGCAGCTTCTCGGACTTGTCGAGCAGCGAGGCCGAAAGCGGGATGCTGGCATCACGCTCGACCTGCAGAAGAATGTTCTTCCAGGTCAGGCCTGCGAAGCGCTCGGCCATTTCTTCCGGGCTGATCGGGTAACCGGCCTCGGTGAGAAGGGCGGATTCGACTTGCGCCGCGATGATTTCGGAATCGACCAGAACGCCGTCACAGTCGAAGATAATGAGGTCGAAGCCCTGCATGTTCGTCCAGCCTTGTTGGGGATGGCGGCGGTTTACACGATGGCGTTCCAAAGCTCAACGGGGGCGTTGACATGGCAGCGATGCGCGCTGTGGGCGGCTTGTCGCCGCCGAATGCCATTTGCGCCGGAAGGCACCGCAGGATAGCCTCGCCAAGCCGATTCCCGCGCATTACTGGACAGCATGGCCAAGGAACCCGAAGACACGATCGCAAGCCGCATCAGCCGCATCCTGGCGGAGCGTATCGTGCATGGTGAACTGGCCGCCGGCGTCAGGCTTCGGCAGGACCATATCGCCGAGGAATTCGGCACCAGCCATGTGCCGGTGCGCGAGGCCTTCCGCCGCCTCGAAGCGCAGGGGCTGGCGATCAGCGAGCCGCGCCGCGGCGTGCGCGTTGCCTCCTTCGATCTGGAAGAGGTGCGTGAAGTCGCCGAAATGCGCGCGGCGCTTGAGGTTCTGGCGCTCCGCCACGCCGCCAAGCATCTGACATCAGCGATCCTCGATGCCGCCGAGCAGGCGACCCGCGATGGCGATGCAGCCGCCGACGTGCATGCCTGGGAAGAGGCGAACCGCCGCTTCCACCGGCTGATCCTTGCGCCCTGCAACATGAACCGCCTGTTGGCGGCGATCGACGATCTGCATGCGGCAAGCGCCCGGTTCCTGTTCTCGGCGTGGCGTTCCGGATGGGAAAAGCGCACCGACCACGATCACCGCGCCATCCTGCTGGCGCTGCGCCAGGGCCGCATCGATGAGGCAGCCGCCATCCTGCAGAAACATGTGCAATGGATCGGCCGTTCGCCCTCGGCGCGCAAGCCCGGCGAGCCGGAAGCCTTCGCCATCGTCGGCTAATGGCTCAGGCCTCGACCGGAAAGAGCTGCAGAAACTGACGCTCGCCTTCGGGCGAAAAAATCACTGAGCGGCTTTCGGCCGTGCGCCGCGCCCAGCCCTTGTCGAAGAAGTTGGAAAGCAGCGCCTTGCCGAGGCTGCCCGCCAGATGCGCGCGCCGCTCGCTCCAGTCGAGGCAGGAGCGGCAGAGCGGACGGCGCGAGGATTTCAGGCCATGCAGGTCTATGCCGATGCACTGGAACCGGTCCTCGCCCTTTGCCGTCACCGCCAGTCCATCGCTGATGGCGTCGATCGCCCCGGAGGTGACGAGGCTGTCCAGCATCCGCACGCCGTAATCGCCAGCCAGATGGTCGTAGCAAATGCGTGCCTTGCGCAGCGCCGGTTCCTTCGGTCCCGGCTGGTGGCGCAGATGCCCACGCCCGGCGGCAAAGCCCATGATGCTTTCGAGCAGCTTGCCGACGCCATCATCGGCAAGAGTGAAATAGCGGTGGCGCCCCTGCTTGCGCTGCGAAAGCAGGCTGCCGGCCTCAAGCTTGGCAAGATGCGTGCTCGCCGTCTGCAGCGTGATGCCGCCGGCGGCCGCAAGCTCCGTCGCCGTCAGCGCCTTCCCGCCCATCAGCGCCGTCAGCATGTTGGCGCGGGCGGGATCGCCAATGAGCGAGCCGATCTGTGCGATGTCTGGTCCTTCTTTCATACTTCGATCGTAACCGAAGCATGCCGGTGCCGCAACATGGCAATCTCTTCCCACAACAACAGGAGAAAGAGATGCTCACCTGCTTCATCCGCTACGAGATCGATCCGTTCAAGAAGGAAGCCTTCGCCGAATATGCCCGCAACTGGGGACAGGCGATCCCGCAGAACGGCGCCGACCTGATTGGCTATTTCGCCCCGCACGAGGGCTCGCTGACGACGGCCTACGGTGTCTACAACATCGAAAGCCTTGCCGCCTACGAAGCCTACCGTGCGAGGCTCGCCGCCGATCCGCGCGGCCGCGAAAACTACGAATTTGCCAAGCGCGAGCGCTTCATCCTCAGGGAGGACCGCATCTTCCTGAAAAATGTTTCGGCACCCCATGCCAAGCTGGTGCTGCCATGATCGCCGTCATCTTCGAGGTCGTGCCCTTTCTGGGCGAGCGCCACAAATACCTCGATCTGGCAGGAGAGCTACGCGCCGAATTGGAGAGCATGGATGGCTTCATCTCCATCGAGCGCTTCGAAAGCCTGACGATGCGCGGCAAGATCCTGTCGCTCTCCTTCTGGCGTGATGAGGACGCCGTCAAGGGCTGGCGCAATCGCGAGGCGCATCGCAACGCCCAGGCGGCCGGCCGCAACGGCGTCTTTGCCGATTACCGCTTGCGTATCGGCCACATCGTCCGCGACTACGGCATGTTCGAGCGCGACGAGGCGCCGGACGACAGCCGCAAGGTCCACGACACCGCCGGCGCTTGAAAGGGCCAAGACAACGAAGGCGTGCCGGCGAAAATTCCGGCATGCCACCAGTGATAGAATAAAATTGAAATATCACTTCTATCTAAAGTATTTATCGCCTTTCTATTTCAGTCACGAAGCCGTGAAAACGCTTCCATGCTTACTCTATATTATCGAATGGTGTGCATAACGGCACTATATTTTAGCTCCGAGGCATACTCAAAATGCGTTCTTTACGTCCCTTTCTCAAGGACCGGCGCGGCAATTTCGGTGTCATGACCGCAATCCTGATGGTGCCGCTGCTCGGCGCTGCAGGTCTTGCTGTCGACTACAGCGACCAGAGCGAGCTTCGGACCGAACTGATGGAGGCAGCCGATGCCGCAGCCCTCGGCGCCATCTCCCCGCAGTCGTCAGGCTACAAGGCGATCCAGTCGATGACCGGCGACGGTGAGGTCAGTATTGCCGAGCAGGATGCGCAACAGATGTTCATGGCGCAGCGCTCAAGCGGCCTTAGCCAGACTGCCGGCTCGCTGCCTATCAACGTCTCGATCAAGGTCGCCAAGCAAAGCGGCGTCGTCACCTCCACCGTCAATTTCGGCACGCAGGCGCCGACCACGTTCATGAAGATTCTGGGCATCAATTCCATGCCTGTCAGCGGCACGGCGACCGCCTCCAGCGGCGGAATGTCGAGCGCCAGCTACACCGACTTTTACCTACTGCTCGACAATACCCCGTCGATGGGCATCGGCGCGACGCAGGCCGATATCGACGCGCTTGTAAAGGCGACAGCAAATGCCCCGGATGCCGCGGGCCGCAACTGTGCCTTCGCCTGCCATATGGTCTGGGGCAGCGGCGTCGAAAACACGGACAGCAATTATCTCATTGCCCGCGCCAACGATATCACGCTGCGGATCGACGTGGTGACGGAGGCCGTCAAGGGGCTGATGGACGATGCGGCCGGGGAAACCCAGCCGAACCAGTACCGCTTCGCCGCCTATACGTTCGGCGCCGCGGCCTCTGAAACGGCGCCCTATTACGGTATCCAGCGGATCGCAACCCTGACCGGCGATCTCTCGACCATGCGCAACGCCATTGGCCAGATCAACCTGATGACGACGCAGCATCATCAGTTCAACGAGGATGCGCTGACGAGTTTCGACACGGCGCTGACCAGCATCGGCAAGGAGATCAAGACCGATGGCGGCACCGGCGCCAGCACCGGCGACCGCCAGGAAGTGGTGTTCTTCGTGACCGACGGCCTGGGCGACAGCCGCAAAAGCAGCTGCACGGGCGGCTCCTGGTGGTCCAACCCCGACCGCTGCCTGCAGCCGATCGACCCGAAGCTCTGCTCGGCGCTGAAGGATCGCGGCATCAAGGTCGCCGTGCTCTACACCACCTACCTGCCGATCCCCACCGACCCGATTTGGAACCAGGCGATCAACCCGGTTTTCGCCAAGAATATCGGCCCGAACCTGAAAGCCTGCGCCACCGAGGGGCTGTTCTTCGAGGTCAAACCCACCGACGACATGGCCGCCTCGATGTCGGCCCTGTTCAGCAAGGCGGCGAGTGCCACGAGCGGCCTCAGGCTGACGAATTGAGGGGAGGCGGGCCAGGTGCCCGCCTTTTCATTTTCTGCGTGTATAGTTCGATAATTTCCCGAAATCGCTCACCGCTTCAGGCTTTGGTAACCAAACTGGGTAACCATAACGGTCAGTTAAAAGCGTAAGTGTATGAGCGAGTAACATAATGGCGTCTGTCTTTCCGCTTGCCGATCTTAAGACCTCCGTTAAGCCGGATTCCTGGATCGACACGATCATCAAGGGTGATTGTGTCGCGGCCCTCGAGGCCCTGCCGACCAATTCCGTCGATGTGATCTTTGCCGACCCGCCCTATAACCTGCAGCTCGGTGGCACGCTGCACCGTCCCGATCAGTCGCTGGTCGATGCCGTCGATGACGAGTGGGATCAGTTTGCTTCCTTCGAGGCCTACGATGCCTTCACACGCGCCTGGCTGCTGGCCTGCCGCCGCGTTCTGAAGCCGACAGGCACGATCTGGGTCATCGGCTCCTATCACAACATCTTCCGCGTCGGCGCCACACTGCAGGATCTCAATTTTTGGATCCTCAACGACATCGTCTGGCGCAAGACAAACCCGATGCCGAACTTCAAGGGCCGCCGGTTCCAGAACGCCCATGAGACGATGATCTGGGCAAGCCCGGACGCCAAGGCCAAGGGCTACACCTTCAATTACGATGCGCTGAAGGCATCGAACGACGACGTGCAGATGCGCTCCGATTGGCTGTTCCCGATCTGCAGCGGCGGTGAGCGTCTGAAGGGCGACGACGGCAAGAAGGTTCACCCGACCCAGAAGCCGGAAGCACTGCTCGCTCGCGTCATCATGGCGTCCTCGAAGCCGGGTGACGTGATCCTTGATCCGTTCTTCGGTTCGGGCACGACGGGCGCCGTCGCCAAGCGCCTCGGCCGCCACTTCGTCGGCATCGAGCGCGAGCAGGATTACATCGATGCGGCGTCCGCCCGCATCGCCGCCGTCGAGCCGCTCGGCAAGGCGGAGCTGACTGTCATGACCGGCAAGAAGCAGGAAGTGCGCGTCGCCTTCAACGTGTTGGTCGAAAGCGGCCTGATCAAGCCCGGCCAGGTGCTCTACGATGCACGCCGCCGCCACAGCGCGATCGTCCGCGCCGATGGCACCGTGGCCTCCGGCGGCGACGCCGGCTCCATTCATCGCCTGGGCGCAAAGGTTCAGGGTCTTGATGCATGCAACGGATGGACCTTCTGGCATTTCGAAGACGGGCAGACCCTGCGCCCGATCGACGATCTCCGGGCCGTCATCCGCAGTGATCTGGCGAAGGCCGAATAACGTAAGCCTTTACCGATCAAGACTACCTTCTTCCGGTGTTTGTACCTCCAGTTACGGAAGAAGGCTCATGGCGCCCGGGATCAACACCCCGGGCGCCTTTCTTTTGATCTTGCTAACTTGCCGCGTCCTATCGTTAACTGGCAGCCAATGCGTGATCTTGGGGGCCGTCATGTATTTCGCAACAGTGCTTTTGTTGATGCTGGTATTGCCCGTCGTTTCCGTAGTTTCGGAAGCGGTCTTCGCCGGCAATACCGATCTGTTTTTTCTCGTCGGCAGGTGGTTCGTGTTCTGGGGCGTCGGCCTGCGCCTTCTGCTCGCTGGTCTCAAGCAGGTCGCCCAGCCGTCCTTTACGGCTGAAAAGATCTTCGGCGTCACTGACGAGAAAGCATTTCCGCTGGTCCAGGAGATCGGCTTCGGCAATCTGTCGATCGGATTGCTGGGTGCAGCGAGCCTTTTCCAGCCTAACTGGATAGTGCCGGCTGCACTGGTCGGCTGCATTTTCTTCGGTCTGGCTGGGCTGAAACACCTTACGCAGCCGTCGAGGAACAGAAACGAGACCATTGCCATGCTCTCCGACATCGGCATCTCTGCCGTGCTTGCCATCTATCTCGCCGTCCACGTCCTGACTTCCGCAGCGTAGAACGCGTCGCGTCAGGCAAACAGAAAAACGCCCGGAACGTATCCGGGCGTCTAGTTTGATCGCAGGTCGGGCTGTCAGCGCCTCAGAAGCGCCTCGCGCTCTTCATCGTCGTCCCGCTGGCGTCCACCGATCGCGGCCGACACACTGGCGATGAAGGCGCCGACGAGCAGCGACATGGCGCCGATCAGCGCAACACCCGATGCTGTCTTGCGGGCCGTATCGGCGGCCTTCTGCGCCGCTACCTTCGCATCATCGATACGCTTCAGCACACCATCGACGCGGGTTTTTGCATCGGCTTCGGAAAGCCCGGTGCGCGAGGCAACCACCTGGTCGAGATAGGCACGATCGTCGGCGGAGATTTCGCCCTGCGCCGCACCGCTGATCAGCACGCGGGAAATCTCGGCGCTCACGGCTTCATTGCTCTGGTTATGCGGGGCGGTCCGGCCATCTGCCGGGCGCAGCAGCGCATCGGTGAAGTAGGAGGTCGAGAAGCCGCCCGTATTGTCCGAACCGGACACTGCAGCCGCTGCTCCCGCGCCACCCACTGCCGCCGTTGCTCCAACCGCAGTCGCGGTCGCACTCGCACCGGCACTGACGAGCGAGGATACCGCCGAACCAAGCAGGCCGATAACAATAAGCGTTGCCAATGCCCAGGCCAGAAAGCCATGCGCCGTATCGCGGAAGAACACCTCATAGGTGTGAACCCCGACCCACTTTGAGCGAAGCCGGCCGGTGATATAGCCGCCGAGCGCCGACGACGCCCATTGCACAACGATTAGCCACACGGCCGCCGTCGCCCCGATCGTCGCCAGCGAGCTGCTGCTGTTGGCGAAGGGCGAAATCATCGTCAGCCCCAGTCCGGAGCCGATCAGCATGAAGATCAGGGTGATCGCCGTGGCGGCCAGCGTGCCGGCGAGAATCGGCCCCCAGCTGACGGCCGAGGACGACGATTCCTGCGGAGCGCCGGTAACGACGCTCGATACGGGTTGCGACATCGTGATCTCCTAGTGCCAGAACAGAAGGATGATCAGGATCAGCGGAATCGGAACCCCGAGAAACCAAAGCAAAATACCTCTACCCATCCTATTCCTCCTGCCGGCTCTGCCGGGCTGCTGATTGATGCCTGCCGCAAGTGAAGCGGCTGAGATCAAAACAACCGGAAAAGAAGAATGTTCCTGAAGTCTTTCAGCTGGTTGTGAGATTTGCAGATATTGTTGCGGAAAGGGCGGCAGCGATACCGCCCTTCCGATCAGAATGCCTGATAATCGGTTACCTGCACATGCGCGACGCGGCCATCCTCGTTGAAGGTGATGGTTTCCTCGCCCTCGCGGATCAGCGGCTTGCCGGTGCCGCTATGCGTTGCCCGGACCGACCAGACCGCGCGCCCGGCACGCGGACTTACCTTTTCCACCAGCGTGTCAATCGCCGTCTGATCCGGGTAATCGTCAAAATACTTGCGGAACGCCGTCATGATCTGCTCGCGCCCGGCAAGGCTGCCGACGCCGTTCGAGACATAGGTCGCGTCATCGGCGAAATAGTTCTCGATCGTCTGGAAATCGAGCGCATTGATCGCGCCATGGAAAAGCTTGATCTCTTCGACCGGATCGAATGCCATGATCAGATCTCCACGCCATGTGTTCTGAGGTCGGCGCGCAGCTTGTCCGCACCGGTGAAATGCACGGCCTGCCAGCCGGCTTTCTGCGCGCCTTCGACATTGGCGACGGTGTCGTCGATGAAGATGGATGTTGCCGGATCGAGGCCGAAGCTGTCGGCATGCATCTCGTAGATCGCCACATCCGGCTTGATCAGCTTCACATCGCCCGAGACGGTAACGCCGCGCGTCTTCGTCAGGAAGGGATAGCGAACCTGCGCCTCGCGAAACGTGTCGGAAGCGAAATTCGTCAGCATCGTCACGTCATGGCCCCGGGCGATCAGCTCTTCCATCACCACGACGCTGTCATCATAGGCATGTGGCACCATCTCGTGCCAGTATTTGCGGAAGTGGCGGATCTGCTCTTCGCGCTCCGGATGCGCATCGATCAACAGCGCTTCGGCCTCTTCCCAGCTGCGGCCGCGGTCCTGCTCGATGTTCCAGTCATGGGTGCAGACATTGTCGAAGAACCACTTGCGCTCTTCGGCATCGGGGATCAGTCGCTGATAGGGCAGGCTCGGATCGTAGTGGATCAGCACTTTACCGATATCGAAGACAATATGATTGATGGGCATCTATGATTCCTTGACCGATTTGAACGCGAGAGGAATAGCCGCCGCGATCGCTTTTTTCATGATCGTCGGCAGCGCCTGGGCTTCAAGATTTGTAACCGGTTCCCACCATCCGTCATTGATTTCAACGGGATCGGCGATCGCCACGCGATAGATCTGCAGCCTGAGTTCGAAATGGGTGAAGACGTGGATGACGGTGCCGCAGGGCGTCCAGTCGGCCGGGAAGGGCGCTGCATCTGTCCCTGTCGCCCCGTCGATCCGCGCCGTCCACCCTGTTGTCGGAACCTCCGTCATTCCGCCGAGCAGCCCGCTTTCGATCCGCCGCCGCAGCAGGATCGCGCCCTCTCCGGTGACCGCGACGAATGCCGCACCGTGCCGCACCGGCTTGTCCTTCTTCGCCGCCTTCACCGGAAACAGCTCGGGATCGTGCAGCCGCAACGCCTCGCACGATCCGTTGAATGGACAGAGCGAACATGCCGGCCGCTTCGGCGTGCAGATCGTCGCGCCCAGATCCATCATCGCCTGGGCGAAATCGCCGGGCCGGTCAGCGGGCGTCAGCAGCACCACCTTCTGCTTCATCAGCGGCTTGCCCGCGGGCAGCGGCGTGGAAATCGCATAGAGCCTGGAAATCACCCGCTCGACATTGCCATCCATGACGGCCGCCTGCCGGTTGAAGGCGATCGCCGCGACGGCTGCCGCCGTATAGTCGCCGATGCCAGGGAGCGATTTCAGACCTTCCTCGCTATCCGGGAAGATGCCGCCATGTTCTGTAGCCACGGCCTCGGCGCATTTCTTCAGATTGCGGGCGCGGGCGTAATAGCCGAGCCCTGCCCAGGCGGCCATGACACCGTCGCTCGGCGCCGCCGCCAGATCGTTGACCGTCGGCCAGCGCGCCAGGAAATTGGCGAAATAGGGCTTTACCGCCTGCACCGTCGTCTGCTGCAACATGACCTCAGACAGCCAGATGCGATAGGGATCGGCCTTGACGCCGCGCGCCGCCATCGGCGGCGAGATGCGCCAAGGCAGATCGCGATGGTGGCGGTCGTACCATTCGAGCAGGGGCTTTGCGCTGGGCGCGGTCAATGTCTTTGAAGTCATCGTTTACCGGAGGCAGGGGAGTGGCCTATAATTGGCGAAGCATTGCCGCGGATCAAGGCGGCCCTGCCGATTGGTGGCAGCATCAGAAGGTTTCGATGAGTTATCCACGCAAAGGTGAGAAGCAGATCTCCGAACTGGCCAACGGCCTGATCGATCCGGTGCTCGCCAAGCGTGCCGGCATCAACACCGCGCTGCTCGGTTCCTGGGACGAGATCGCCGGCGAGGATTTTGCCGATTGCACGCGGCCCGAAAAGATCGCCTGGGCCCGCGGCGGCGAGGACGGCACCTACAAGCCCGGCGTCTTGACGATCGCCTGCGAAGGCGCCCGCGCCCTCTTCCTCACCCACGCCCAGGGCGAACTGATCCAGCGCATCAACAGCTTCTTCGGCTTCTCCGCCGTCCACCAGATCCGCATCGTCCAGAAACCGGTCTCCCAGGCCAGCAAACGCTCCCGCACCCCGCCACCGCTGAAAGGCGAGGCGGCCCGCAAGCTCGAAGGCATGCTGGAGGGCATCGAGGGCGACAAGCTGCGCGAGGCGATGAAACGGCTGGGCACCGCGGTGCTGGGGAAGCGGCGGTAAGCGCCTCAAATTTCCCACGGATTGATGATCGGAACACCAGCGGCCTCGAATGGCGTTACATCCCGCGTGGCAACCGTAAAGCCACGGGTTTTGGCGATCGCTGCGATCTGCCCGTCGGCCATTGAAATAACGCGGCCTGTGCTACGCGCCCTGGCGATCAACGGCGCAAATTCTATCGCTGCCTGTTCGTCAAAGGGCAGGACACGTCCCTCGAAGAGGCGGGACAGCAAGTCCAAAAGCTTCTGATGAAGTCCTGCCTTCCGTTTGCCGTCAGGAAGAATTTCAAGCCCGGCCAGCAGTTCGGCGAGATTAACCGACGTGAGATAGAGCGTCTCGGCTGCCTGGTCGTCCAACCAGGCCAGAACCTTCGGGTTTGCGTCGGGCTTCATGGGCTCCGAAATCACGTTGGTATCGAGAATGATCATTCGAAATCCGCGGCGTCGACAGGCGTCTGATCACGTTCGAAAGTGAGATCTGCATCGCCGATCTCTTTTGCAAATGCGGCGAGTTCCGATCCGATCTTGAGCCGCTCGGCTGGCCGCACCGCTTCCTCCAGGATACTGCGGATTTCCGCCTCCGTGCTGCGCCCGTTCTTGGCCGCCCGCTGCTTCAGCGCGCGGTGCGTTTCTCCAGGCAGATTGCGAACAACGATAGCGGACATTTTCGCCTCCATAGCCCTGATGATATCATTCTTGATGCAATGATATCAATCAAGAATTTCTTGGCCAATCAGGTCAGATGAAGAACAATTCATCCCTTAGCCTTTGCAAGGTCACAATTCTTTGAAGAAAGTTGGCAAAGCGTGCCTTGTTCGCGGCCTTTAGCCGTTATATCGCACATTCAGCCGCTACTCTTGCTTATGGGGAATCCATGCACATCTCTGAAATGCAAATGACGAAACGCCAGCTCCTGAGCGGTGTCGCCGCTGCAGGCGCGACTTTGGCGCTCTCCACGGCAGCACAGGCGGCGGTCGAAATTCCGCAGCCCGAAGGCGATGTCGACATGGAAGCGGTGCTGAAGCCCGGCGAACTGCCGGAAATGGCGCTCGGTCCGGAAGATGCCAAGGTCAAGATCGTCGAATATATGTCGATGACCTGCCCGCACTGCGCCCACTTCCACAACACCACCTTCGACGAGATCAAGAAGAAGTATGTCGAGACCGGCAAGGTCCGCTTCATCATCCGCGAATTCCCGTTCGATCCGGCCGCTGCCGCAGCCTTCATGCTGGCCCGCTGCAACGCTTCCGATCCGACGAAGCTCAGCACGCCGGAACAGTATTTCCCGATGGTTTCCATGCTCTTCAAGCAGCAGGAGACCTGGGCCGCAGCCGACGATCGCCGCGCAGCCCTTCTGCAGATGTCCAAACTTGCTGGATTTAGTGAGGATAGCTTTACGAAGTGCTTGACGAACCAGAAGCTTCTGGATGAAGTGAACGCCACGCGGGAAAGGGGCTCCAAGGAGTTCGGCGTCAACGCGACGCCTACTTTCCTGATCAACGGCAAGCGTTACGCTGGGGACATGACGGTTGACTCCATGTCGGCACTTATCGACAGCCTGCTCTGAACCGTACCGTTCTGATCTGACGGGCGGCCCTATCGGGCTGCCCGTCTTTTATTTTGCGCGCTGCGAGGGCGCCGCATGAAGTTCAACAAGCTGCGCCTTGTCGGCTTCAAATCCTTCGTCGAACCGGCTGAATTCATCATCGAGCGCGGGCTGACCGGCGTCGTCGGTCCGAATGGCTGCGGCAAGTCCAATCTCGTGGAAGCGCTCCGCTGGGTGATGGGCGAGAATTCCTACAAGAACATGCGTGCATCCGGCATGGATGACGTGATCTTCTCGGGCTCCGGCAACCGCCCGGCGCGCAATACCGCCGAAGTCGCACTCTATCTCGACAATGCCGATCGCACCGCGCCTGCCGCCTTCAACGACAGCGACGAGATCCAGGTGACGCGCCGCATCGAGCGCGAGCAGGGCTCGGTCTACCGCATCAACGGCAAGGAAAGCCGCGCCAAGGACGTGCAGCTGCTGTTTGCCGATGCCTCAACCGGCGCCCGGTCGCCGTCGATGGTCGGGCAGGGCCGCATCGGCGAGCTGATCTCGGCAAAGCCCCAGGCCCGCCGCCAGCTGCTGGAAGAAGCGGCCGGCATCTCCGGCCTGCATTCGCGCCGCCATGAGGCCGAGCTTCGCCTGCGCGCTGCCGAAGGCAATCTTGAGCGTCTCGACGACGTCACCTCGCAGCTTGAAAGCCAGATCGAGAGCCTCAAGCGTCAGGCCCGTCAGGCCAACCGCTTCAAGACGCTGTCTGCCGATATCCGTGCCCGCGAGGCGATGCTGCTGCATATCCGCTGGGTGCAGGCCAAGGAGACCGAAGCCGAGGCCGACAGTGCGCTGAACCAGGCGACCGTCGTCGTCGCCGAAAAGGCGCAGATGCAGATGGAAGCGGCGAAGACGCAAGGGATCGCCAGCCTGAAGCTGCCGGAACTGCGCGAAGGGGAGGCCCGGGTCGCCGCCGCGCTGCAGCGCCTGCAGATCGCCAAGACGCAGCTGGAAGAGGATGCCAACCGCATCCTGCGCCGCCGCGACGAGCTGACCCGCCGTCTGGCCCAGCTTGCCGAAGACATCCGCCGCGAAGAGCGGCTGGTCTCCGACAATGCCGAAATCCTCGCCCGTCTCGATGCCGAAGAGGCCGAGATCAACGATATCCTCGCCGATTCCGGCCGCCATGCAGAGGAGTTGCGGGAAGCCTTCGAGGAAGCGGCGGCCAAGCTTGCCGATAGCGAGCGTATTTTCACATCGGTGACAGCAGAGCGCGCCGAAGCGGCTGCCGGCCGCAACCAGCTGGAACGCGCCATCCGCGATCTCACGGATCGTAAGATGCGCCTGGAACGGCAGATGGACGAGGCCAACCGCGAGCTGACGGCGATCGCCGAAAAGGTCTCGGCGCTGCCGGATCCGGAAGAGAAGCGCGCCATGGTCGAGGCAGGCGAGATCGCCCTTGCCGACGCCGAGGCAGGCATCCAGGCCGTCGAGCAGGCGCTTGCCGAAGCTCGCCGTACCGAAGCCCTGTCGCGCGCGCCTGTCGATGAGGCGCGCTCTAAGTTGAACGGCCTGGAAACCGAGGCCCGCACCATCCAGCGGATGCTGGCTGTCGGTGCCGCGGCGGGCGAGTTCCCGCCGGTTGCCGAAGAGCTGCGCGTCGATCGCGGCTTCGAGACGGCCTTGGGCGCTGCGCTCGGCGACGATCTGGAATCCCCGCTTGATCCTAAGGCTCCCGCGCACTGGTCGGAGAATGGCGACGGATCGGCCGATCCGGCACTGCCGTCAGGCGCTGTCCCGTTGTTGAACCACGTGCGGGCGCCGTCGGCACTTACCCGCCGCCTCAAGCAGATCGGTCTTGTCGCCGCCGCCGATGCCCATCGTCTTGTGCGCGACTTGAAGCCCGGCCAGCGTCTGGTGACCCGCGAAGGCGCCGTCTATCGCTGGGATGGCCATGTCACCGGTGCCGATGCCCCGAGTGCTGCGGCACTCCGGCTCGCTCAGAAAAACCGCCTGGCGGAGCTCGAAAACGAAGTCTCGATCGCCCGCGATGTGCTTGCCGAGGCCGAAGAACAGCTTGCCGTTGCCGCTGAAGCGATCCGCGGCGAGGAGCGCCGGCTGAACGACGCCCGCGACATGAGCCGCCTGTCGGCGCGTCATCTGGCCGAAGCGCGCGAGGCGCTGGCGGCTGCCGAGCGGGCCTCCGGCGATCTCGTTCGCCGCCGTGACGTGGTGGCCGAGGCCGTCAGCCAGCTGCAGTCGCAGCAGGAAGACATCGCCATCCAGGAAGAGAATGCCCGCATCGAGCTCGAGGATGCGCCGGATCTGACTGCGATCGACGAGCGCCTGCGCCTGCAGCAGATGGAAGTCGCGACCGATCGCGGTCTCGCTGCCGAAGCCCGCGCCCGCCACGACAGCCTTAACCGCGAAAACGATGCCCGCCAGCGCCGCATCGTCGCCATTAGCCAGGAGCGTGAAACCTGGCGCCAGCGCGCCTCAAGCGCCGAAGACCATATTGCCACGCTGCGCGACCGCGAAGAGGAAGCACGCGACGAGGCCTCCGAACTCGAGATGGCACCGGACGAATTCGACGACAAGCGCCGCGCGCTGCTGACCGAATTGCAGAAGGCCGACGAGGCCCGCCGCGCCGCAGCCGATCTTCTGGCCGCCGCCGAGCTCGTCCAGCGCGAGGCCGATCACAAGGCTGCCACCGCACTGTCCGAACTTGCCGAAAGCCGGGAGCGCCGCGGCCGCGCCGAAGAGCGCCTGGTCTCCGCCCGTGAAAAGCGGCAGGAGAGCGAGGGCCGCATCCGCGAGGCGCTGAATGTCGCGCCGCACGAAGCCTTCCGCCTGACCGGCCTTCAGCCGATGCAGTCGATCCCTGATCCACGCGAAGTCGAACGTGACCTGGAGCGGTTGAAGATCGAGCGCGAGCGCCTCGGCGCCGTCAACCTGCGCGCCGAGGAAGAGCAGAAGGAGCTCAGCGACAAGCTGGAGGCGCTGATCAAGGAGCGCGACGACGTCATCGATGCGATCCGCAAGCTGCGCGGCGCGATCCAGAGCCTCAACCGCGAAGGCCGCGAACGCCTGATCGCCGCCTTCGATATCGTCAACGCCCAGTTCCAGCGGCTCTTCACCCATCTCTTCGGCGGCGGCACGGCCGAGCTGCAGCTGATCGAATCCGACGACCCCCTGGAAGCCGGCCTCGAAATTCTCGCCCGCCCCCCCGGCAAGAAGCCGCAGACCATGACGCTGCTCTCTGGCGGCGAGCAGGCGCTGACGGCGATGGCACTGATCTTTGCAGTCTTCCTCACCAATCCTGCGCCGATCTGCGTGCTCGACGAAGTGGATGCGCCGCTCGACGATCACAACGTCGAGCGCTATTGCAACCTGATGGATGAAATGGCCGCTTCGACCGAAACTCGATTCGTGATCATCACTCACAATCCGATCACGATGGCACGCATGAATCGCCTCTTTGGTGTAACGATGGCCGAGCAGGGTGTCTCGCAGCTTGTATCCGTCGACCTGCAGACGGCTGAGCGCCTGCGCGAAACCGCTTGAAAACAAAGGCGTTTCGAGAAAACCCCAAAAAAGTTAGGGTCTTGCTCATACGTTAACCCAATTGGGTGATGCTTTCCCCTTGTTTTTGCATTAGAAGTTGTCCTTAGCGAATGAGGAGATCGCCGAAAAACGATTTCTGTCGCGCATGTTGGATAATGCTGACAACTCCGGGACGAGGGCAAAACCGGGCTTGATGGCATAGGTGGACCCCCCGTCCAGTTTTCCTGGCTGGACGGAAATAAGGCTTTGCGGGACCGTTGTTGCAGTCCCGCAAAGCTTTTTTTATGCGTTCCCCACATTCAAACGGTTTGATGTGCTGCATTGATTGTGCGGTGCAACATTTTGCCGTATTTGTCGATTTTCATTTCCGGACCAAGGGATTAAGGTGGTCCCGGAGAATGAGGCGGGGGAAATATGTTTAAGCTGGTCTATACGTTCGGAAACGGGCAGGCGGAAGGCCGTGCGCGTGATCGTGACGTGCTGGGCGGCAAGGGCGCCAACCTTGCCGAAATGTGCGCATTGGGGCTGCCGGTGCCGCCCGGTCTAACGATCGTCGCCGATGCCTGCGCCACTTATTACAAGAACTCCCGCAAGCTCGACGATGATCTGAAGACACAGATCCGCGCCGGCGTGGAAGGCATTGAAAAGGCCACCGGCCGCCGCTTCGGCGCCACTGATCATCCGTTGCTTCTCTCCGTGCGCTCCGGCGCCCGCGTCTCGATGCCGGGCATGATGGACACTGTCCTCAACCTTGGTCTCAACGACGAGACGGTGCAGGCGCTCGGCCACGATGCCGGCGACGCCCGTTTTGCCTGGGATAGCTACCGCCGCTTCATTCAGATGTATGCCGATGTCGTCATGGGCCTCGACAACGAGGTGTTCGAGGAAATCCTTGAAGACGAAAAGGCGCGGCTCGGCCACGAATACGATACCGAGCTGTCGGCCGGCGACTGGCAGCATGTCGTCTCGCTCTACAAGGACATGATCGAGGAAGAGTTTGGCGAAGCCTTCCCGCAGGAGCCGGAAGTCCAGCTCTGGGGCGCTGTCGGCGCTGTCTTCGCCAGTTGGATGAGCGCCCGTGCCGTAACCTACCGGATGCTGCACAATATCCCCGAAGTCTGGGGCACGGCGATCAATATCCAGGCCATGGTCTTCGGCAATCTCGGCAATGCCTCGGCGACCGGAGTCGCCTTCACCCGCAATCCATCGACCGGCGAAAAGTCCTTCTACGGCGAATTCCTGGTCAATGCGCAGGGCGAGGATGTCGTCGCCGGTATCCGCACGCCGCAGAGCATCACCGAGGATGGACGCCTGAACTCAGGCTCCGAGCGTCCGTCGCTCGAAAAACTGATGCCGGAGGCTTTTGCCGAGCTCACCCGTATCTGTTCCGAGCTCGAAGCCCATTACCGCGACATGCAGGACATCGAGTTCACCATCGAGCGCGGCAAGCTCTGGATGCTGCAGACCCGTTCCGGCAAGCGTTCGACACGCGCCGCCATGCGGATCGCCGTCGATATGGTCGACGAAAAGCTGATTACCGAGGAAGAAGCGGTGCTGCGCATCGAGCCCTCGACGCTCGACCAGCTGCTGCATCCGACGATCGATCCGCGCGTCCAGCGCCAGGTGATCGGCAGCGGCCTGCCGGCATCGCCGGGGGCTGCGACGGGGGCCATCGTCTTCACCGCCGAAGAGGCAGTGGCAGCCGAGGAGGAGGGGCGCAAGGTCATCCTGCTGCGCGTCGAGACCAGCCCCGAAGATATCCACGGCATGCACGCCGCCGAGGGCATCCTGACGACACGCGGCGGCATGACCAGCCACGCGGCCGTCGTCGCCCGCGGCATGGGCATTCCCTGCGTCGTCGGCGCCGGCACCATGCGCATCGATCTGCGCAACGAACGCCTGATCGGCGTCGGCGTGACGCTGAAGAAGGGCGATATCATCACCATCGATGGCTCCGCTGGTCAGGTGCTGAAGGGCGAAGTGCCGATGATCCAGCCGGAGCTCTCGGGCGATTTCGGCCGCATCATGGGTTGGGCTGACCGCGTTCGCCGCATGACCGTTCGAACCAATGCCGACACCCCGGCGGATGCCCGCGCGGCCCGCTCGTTTGGCGCCGAAGGCATCGGGCTCTGCCGTACCGAGCACATGTTCTTCGAAGGCGACCGCATCCATGTGATGCGCGAGATGATCCTTGCCGAAGACGAGAAGGGCCGTCGCCTGGCGCTCGACAAACTGCTTCCGATGCAGCGGCTGGATTTCACCAGCCTGTTCAACGTCATGCATGGCCTGCCGGTCACCATCCGCCTGCTCGATCCGCCGCTGCACGAATTCCTGCCGAAGACGGATGAGGAAATCGCCGATGTGGCCGCGGCCATGGGCATGGAGCCCCTGGCGCTTCGCCAGCGCGTAGATGCGCTGCACGAGTTCAATCCGATGCTCGGCCACCGCGGCTGCCGCCTCGCCATCTCCTATCCTGAAATCGTCGAGATGCAGGCCCGCGCCATCTTCGAGGCGGCGATCGCTGCGGCTCACGAAACCGGCGCCGCCGTCGTCCCCGAAATCATGGTGCCGCTCGTCGGCCTCCGCTCGGAGCTCGATTACGTCAAGGATCGGATCGACACGATCGCCAAGGCGGTCATGGCGGAAGCTGATATCAAGATCGATTATCTGGTCGGCACGATGATCGAGCTGCCGCGCGCGGCTCTGCGGGCGCACACCATTGCCGAAGCCGCCGAATTCTTCTCCTTCGGCACCAACGACCTGACGCAGACCACCTTCGGCATCTCGCGCGACGATGCCTCGGCCTTCATCCCGACCTACCAGCGCAAGGGCATCATCGAGCATGACCCCTTCATCTCGCTGGATTTCGATGGTGTCGGCGAGCTGATCAGCATCGCCGCCGAGCGCGGCAGGCGCACCCGCAATGACATGAAGCTCGGCATCTGCGGCGAACATGGCGGCGATCCCGCCTCGATCCATTTCTGCGAACGGATCGGCCTCGATTATGTCTCTTGCTCGCCCTTCCGCGTACCGATCGCCCGGCTGGCGGCAGCGCAGGCCGCCATCAACGGCGGTCGCTAAGACCGGTACTAGCGGCGATAGTAGTAACGCGGATAGTAGCGCGGCCCGGTCATAAAGTCGTCGAAGTTTTCGTCGGCCTGGATACGGAAGGCGCGGGCATCGGCACGCCGGTCGAGATCGATCCGCTGCAAGCAGGTGGCAAAGCCGCTGGTGCCGGGTTTGAAACCGTAGCTCAGGCACTGCCGCTCGTCGGCGGCGCGCCGCTCTTCAGGCGTCATCGTCTGGCAGGCCGAAAGGCCGATCGCCAGCACTGCGAGCGTGAAGGGAAGGGCGGAAAAACGCATGGTACAGTCTCCGGTGCGGGAAGCGGTGCTGCCGACATGAGGCGATTTGCCGGGCCGCGTCAACTCCACATCAATCCGCAGCGGAAAACGCGCGGTGCATCAGATTCGTTCCAGAACCTCGATGAAGGCATCGGCGAACCGCACCAGATGCACGGTCTCGTCGTCCGGTGCCTGCATGCGGATCTCGATGCCGTCGCGATCGAGAACGGCAAGCACCACCCGCATGTCCGACCCGGACGTTGGAACGCGCAGCACCGCGATGCGGCGGCAATCGTCGATCAACCCGGCAGCCGGAAGGTCGAACAGGAATTCGCCGCCAGCCTTTCCGGCAGCCGTCCGCACCGCTTCGCAGAAGCCGGCCTCGCCGCCGGTATAGTCTTCCAGCGAGAGCTCCAGTTCCAGAAGCTCCATCGGCAGGAAAGGCTCGGATGTATCGACGGCACCCAGTGCCGGCGCCTTATGTCGCTCTGTCATTTCCGGTGAAAGCATGGCTCTTCTCCTGAAACGCGCATGCCTCGCTGACGAGAAACATGCCCCACAACCTCCCAATCGGCAGGAAAACCCGCCAGAATGGCCTTTTTACGGCATATCAGATATTGCTCATGCAGGCCATCTCCGCCTTTTGGTGGATTGAGGCCTCCCGCGAGAGACAACAGTTTCAAAATCTAGGCGAATCTTGCCATAAACAAGATGCGGGTGCTTCGTGCCTCCGCGCCGGGCGTGTGCCCGCCTGTAACTGGTAAGTTTGATGGCCATCCGTTTCGACCGCCCCGTTTCCAGTTCGGCCCGCTTCGCGCGGCGCTTCGGGGCGTTTGCGCTGGTGCTTTGGGCTGCCGTGCTTCTGGCGCACCGCTTCGGCGGGCTGGCGACGCCCTATATGGTGCTGCTCGTTTTGGTGTCGACGGGATTTGCGCTGCTCGCCTTCCTGCTGGCCTTCGCGGGCTTGAGAAGCCTCTGGATATCGGGTGCCGAAGGCGGCCTCGATGCCATGAAGGCCATCATTTTCGCCGCCGCCCCGCTGGCCTTCGGCGGCCTGGCAGCCGAGCGCTATTTCACCCTCCCTGCTATCTACGACGTTTCGACCGATCTCGTCTCGGCGCCCGAATGGCTGTCTCCGCCGCATGCTGACCAGATCTGGATGAAGCGCAGCATTGAAATTGCGGGTACCGATCGCGAAAAGCAGCTTGAAGCCTATCCCGAACTGACCGGCCGCCGCTATGAGGGCGCCATCGACCGCGTTCTCGATGCGGTGAAGAAGGTCGCGCGCCAGAACGGCATCACCATCACCAAGAGCAAGGGCGAAAGCGAACCGGCCCGCGATCTGGAAGATGCCCCGGCCAAGCCGCCACAGCCGAATGGCGATGCAGTCGCCGAAGCCCCGGACCAGGTGCCGGTGCCGACGCCGCGCCCCTTTGAGGATGACGTTGCCAAACTGATCCGCGGCGCCAATGGCGTGACGCTGCAGGGCGAACGCCGCACGCTGATCCTCGGCCTGCGCTTCGATATCGTCATCCGCCTTCGCGAAGAAGCCGAAACCACCTTCGTCGATATCCGGGTCGCCTCGCGCTATGGCCAGAACGACCTCGGTTTCAGCGCCGGGATCGCCGATCAGTTTCTGGAAGCGCTCGATGTCGAACTGCTCGGCATCGCCGGCTGATCCGGCTCAAGCCAGCCGGTATAGCGCACGATAAGACCCGTCAGCCGGCCGCCGATCTCGACGTGGAAATGGAAGCGCCCGTCACGCTGCTCTTCGAACGTATTGCCGTCGGGCGCCAGAAACAGGGGTAGAGGCAAGCCGAAGATCCGCCAGCCGCGGATGATGAGCCGCAGCCGTTCGCCCTCAGGCACCAGCGCGATGAAAACCCGGACCGGTCCAAAATCTTCTGCCAGCAGATGCGCGTGGCGTGCGGCCGCCTCCGATTGACGGCTGCGGAAACGCCGGCCGTCGAAGTTCCGCGTCCACGTCTCCCGCCCATGCTCTGCCTTGAACGTCACGCTGACAGGGATATCGTCAGCGGCACGCGGAAAGCCGATGATTGCCGCGACGAGGCCGGCAAGCAGGCCGCTCCCGCGCTCCACTCGCGCCCGGCCGCAAACACGCATCTCGCCATCGTTTAACGCATGCATCGCCGCCACCGCAGGCGGCAGCATCCGCCATGCTTCATCGTCCAACACCCGCTGATAAAGCGAAAGGCGCCGATCGCCAGCACGCCGCCGCCGGATGCCTGTGCGGATAGCCAAGGGCCGAAACCCATCCTCGAAGGCGCCAAGCGGAAGCTCCGCTATCGCCGCCCGCGCCCCGTTGCCCGGCCGCTTGCCGTCTGCGAGCGCGCGCAACAGCATGGCTGCACCCATCGCCGGAATGAAGGGACCATCATCGCCTTCGGTAACCAGATGCCAGGTGGCGGCAAGCGCTTGCCTGTCGTGTCCCAATCCTTTCAGGCGCACGAACATGCCGCCGCGGGCTTCGCCGGATGCAAGGTGGCGGCTCGCGGCATGGATCAGCGGCGCAAATGGCGCAAGCGACGGCAGCAGCCGGTAGGGAACGAGGCGGGCGGCAAAGATCAGGAGTGATTGCAGCCATTGCGGCTCCGTACCAGCCCCGGTAAAGGCCTCCCGCAAATGGCGAAACCGCTGTGGCAGAAGCGAAAGATCCGGCGTATCGGCCAGCAGAAAGCGGCGCCAGCGCAGCGGAACGCAGCCGGGCGGCGCAATCACCATGCCTGGTCCTCCGGCAAGCCCCATACTCACTGCCGGGATGCCGCCCCGCGTGACCTTGACCGGCTTTCCGGCATAGCTGGCGATCGCCCTGATGACGTTGAGCCCGATCGCGGCGCGCGGCGAGGGTGCAATTCCGCTGCTGACCTTGTGGACCTCGGCGAATTCGATCGCGAGCTTTTCGGCGGCCGCAAAGGAGAGCGCCGGAAAGCTGCTGAGCCCGGAAATCACGAAGACGCCGCGCGCCTTCGCCTCGCCGTCGAGCGCGTCGATGCCGCTGACAAAATCGCGGCTGTCTGAAACGTCGATGTAGTCGATCCCGAGCGCTATCGCCGCGCGGGCGACCCGATAGCGATCCTCGCCCATGTCCTGAAACGGTCCCGAGAGATCGGCGACGACCGCGGGCCTGAGCAACGCAAGCTGGGCCTGCACATCGCCATCGCGGTCGAAGACCACGCCCTCTGCGCCTCGCTCGATCCCGGCGGCAAATGTCTCGGCCTTCTCCGCCGACCGCCCGCCGACAAGCAGATGGAAGCGCGGATCGCCGGCCAGCAAGCGTGCCAGCCGGCTGCCGAACGCGCCGTAGCCGCCGATGATCAGCACGCGAAGCCCGCTTGTACTCATCCGAGAAAGCGGCTCCTGACCTCAGGCGTCGGCACAAAGCAACTGTCGCTGCGGCCCGCGATCCGCAGCCGGTTGCGGGCGATGAATTCGTAGAGCCGGTCGGCAAGCGGCCGCGGCAGTATGCGCAGCAGAGAGACGAGGGACCATGGGAAGCCAAGCCCAGCAATCATCCGGATTGATCCCTCGGACTTGAAATAGGCGCGTCCGCCGTCGATGAAGATGTTGGTCTCGTAGTCGCGGGCATCGAGCCCATAGTGGCGGTAAAGCGCCTCGCCGAGTGGTGATTGTGCGGTCAGGAAGCGGTAGCGCCCGGTTCTGTCGTGTTTCAGTGCGAATTTCACCCAGCCGGAACAGAAGATGCATTCGCCGTCAAAGATAATGATAGGCGCGTCATCGGCAAAGGCCGGAACGCTGTCATCCATCCGGTAGCTGTAGGCTGCCTGCCCGTTTGCCATCATCCCGCCGCCCAATATTCGCCCATCAGTGCCGGTGGTCCGTGGGTCTTCACCTTGCCGCGCTCCACCAGATCCTCGATATGCGCCAGCACCGAAAGGCCGGCCGCTCCATGCAGTCGCGGATCGGTATCGCGATAGATTGCCTTGACCATGTCGGGGATAAGCCGGTCGCCGCCCTTGATGCGTTCCAGGATCGCCCGCTCCCGCATCCGCCGGTGCGTTTTCAGCGCGCGCAGGAATGTCAGCGGATGCTTCACCGGCCCGCCATGGCCGGGCAGCAGCAGATGGTCGCGCCTTGCAATCAGCTTGTCGAGCGACGCCATGTAATCCCGCATCGAGCCGTCGGGCGGCGCAACGATCGACGTCGCCCATGCCATGACATGGTCGCCTGAAAACAGGATCTCCGTGCCCTCAAGCGCGAAGGCCGAATGGTTCGCGGCATGCCCTGGCGTCAACACGGCGCGGAGTGCAAATCCTTCGCCTTCGATCACGTCGCCATCCGAAAGCGTGATATCGGGCACGAAGCCGGTATCCGAGCTCTCTGCAAAGGGATTGATCTCGCCGGCATGCAGCGGCCGCGAGGCACGGTGTGGGCCTTCGCCCGCCGTCAGCGCCCCGGTTGCGGCTTTCAGCCTGGCGGCAAGCGGCGAGTGGTCGCGATGTGTATGGGTGATCAGGATATGTGAGACGCGGCGCCCGGAAAGGGCTGCCATCAGCGCCTCGAAATGCGCATCGCCCTCGGGCCCCGGATCGATGACCGCAACAGAGGATCCGGCGCCGACGATATAGCTGTTGGTGCCGTGAAATGTGAAGGGGCTCGGATTGTTCACCGTCAGCCGCTGGATGCCGGGCGCCACCGTCACCGGCACGCCATGGGAAGGCACGAATGTCAGGTCGAAACGCGGGCTCGGCATGGCTTACTTGTATTCGATCTCGATGAAGGACATCGGCTCGTCGCCGGCGTTGACGACATTGTGCTCTGTCCCCGCTTCGCGCCGGTAGGCCGCACCCTTGGCAATATCGACGCGGCGGCTCTCGGCCCCTTCCTCGATCAGAAACCGGCAATCGGTCATCGGCACCACGACATATCCGTAACCATGCGTATGCACGCCGGTATCCGCGCCCGGCTCGAAATCCCAGCGGGTGATCCGCACCACGGCGTCATCGAGCAGCAGCGTTGCGAGGGCAGGCGGGCGGGCACGGTACTGGCTCATCACTACTCCACAAAGGCGTTCTCGTCTGATCAAAGACCTATCACGCCTCCCGCCGCATCGCACAGAAATATGCGCCTACGCCGAACTTAGTGATTGTGACGAGGCGGCACCTTTGCTAATCAGGCCTCGCTTCGGCACAGCGGTTTCCGCTCAATGCCTGGTGGGGCGTCGCCAAGCGGTAAGGCACCGGTTTTTGGTACCGGCATTCCCAGGTTCGAATCCTGGCGCCCCAGCCACTATCTCTTCAGCGTCTTTGCATAGGATTCCAGAACCGCGTTCATTCGCGTCTGGTAGCCCTTGCCGAGCGATTTGTAGGCGTCAAGAACCGATTTCTTAACGCGGATGGTGACCGGTTGGGTGCGATCGGGTGCGGCAAGCTCGGCCTTCTCCCAAAAGGCATCGTCCAGCTCCGGAATGTCACTGAAGTCTATATCTTCGTCCGGCATCGCGGCCAGTTCTTCAGCGCTCAGTTCTTTTTTGTATTTCGTCGCCATATCGCTTCCTTTCGGATCGGCTTGCCGCCCGCGCGGAAATCAACCTTGTGACGCCATTCCGGTCGGTATGGACCACGGTCAACACGGTAAGATCGCCGACCTTGCCGATGCTGATGTCCCGGACTTCGCCATAGTCGAAGCGCTGGTCCCTGACGGTAAAGACGAAACCATCAAAAATCCGGCACGCGGTGTCGAAACTCACGCCATGCTTTTCGATATTCAGCCGGTTCTTGTCACTGTCCCATTCAAACATGTCGAAAAAATGTTATGACAATTTGTATGTACAGGCAATCCGGTTGCCCAAACTAAAACAGGCGGCCTCTCGACCGCCTGCCATAAGTCTCGACCGCTGAGTCCGATCAGCCAGCCGGCTGGGCCGGGGCCAGGAACTCGGCGCAATAGGACTTGCCGCTTTCGCCCGGGATATCGTTGACCGTGCGGATGTTGCGGATCGTGTAATCGGAATTGGTGGTGATTTCGGCCTGGCAGCGCAGGTAGAGCGTGCGGGCAGGGGCCGTCTGTTTGCCGCGCTTGCCGTTTTCGCCTTCGGCATATTTCGCCGGAACGCGCACGGTCTTGTAGCCGCCCTTCCAGGTGTAGACGACGGAGGAGCCATTTTCGGCGTCGCTGAGCGGCGGGCCGTAAGCGGCAAAGAACTTGCCGGCCGACTGGCCGTTCCAGCGTGCGGAAACGGGATCGCCGGCAGAAGGAATGGTCGTGCAGCCGGCAAGCGCAATGGCAAGCCCGGCCGCGGCAAAGGTGCGGAGTTTCATATGTATCGTCCCTGAATTGTCGCGCATTCGACGGCGGGAATCGCTGCAATGGAGCGGTTTCCGCTTGTCCCGGAAAGCGCTTTAGCGCGGAACCCGGCAAAAGAAAATTGCCCCGCCTTCGCGTTTGCGAAATTTGCTGCAGGTGTGTCTTTTTGTTGCAGGTTCGCAAGGCCTTGCGGGCGCCGTGCAAGGTGCTGCTGAATGCGTCAGTTTTTTGAAATTTGGCGCTTGCGCAATAACAGGCGCCGTTCTATAGAGGCGCCGCTGGTCACGGAGTGTAGCGCAGTCTGGTAGCGCACCACGTTCGGGACGTGGGGGTCGCAAGTTCGAATCTTGCCACTCCGACCAGCCGAAAAGCCCGCGCAAGTGGGCTTTTTTCTTTTGCGGTATCGCAGGTGCATACACGATGAAAATGGATGGCAAGACATCGGTCGAGACGCTGGGCGAGCGCGCCTGCATCGACAGCAATGGTCTGCCGGTCAGGCTTTACGAGCGCCGCCATCTGATCGTCACGAAAACCGCCGCCGGTATACGCCGCTATCCCGGCGCCCGCTTCTGGTGCACGGGCGAGGGCGCTGCGGTGCGTCTCATCGACAGCTCGATGTTCGAAGTCGTTGATAGCGGCGAGCTGCTGGTCGTCATGGAATAGCGCGCCGCGCTCATTCCCTCGAAGTGCCGGATGACAAAAGGCTATTTTGCAGTCAATTTCCGCCTGCGGTGATCCGGCATAGCATATCCCGCGTAGAAGCATTTCAGCGCGAATTCCGCCTGCCCGGTTTTGCTACACCTTTCGTCGCAAAACGGAGAAGGGTTAGTGGACTCTAATTTATTTTCTCTTCACAAAGGTATGGCGAGTCGAAGGGGAGGCAGGTTCGCAGCGTGTAATGCCGGAATGGGGAATGCAGTGCCTGGTAGGGACAGTAAGCGCTTTGCGCATGTGAGATTGAGTGACGTTGCCAAGAAGGTGGGGGTCAGCCCTATCACCATTTCCCGGGCGCTCCGCAATCCCGAAATCGTTTCCGAAGATTTGCGCCAGCTTATCCTGCGCACTGTCGATGAAATGGGCTACGTGCCCAACCTGGCCGCCCGTGCGCTTGCCAGCCGCCACAGCGGCGTCGTCGGCGTCATTACGCCTGCGCTTCATCAGCACGCCTTTACCGATATCATGACCGGCATCGAGGATCGCCTGCGGGCGACGGACCTGCGCGTGCAATATGCCAATACGCTCTATGATCCCGATCAGGAAGTGAGCCAGCTGAAATCTTTCCTGGCGCAGAAACCGGCGGGCATCATCGTTGCCGGTGCAGAATATTACGATGCCCTGGCGCCGCTGCTCAGCGCCGCCGCCTGTCCGGTTGCTCATATCGTCGATGTCAGCCAGAAGGCGGAGGGACTGGTGGCCGCTGTCGATCACTACGAGGCCGGCGCCGCCGCCACCCGCATGCTTCTGTCGAAGAATTACCGCCGCATCGCCTTTGTCGGATGCCGTCGCGATACCCGTCCGCGCCGCCGTTTCGAAGGCTATGCGGATGTGATGCGCCAGGCCGGGTATTTTGACGAGGCGCTCGTTGCAAGCTGCCTCGGGATGAACGGCATTGGCGCCGGACGCGAACTCTTCAGCAATCTGGTGGAAGCTGCACCTGATGTGGATGCAGTGTTCTGCCAGAACGACGATCTTGCCGTCGGTGCGCTTCTTGAATGCTGGACCCGCGGCCTGCGCGTTCCCGACGATATCGGCATCTGCGGTTTCAACGATCTCGACTACGCAATCCACTGCGAGCCTGCGCTGACGACCGTCAGCATTCCGCGCTATCTGATGGGCCATCGCGTTGCCGATATGCTGCTGAACGCGGTCCGTGAGGAGGAGCCCGGCACAGCCCATATCGACTTCGGCTTCCAGATCATCGAGCGCGGCTCGACCCGGTAAAGCAAAGGGGCCTTTCGGCCCCTTTTTTCGTCTCAGATGTCGCTTGCGGCGTTCTTCCAGAGATCGGCGGCTTCCGCTGCCGTCATCCGCTGCACATGCGCCTCGTCACGGCGGCTGGCGAAGAGCTCGCTTGCCATGATTTGCTCGGCGAGATCGGCCGGCAGCGAGAGGATGACGCGGGCCTCGTTGCCATGCAGGCCGCTGACTTCGCTGCGCTTGCCGCTGACCATGCCGCCGGCGATCGTGTTGTTGGTGTCCGGATCGATCAGGATGAACGAGCCCGATGCACGGTTCATCTCATAGGGATCGAAGATCGCGGTTTCGTCGAAGATCAGCCGCACCTTGCCGATGGCATTCATGTAGAGTCGCTCGGCCGGAGCCCAAGCGCCGCTCTTCAGCTCCAGCTGGGCGATCGGCTGCACCTGGACGCGCTGGCGGCGGCTGCCGCTCTTCAGCCAGTAGCGCTTGCCTGATTCGATCCCCTCGGGCTGCAGTGCGACGATCTGGGCGTCGAAGTTCACACCCGTCTGCGGCTGTGCATCGATCGAGACGATCATGTCGCCGCGGGCAACGTCCACCTGGCGGTCGAGCACCAGCGTGATCGCATCGCCTGCAACGGCCGCATTGCGCACCAGGTCGAAGGTAACGATCTTGGAGACATTGGCGACCATGCCCGACGGCAGGATCATGACGCTGTCACCCGGCTTCACAGAGCCGCCGGCAACCGTGCCCTGATAGCCGCGGAAGCTTTCGCGGGGGCGCGAGACGCGCTGCACCGAGAAGCGGAAGCCGGTTGACTGGCCGGAGCGGACGCTTGCCAGTTCCAGCGTCTCCACCAGCGTCGGGCCGTTATACCAGGGCATGGCGGCCTGGCCGGAATAGACGACGTTCTCGCCCTTTAGCGCCGACATCGGGATCGCGGTGATCTGCTTGACGCCGAGCGACAGCGCGAATTCCTTGAATTCGTGGACGATCTTGTCGAAACCGGCGCGGTCGTAATTCGTCAGGTCGATCTTGTTGATGGCAAGCACGAACTGCTTGATGCCCATCAGCGAGGCGATCGTCGCGTGGCGGCGGGTCTGTTCGAGGATGCCGGCGCGGGCATCGACGAGAAGCACGGCCAGATCGGCAGTCGAGGCGCCGGTCGCCATGTTGCGGGTATACTGCTCGTGGCCGGGTGTGTCGGCAACGATGAAGGAGCGCTTGTCGGTCGAGAAATAGCGATAGGCGACATCGATGGTGATGCCCTGTTCGCGTTCGGCCTGCAGGCCGTCGAGCAGCAATGCGAAGTCGGGCAGGCCGAGATCGTTCTGCTTGCCGGTGGAATCGCGTTGCAGCGTTGCCGCCTGGTCTTCCTTGACCGCCTTGGTGTCCCAGAGCAGTCGGCCGATCAGCGTCGACTTTCCGTCATCGACAGAGCCGCAGGTGATGAGACGCAACGGCCGCGTATCGCGCACGGCTGCCACCGGTTCGGCTGCGGGGGCGACGGCGTTGGCGAGGTTTGCTGCGGTCATCTCAGAAATATCCTTCACGCTTCTTCTTTTCCATGGAGCCGGACTGATCCCGGTCGATGGCGCGGCCCTGGCGCTCGGAAACCGTGGCGATCTCCAGCTCCGCGATGATGTCTTCAAGGGTGGTGGCCGTCGAGCGGATCGCGCCCGTCAGCGGGAAGCAGCCGAGCGTGCGGAAACGGATCGAATCCTCCTGCTTGACTTCGCCGGGCAAAAGCTCGAGCCGCGGATCGGTCGCATCGATCATCATGCCGTCGCGCTCGACGAACGGGCGCCTGGCGGCGAAATAGAGCGGCACGATCGGGATCTGCTCGGCCTGGATGTAGCGCCAGATATCGACTTCGGTCCAGTTCGACAACGGGAAGGCGCGAACGCTTTCGCCCTGGCGGATCTGGCCGTTATAGATGTTCCAGAGCTCCGGGCGCTGGTTGCGCGGATCCCAGCGATGGTCGGGCGTACGGAACGAATAGATGCGTTCCTTGGCGCGGCTGGCTTCCTCGTCGCGGCGCGCGCCGCCAAAGGCAGCGTCGAACTTGCCGGCGTCGAGCGCATTGCGCAGCGCTTCCGTCTTCATGATGTCGGTATAGCGGGCCGATCCATAAGTGAACGGCGTGATGTTTTCGGCCGCACCGCGCGGATTGATGTGCTCGATCAGGTCGAGATCATATTCCTTCACGATCTTGTCGCGGAAGGTGATCATCTCCGCGAACTTCCAGCCGGTGTTGACATGCAGCAGCGGGAAGGGGACGCGGCCGGGATAGAAGGCCTTGCGCGCCAGATGCAGCAGGACGGACGAGTCCTTGCCGATCGAATAGAGCATGACGGGGCGTTCGAACTCGGCGGCAACCTCACGGAAGATATGGATCGCTTCGTTTTCCAGTGCCTTCAGATGCGGATCGAGCGGCGGCTTGCTGCTCTGCGGATTGCTGAGTTCCGTATCCTGACGGGTATCGGGCATGTGTTACTCCAGACTTCTCAATTCCTGTGCAGAGATGTCTCTGCGTGATTTGCTTTGTGGCCTCACAGGCGTTGCACCGTGTAGCCCCCTCATCCGCCCTTCGGGCACCTTCTCCTCGCGGGGGAGAAGGGGACTTGGCCCGCAGCCTCTCCATTCCCTTCTCCCCTCGGGGAGAAGGTGGCCCGAATGGGCCGGATGAGGGGGCCGCAGGCGATACCTTTGCCTTACTGTGCGGCAGCCGGTATCGCCGATGCTTCCTCGGCAACATGCAGACCGCATTCGCGCTTTTCGTCCTGCTCCCACCACCAACGGCCGGCGCGCTCGGGCTCGCCGGGCTTGATGGCGCGGGTGCAGGGCTCGCAGCCGATCGAGGGATAGCCGCGGGCATGCAGCGGGTTAACCGGCACGCTGTTATCGGCGACATAGGCCTTGATCACGTCGATATCCCAATCGGCCAGCGGATTGACCTTCAGGAGATGACGCTCGGCGTCATATTCGGCAAAGGGCGTATCGGCGCGATTGTTGGATTGGCCGCGGCGCAGGCCGGTGATCCAGATGGTTGCCCCATCGAGTGCGCGCGCAAGCGGCTTCAGCTTGCGCACGCCACAACAGGCATGCCTGGCTTCGACGCTCTCGTAAAAGCCGTTCAGGCCGTATTTCGCAGCATAGGCGTCGATATCGGCCTGTTCAGGCTCGTAGCGGGAAATCTTGATGTCGTACTGGCTCTCGGTCTCGTCGATCAGCGAAAGCGTTTCCGGAAAGAGACGGCCGGTCTGCAGCGTCACGACGTCGATCGGCAGGCGGTGATTGCCGATCTCGGCGGTGATCACCTGGTCCTCGATGCCGAGCGAGGTCGTGAAGACCACGCGGCCGCCGAGACCGGCGACAAAGGCCAGCCTTCCGGCAAGGTCGAGAGACGCGAGCTTCGCATTCAGCGCCTCGGCCTCTTCGATTGTATGGATAACAGTCATGGCAATCCTGTCCTCAAGTTGGCCGGAGTATCGCAGCAACAGGATGGGTCGGACAGAAAAAGGGATTTCGAAAGCAGCATAAGCAGGAGCAAATATCTCTCCTAAGCTGCCGCAATGCAGAAAAGCAGCCGCCCCGGCGTCAAAACTCCGTCGGGCAACTCAATCTCTAGTGATTTAGTAGAGTTACACGGCGCCTGTCAATTCGAAATCTGAAGTGATGCGCGAAAACGTGCGAAAGGCGCAATTTTGACGTAGAATTGCGCCCATTGGCCGAGGTTAAAAAACAGGGCCAAAATGCTTGTATCTCAAGGCTTTTGCCGGCACGTTCAAATTCCGTTCATGCTGGCTATGCGATAGGGGATAAGCAAAGCTTGAAAAGCGGCAGGGCTCATGGGCCGCTGGTGTGTGTGACGGTCTAAAATGATTACGCAGAAAGCAAAATATGCGCTCCGGGCGCTGACGGTGCTGGCCGAGACCGACGCCCGCGAACCGGTGATGATCTCGGACATTGCTGCACAGCAGAAAATCCCGAAAAAGTTCCTCGAGCAGATCCTTCTCGACCTGAAACACCAGGGCATCGTCGCCAGCCGCCGCGGCAAGGCAGGCGGCTATCTGCTCTTGAAGCCCGCCGACATGATCACCTTCGGCGAGATCCTGCGCATCATCGACGGCCCGATCGCGCCGCTACCCTGCCTGTCGATCACCGCCTACCGCAAGTGCGACGACTGCGACGGCGAACAGAACTGCGAAATCCGCCATGTCTTCGCCAAGGTCGCCGACGCCACCCGCAAGGTGCTGTTCTCGACAACAATCGCCGACGCCGTCGCGCCCGCCAAGGGCGCTGTGGTCACGCGGATGCTGGCCTAGCTAGCCGCTTCTTCCCTCTCGACTGCCCGCCGCGCCCGGATGGCGGCGGCGATGAACACCCGTGACAGGCCGTGATAGAGCGGTTCGCGCGAGAGGATGCGCGAGGTCACGTAGCCGATCATCGAGACCGCCATGATCGGGATCACGGCCTGGTGGTCGCCGGTCATTTCGAGAATGATGACGAAGGCTGTCATCGGCGCCTGCACGACGCCGGCGAAATATCCGGCCATGCCGAGGATCGCCGCCAGCGCGATGCTGGTGCCGAGAACCGATCCGACCGTGCTGCCGAAACCGGCGCCGACCGCAAGCGACGGCGCGAAGATGCCGCCCGGAATGCCTGAAAGCATCGACAGGAAGCTGGCGGCCAGTTTCTCGACGAAGAACAGCAGCGGCAGCGCATGTCCCTCGACGGCGCCGCGGGCCTGCTCGTAGCCGGTGCCGAAGGTGGTGCCGCCGGAGAGGATGCCGATGACGGCGATCGCCAGCCCGCAGGTGCCGGCCAGCACAAGCATGCGCTTCAAGGGTTGCGGCTGCGCCCAGCGGCGAATCTTCTGGCCGAAATGCAGGGCAAAGCCGCTGAAGGCCGCACCCAGCGCGCCGCCGCCGATGCCGCAGACGAGCACGAGGCCCCAGTCGCGCAATTGCGTTGGCGTCACAGAGGCTTCGCCGAAATAGTTGTAGCTGCCCGCCAGTCCGAGGGCGGCAAGGCCCGAAAGGATCACGGCCGTAAGCACCAGCCCGTTAGCCCGCGCTTCATAGGTGCGGCTCATCTCCTCGATGGCAAAGACGATACCCGCAAGCGGCGTGTTAAAGGCCGCCGCAATGCCTGCCGCCGAACCGGCGAGGATCAGCCCGCGCGCCTGCGCCATGCCGCCGAAGCGGGCAACCGCAAGCATGATCGATGCGCCCACCTGTACCGTCGGCCCTTCGCGGCCGATCGAGGCGCCAGAGAACAGCCCGAGTACCGTCAGCACGATCTTGCCGAAGGCGATCCGGAGCGACAGCAGCCGCGTTCGGTCTTCCTCTTCGCGCAGATGCCGCGCGGCGATCGCCTGCGGGATGCCGCTGCCCTGCGAATTCGGAAACAACGTCGCCGCCAGATAGGCCGAGAGCATGAAGATGGCGGGCGTCAGGACAAGCGGCAGCAGGAAGGCCCATTCGCCTGAAGATGTCAGGCTGCCGAACGCCTTCTGCGCCAGATCGGCGAGCTTGGCGAAGCCGACGCTGATCACCCCGATCGCCAAGGCACCGCACCAGAACACCAGCCGCGGCCGCCAGAGCGAGAAGGATCCCCAGAAGATACGGGAACGGCGGAGCAGCTTGGAATTGCGATAGGAGGCAGGCATGGGGGACTCTGGCACGTGATGGGGGCTTAACCTTCTAGTCCCAATCGGCGCGAAAGATCACCCCTTGTTTCAACATTCGGTGAAATACCTTCCCAAGCCCGGGTGCTGCGCCACTTGCCCCTTGCCGCAACAGGGTAGGGGCCTGCGATCGCCAATTTTGCCTCGGTCTCCGCGTCGCCGGAATTGCGAGTCCTTTCACAGCGCGATCGATCGGTTTCCTCCAGTTGATTCTGAACTTTAAGTTTGGCATCATGCATCGCAATTGCAACGCATGGAGAAACCCATGAAATCCGCAACATTGCCATCCCTCCGCGTCGATCCCGAATTGCGCGCGGCAGCCGAAAGCGTGCTGAAGGAAGGTGAGACCCTGTCGGCGCTGATGGAAGATTCGCTGCGGCGTCAGGTTCACTATCGCAAGACGCAGGCGGAATTTATTGCGCGGGGACTGGCCTCGAGAGAGGAAGCCAAGCGTACCGGCGAATACTACAGCGCCGAATTCGTTCTCGCAGAGCTAAAGGAAATGCTGGACGCAGCTCAGGATAAAGACGCCGCCGAATGAGTTATTCGATCCGCTTGACGCGGAAGGCGAGGGAGAACATCCAGCGTCTTTACGGCTATCTTCTGCAACGGGATAAGCGCGCAGCAACGCGCGCCTACTCTGCCATAGAAAAGGGCATCGCCAGCCTGAGCGATTTTCCGTTCAGCTGCCGCAAGGCAGATACCGGAGAGATCGAAGACACCTTCCTCAGGGAGATGCTGATCCCGTTTGGCGACAGCGGCTACATCGTTCTCTTCGAAATCGAAGACGCCGAGACGGTGACTATCCTGGCCATCCGCCACCAGCGCGAAGACGACTACCACTAACCCCGATTACCGGTCGCTCACCGCCCAGCGTGGGTTCACCCACGGCTCCTGGTTCGACCGCGGCAAGGGCTGCTTGCCGAGAATATGATCGGCTGCCTTCTCGCCGGTCATGATCGACGGGCCGTTGAGGTTGCCGTAGGTCACGTGCGGGAAGATCGAACTGTCGGCGACACGCAGGCCATCGACGCCGATGACGCGGGTTTCGGCGTCGACGACGGCCATCGGGTCGTCCTTGGCGCCCATCTTGCAGGTACCACAGGGGTGATAGGCGCTCTCCAGGTGTTCGCGCAGGAAGGCATCGATCTCCTCGTCGGTCTGCACCTTTTCGCCGGGCTGGATCTCCGGGCCTCGATACTGGTCGAAGGCCTGCTGGCCGAAGATCTCGCGGGTGAGACGTACGCAGTGGCGGAACTTCTCCCAGTCCTCGGCGTGGCTCATATAGTTGAACTGGATGACCGGGTCGGCCTTCGGATCGGACGAGCGCAGCGTCACGTTACCGCGTGACTTCGAGAGATTGTAGCCGACATGCACCTGGAAACCATGGCTCTTGGCCGCCGCCTTGCCGTCATAGCTGATGGCGACAGGCAGGAAGTGATACTGGATATCGGGCTGCTTGATGCCGGGCGCCGAGCGCAGGAAGGCGCAGGCCTCGAACTGGTTGGAGGTGCCCAACCCTGATTTGGTGAACATCCACTGCGCACCCGCAACCCCCTGCCAGAACCACGGAAGCCAGGAATAGAGCGACACCGGCTTGGTCGAGACCTGCTGGAAATAGAATTCCATGTGGTCCTGCAGATTGGCGCCGACGCCGGGGCGGTCGGCCTTCACCTCGATGCCCATCTCCTGCAAATGCGCGCCGGGGCCGATGCCGGACAGCATGAGCAGCTTCGGCGAATTGAAGGACGAGGCCGAGACGATCACCTCCCGGTTCGCCTTGATCACCTCGACAGCGTTACCGCGCTCGATCTCGACGCCGGTGGCCCGGCCGTTCTCGATCACCACCTTGCGGGCGAGACCATAGATGAGCTTGACGTTCGGCCGCTTCAGCGCCGGCTTCAGATAGGCTGATGCAGCCGACCAGCGGCGGCCCTGGAAGATCGTCTGTTCCATCAGCCCGAAGCCTTCCTGCTTCGAGCCGTTGTAATCCTCCGTCGTCTCGAAGCCCGCCTGCTTGCCGGCCTCGACGAAGGCCTGGAACAGCGGGTTGCGGAACACGCCGCGCTGGACATGCAACGGCCCATCGGTGCCGCGCCAGCCTTCCTCGCCGCCATGGCTGTGCTCCATGCGCTTGAAGTAGGGGAGAACGTCGGCATAGGCCCATCCCCGGGCGCCGAGCTCTTCCCAGCGGTTATAGTCCTCGGCGTGGCCGCGGACATAGACCATGCCGTTGATGGAGGAGGAGCCGCCGATCACCTTGCCGCGCGGCGCGGTGATGCGCCGGTTGTTAAGGTTGGGTTCCGGTTCGGAGAGATAGCCCCAATTATAGCGCTTCATGCTCATCGGCCAGGCAAGGGCTGCCGGCATCTGGATGAACGGCCCGAAATCCGATCCGCCGGCCTCGATGACGATGACGGAATTCTTGCCGTCTTCGGAGAGACGGTAGGCAAGCGCCGAGCCTGCCGAGCCGGAGCCGATGATGACGAAATCTGCTTGCTGCATCTCAATATGCTCCAGCTGCAATATTCAACTTGTGCCGTGGCCGCCGCCCCCCTCTGGCCTGCCGGCCATCTCCCCCACGGGTGGGGAGATCGGCTGGGCGCGGCCGCTCGCTCACGTCTCCGGCTTGGCGGAAAGCCAGCCACTTGCCGATCTCCCCCTTGAGGGGGAGATGGCCGGCAGGCCAGAGGGGGGCGAGCTTGCTCGAAGGCTAGCGTGTGGTTTTCAATAAGGCGCCTGCACCGGCCCCATGCCGACATAGACGGTCTTCAGTTCGGAATAGTGCTCCAGTGCCGCTGCCGAGTTTTCGCGGCCGAAGCCGGATTGCTTGGAGCCGCCAAAGGGGATTTCGACCGGGCAGAGGTTGTAGGTGTTGATCCACAATGTGCCTGCTTCCAGCTGGTCGACGACGCGGTGGGCGCGGGTCATGTCAGCGGTGAACACGCCGCCGGAAAGGCCGAACTCGGTGGCGTTGGCGCGGGCGAGTACCTCGGCCTCGTCGTCGAAATCGAGCACGCACATGACAGGTCCGAAGATCTCCTCGCGGGCGATCGTCATGCCGTCAGTGACATCGGCAAACACGGTCGGCTGCACGTAATAGCCTTCGCCCGCGACGTTGTTTGGAATGCCGCCGCCGGTGAGCAGCGTTGCGCCCTCGGCCTTGCCCTTCTCGATATAGTCGAGCACCTTCTCGCGCTGTGCCCAGGAGACCATCGGTCCGAACTGCGTGGCCTCATCCATCGGGTCGCCGATCGCGATCGCCTCGGTGCGGCTCTTCAGCCGCGCCAGGAATTCGCCCTTGATCTTCTTCTGCACGAAGACGCGCGTGCCGTTCGAGCAGACCTGGCCGGTCGAATAGAAATTGCCGAGCATGGCGCCGCCGATGGCGCTGTCGATATCGGCGTCGTCGAAGACGATGATCGGCGACTTGCCGCCGAGTTCCATCGTCACATGCTTCAGATGGCTGGCCGCCGATGCCGCGACCTTGCGGCCCGTCGGCACCGAGCCCGTCAGCGAAACCTTGGCAACATCAGGATGATTGACCAGCAGCGGACCGGTGTCGCGGTCACCCTGGATCACGTTGTAGAGACCCTTGGGAAGGCCGGCTTCCAGCAGGATTTCGGCGATCTTCAGCGCGCCGAGCGGCGTGTTCTCGGATGGCTTGAAGACCATGGCGTTGCCGGCGATCAGCGCCGGGGCGCCCTTCCAGCAGGCGATCTGCTGCGGATAGTTCCAGGCGCCGATGCCGACGCAAACGCCGAGCGGCACGCGCTTGGTATAGGCGAAGTCGCCACCAAGCGGGATATAGGAGCCGTTCAGCGCCGTTGCAGCAATGCCGCCGAAGAACTCGAAGCTGTCGGCGCCCGAGGTCGGGTCGGCGACGATGGTTTCCTGGATCGGCTTGCCGGTATCGAGCGTCTCGAGTTCGGAGAGTTCGCGGTTGCGCTCGCGCATGATCTCGGCCGCCCGCTTCAGGATACGGCCGCGCGCCGTCGGGCTCATCGCCGCCCATTCCGGCTGGGCGCGCTTGGCAGCGGCGATCGCCTTCTCGACGATCGCAGGCGTTGCCGCATGCAGCCGGGCGATGACTTCGCCGGTCGCCGGATAGATGCTCTCGATCACGCTGCCCGCGTCATCCTCGACATATTCGCCGTCGATGAAGTGCGATGCTTTCGGCTGGGCTTTCATGGTCACTTGTCCTTCGATGGCTTGTGTTCGTCGTCCCTTCTCCCCTCGGGGAGAAGGTGGCCCGTAGGGCCGGATGAGGGGGCGGCGGTCGCCAGCAGCGCGTTCACATAATCCTCCGTCAACCCGATCGAAGCCTCGATACTGATCGGTGCCGATTTCAGACTTTGGCGGATATAGAGCCCGTCGATCATCGCCGCAGCGCCCTCGGCGATGCGTTCTGCGGCATCGGCGGGGCAGAGGGCCTTCAGATTGGCGAGCAGGTTGGAGCGCAGCCGCCGCGCATAGATCACGAGGAACCGGCGCGTCTCCTCCGAGCTCTGCGCCTCGGCATAGAAGGCGAGCCAGGCGGCAATCGTCTCCGGCGCGAACTGATCGGCCTGGAAGCTGACGCGGATCACTGCGGAGAGTTTTTCACGCGGCGTAGCGGCCGCCTTCAGCGCTGTCACCGCGTCGTTGCGAAACTGGCGTAGAAGCGAGCGGACCGTCTCGATCAGCAGCTGTTCCTTGCTGCCGAAATAGTGGTGGGCAAGGGCGGGGGACACACCAGCCTGCCGGGCGATTTCGGACATGGTGACGGTCAGCGAACCGTGATCCCCGATCACGCGCAGCGCGGCATCGACAAGCGCCTTGCGGCGCACGGGTTCCATTCCAACCTTCGGCATGATGTCCATCTTTCCAGATTGGCAGCACCTTATTTTTGATTGACTGACCAATCAATAAAAATCTTTCGTGCTCCCGCCTCGAAACGCAGCCCTTTCCGGATTGCAATTCTGCAGCATATCAACCGGAACAGGAGGTGCGTCATGGCAAGCGTCTTGGGAATGCCGTCTTCGTCCCTGCAGCCGAAATGGATGTGGTTCGCCGGGCTCGGCGTCCTGCTGATGATCTGCGGCGTCATCGCCTTCGCAAACCTGTTCGTCGCCACCGTCGCCTCGGTCTATTATGTCGGCATGCTGATGCTGGCAGGCGGCATCGTCTATCTCGCCCATGCCTTTCAGGTGCGAGGCTGGGATCACATTCTCTTCTGGGTTCTGAGCGGCCTACTCTATGTGCTGGCCGGCGTCTTCGCCTTCATCAACCCGATCCTGGCATCGGCGGCGCTGACGCTGTTTCTCGCCGTCGCCCTCATCATTGCCGGGGTCTTCCGCGTCTTCATCGGCCGCCGCATGAAGCCGGTGAAGGGCTGGGGCTGGATCGTCGCCAGCGGTGTCGTCACCGCGCTTGCCGGCTTCGTCATCGCCCTCGGCTGGCCCGTCAACAGCCTCTGGATCCTCGGGCTTTTCCTGGCTGCAGATCTGCTCTTGCAGGGCTCGACCATCCTCGCCTTCGGGCTGGCGCTGCGGCGGAGTTTATGACCGTAATCCACAGGCTCGATCACGGATTATTTCTTTTTTTGACAAGCATATGACGCAGGTCTAAAATTAACGCATACCAAGGCAGCGGCGATTGGACAGCCGGTAAGAATGCCAAGAATGGTCATGCGTCCCCCGTTGGGCAGGTTCTGCCCGGCAAAACGAAGGGAGGAATTTCATGCCGATGGTCACAGTTTCCATATCACCGGTACAGGCAGCAGGCATCCGCGATGCCGTCGATAGCGGCGGTTATGCATCGAGCAGCGAAGTGGTCCGCGAGGCCTTGCGTCTCTGGGATGCCGCCCGCAAGCTCGGCGAATACAAGGACGAAATTCTCGATGGCGAAGGCCATGCGGGGAGCGGCCGCTGTGTGGCCGATATGTTCGCCGATCACGAAGCGGTCCGCCGCCGGTCTGCATAGCTAAGCGGCTGATAAAATAAGAGAAAGCTGAAATATTTTGTGGGCGCCACGGGCGCCTGCAGCTTTCACAAAACTTTCACATTGGGGAAAGGGTTCGTTGACCCTTCTCCTCCATCTTCGCTGCGAAAAACAAGAATTCACAGTGGAGAATGGCATGTCTTTGACTGCCGCCGTCGAGCCCGGCGTCGTTCGCCGCTATGCCAGCGATCAGATCGTGACGCTTGCAAAGCTCGTCGTAGAAAACGCCTTCCAGCCGATCGTCGAGGCTGGCACCGGCACCGTATTCGGTTACGAATCCCTCATGCGCGGGCAGGAGCGCATCGGCTTCGATTCCCCGATAGAAATCCTCGACGAGGCCTTTCGCGCCAATCAGCTGCTGCCGCTGGAGCAGATGGTCGCCAGCCGTGCGCTCGCCAAGTTCGCCACCCTCGGCAACTACGCCACCTCGACACTTTTCCTCAATCTCGATGTCCGCCTGATCCCGCATGGCGACCGGCTGATCGAAAACCTGCTGCAGCAGTTGAAGGCCGCAAACCTGCCGCCGTCCTCCGTCTGCTTCGAGTTTTCCGAGCGTTTCGACAACACCAGCGTGCCGGAATTCGAGGCGCTGGTCTCCAAGCTGCGCCGCACCGGCTTCAAGCTGGCGATCGACGATTTCGGCGTCGGCCACGGCGAGATGAAGCTGCTGTGCGACTATGCCGTCGATTACCTGAAGATCGACCGGCATTTCGTCGCCGATATCGACAGCAAGCCACGCAAGCGCCATCTCCTGAAGAACATTGTCAACATCGCCCATGTTCTCGGCACCCGCGTCATCGCCGAGGGCATCGAGACCGAAGCCGAGTTTCTGGCTTGCCGCGAATATGGCGTGGATCTCGTCCAGGGCTGGTTCATCGCCCGCCCGACCACGCATATTTCCGAGCTCGTTCCGGCTTTCCCGCATCTGCAGGACCTCGGCAAGAGCAAGCGCAACACCCAGTCGCTCGACGAAATCCTGATCCGCAAGCAGATCGAAATGCTGCCGACGGTGTTCGAAAACGACAGCATCGATACGGTGTTCGAACTCTTCCGCCGCAATCCGCGCCAGGCCTTTTTCCCGGTACTGAACGCCAATGGCGAGCCGCGCGGCATCATCCACGAGCATCATCTCAAGCAGTATATCTACCATCCGTTCGGCCGTGACCTGCTGAAGAACAAGATGTACGAGCGCACCATCTCGCAATTCGTCGAGATCGCCCCGATCGTCAGCCTCGACAGCGATGCCGAACGGCTGATGTCGATCTTCGCCAATATGGAAGGCAGCAACTGCCTGATCCTGACGGACAACATGCGCTATGCCGGCGTCGTCTCCGCCGCATCGCTGATCAAGGTAATCAACGAGAAGCAGCTCAAGATCGCCCAGGACCAGAACCCGCTGACCGGCCTGCCGGGCAACCACGCGATCCGCGATTTCATGCGCCAGTCCGGCCGCGACGGCGATGGCGTCAGGCATTTCTGCTATTGCGACTTCGACAATTTTAAACCGTTCAACGATGCCTATGGCTTCCATCTCGGCGACCACGCGATCTCGCTGTTTGCCGCCTTGATGCGCCGCTACTTCTTCGCCGAGCGCCACTTCCTCGGCCATGTCGGCGGCGACGATTTCTTCATCGGCGTCGTCGGCTGGACCCAGGCCGAGCTTCGCGAAATCCTTGATCGGCTGATCAGCGATTTCCATGAGGACGTGCTGGCCCTCTATTCGGATCATGATCGCGCCAAGGGCAGCATCCGCGGCCACGACCGGTCGGGCGCTGAGGCGCTGTTCCCGTTGATGCGCTGCTCGATCGGCGTGCTGGAATTGCCTGATGGGCTTGTCATCGACGACATCAACCGCGTCGGCACGGAGATCGCCCAGGTAAAGGCGCATGCCAAGGAAAGCATCGACGGTCTGGTCTTCAATCATCTGGGCGAGGCGAATTGACGCCTTTGCCACTTCCCGCCTTTCCAAGGCGGCAGGGCTGAATTATCTCCTGTGCTTTCGGAATGAGGAGACCGGATATGCCCCTGCCGTCGACCATGCGTTACGTCGATCTTCCAACCTTCGGCGCCCCAGAGGCGATGAAGATCGCCAGCGGTCCGCTGCCGGTTCCGGGCGAGGGGCAGATCCTGGTGAAGACGCTGGCCATCGGCGTAAACCGCCCTGACGTGGCGCAGCGCCAGGGCACCTATCCGGCGCCGAAGGGCGCCAGCCCGATCCTCGGCCTCGAGCTTGCAGGCGAAGTCGCCGCCATCGGCCCTGGCGTCTCTGGCTACACTGTCGGCGACAAGGTCTGCGGTCTCGCCAATGGCGGCGCCTATGCCGAATATTGCCTGCTGCCCGCAGGCCAGACACTGCCGTTCCCGAAGGGCTACGATGCCGTCAAGGCCGCCGCCCTGCCGGAAACCTTCTTCACCGTCTGGGCCAACCTCTTCCAGATGGCGGGCCTGACGGAAGGCGAAAGCGTCCTCATCCACGGCGGCTCCAGCGGTATCGGCACGACGGCGATCCAGCTGGCCAAGGCTTTCGGCGCCACTGTTTACGCGACCGCCGGTTCGGCCGATAAATGCGACGCCTGCGTCAAGCTCGGCGCCACGAGAGCGATCAACTACAAGACCGAGGACTTTGCCGAAGTCATCAAGGCGGAAACCGCGGGCGAGGGCGTCGATATCGTTCTCGACATGATCGGTGCCGCCTATTTCGAGAAGAATATCGCCTCGCTGGCGAAAGACGGCTGCCTGTCGATCATCGCCTTCCTCGGCGGTGCGGTGGCTGAAAAGGTCAACCTGGCACCCATCATGGTCAAGCGCCTGACGGTCACCGGCTCGACCATGCGCCCGCGCACCGCCGAAGAAAAGCGCGCCATCCGCGACGATCTCCTCTCCCAGGTCTGGCCGCTGCTTGAGGCCGGCACCGTCTCCCCGGTGATCGACAAGATTTTCGCGTTCCACGACGTCATCGAAGCGCATCGGCTGATGGAGACGAGTTCTCACATCGGCAAGATCATGTTGAAGGTCTGAGTGTCACCCGACTGGTGTCATGCTCGGGCCTGCATTTGCACCGGCTGACCTAGTGGTTCGCTAGATCCTCGGGACAAGCCCGAGGATGACGAAGTTGGGTTGGGCGCTCTCGCTGCAGGCGAAGACGATATCATCTGGCCGTCATCCTCGGGCTTGTCCCGAGGATCCAACGAACCCCTACTTCACCTGTAGATATTCAGCCGAGGATGCCCTCCAAATGGCCTAGGCCGCCTTGTCCCGCAGCGACAGCGCGGTGATCACCGTCACAATCCCCGGCAAAGCCATCGCCGCATAAAGCCAATGCGCCGCCGCAATATCGCCAGCGATCCCACCGGGGTGAACCAGCCCTGTGCTGTTGGCGATTACGCCGGCGATGGCTGCACCGAAGGCGCTGCCGAGCGACTGCACCGTGGAGATCGCCGCCGAAGCCTTGTCCTGCTCGGAATTCTGCACCAGCTGCAGCACCTTGGTCACCAGATGCGCCCAGCCGAGGCCGACGCCGAAGCCCATCATCAGCATCGCGAAGGCCGCCGGCGCGAGGATCACGATCTCGGCCGTCTGGTTCTCTCGGGCCAGAAGCAGCGCCAGGGCCGCCGTCGAGAGTGCCTCGATCACGCATCCGGCGATGATCGCCTTGATGGCGGCAGGCCCCCTGAGATTGCCGCTGAAGAAGGCGGCAAAGGTCCAGCCGAGCGCCACCAGCGCCGTCAGATAGCCGGAGATCAGCGGCGTCACGCCATGCAGCGCCTGCAGGAAATAGGGGATGTAGATGTCGCTGGTCAGCACGATCAGCAGCGTGAACATGGTGAGATAGACACGCGCCACCGGCTTGCTGAGCGTCACCGAGCCGGTGGGCAGCAACCGCGTCCGCCCCTGCCGCTCGATGACCAGCATCAGCGCGATGGCGATGACGGCGAGAGCGACGAGCACTGCCTTGCCGCCGGTCTGTTCCAGCGTTCCGGCAATGCTGACAAGAAGCACCGCGCCGATCAGAAGGCCGATCTGCACGAAGGGTATACGTCCTTCGGCACGATCATCCGTTGCCTTCGGCAGCAGCCACGGCGCCAGCACGGCCATCAGCACGCCGAGCGGCACGAGAACGATAAAGGCATGCCGCCAATTGCTGCCATCGGCGAACAATCCCCCGGCGCTCGGACCAAGCAGCGTCGCGACACCCCAGATCGCCGCATACAGCGTCGAAGCCTTGGGCCAGAGCGGCTCGGGAAAGGCAAAGCGCACGAAGGCATAGGCAAGCGCGGCCAGAATGCCTGCGCCATAGCCCTGGATCGTCCGTCCCACGAGCACGACTTCCATCACCGGTGCGGCGGCGCAGACGAGGCTGCCCGCGCCGAACAGCACGGCGCCGAACACATAGGCAATCCTGAGCCCCATGCCGCGCGGCCGCATCGCCACCGAGATCGAGCCGAGCACCGCTGCGGCGACATAGAGCGTCGTCACCCAGGAGAGCAACGGCAGCCCGCCGATATCGCGCACGATCGACGGCGCGATCGTCGCCATGATGTAACTCTCGACCGCATAGAGCGTCACACCGCCGCCGAGCATCAGCGTGGCCGGAAGCAGGCGAGGGGTGAAAAGCTGGAGGACGGAGGACTTGGGCGCGGCGCCCTGATCTATGCTGGTCATGCTGTATGCCTTGATGTGTTTTCCCTGGCGGAAGATTATTTTCCAATTTATAAGTTGGAAAATTGCATGCTTGTGTTATTAAAACAAGCGTGGACTTGGAAAAATAAATGCGCCAATCGCCTGCCAACCGTATCCTGCTTCTGCTTAAGACCGAAGGTCCGCAGCTCGGCACCGATGTCGGCGCCCATCTGGGCATCACCGCGGAGGCCGCCCGCCAGCAGCTGACCAAGCTCGCTGAAGAAGGGCTCACCGAGCCGGTGAGCGAACCGTCTTCCGGCCGCGGCCGCCCGAAACAGCTCTGGCAGCTGACGGCTGCTGGCCATCAGACCTTCCCGGATGGCCATGCCGAGCTCACTGCCGGCCTGCTCGGCATCATCACCGCTGAGCTCGGCCGCGGCGCGCTCGATGCCGTCATCTCGGCCCGGGAGACGGAAACGCTTGCCCGCTATCGCCAGGACGTCTCGGCCACCGCCCTCGCCGATCGTGTCAAGCAGCTCGCTGCTGTCAGAAGCCGCGAGGGATACATGGCCGACAGCTGGCAGGAGGACGACGGCTCCTTCATGCTCGTCGAAAACCATTGCCCGATCTGCGCCGCCGCCGCTGTCTGTGCCGGCTTCTGCCGCTCGGAGATCGAAACCTTCCGCGCCGTGCTTGGTGCTACCGTCGAGCGCTCCGAACATATCCTGCTCGGCGCCCGGCGCTGCGCTTACAGGATCAGCGCCTAAGCTGGGCTCAGCTGCCGCTTGCTGCTTTCCAGCACCAGCAGGAAGGCGATCGCCCCGAGACCGGCAAGGGCGGCGATCTGCGCCGTTCCCGAATAATCCGTCAGCGTCGTGCCGATGGCGAAGATCGTTGCGGCAACACCATTGCTGATGAAGACGCTGACCGAGATCAGCGAGCTGCCGAGCCCCGGCCGGTCGGCGATCAGGTCCTGCAGATAGGTGATCGGCACGCTGAGGATGGCGGCTGCCCCGCAGGCATTGATCAGCACCAGCGAATAGATATGCCAGGGCGCCGAGGCGAAGCCTGCCAGCGTCAGGTAGAGACAGTAGATCAACGCCCCGGCAGCCAGGATATGCACGTTGCGGAAGCGCTTCTGCAGCGTCCCCCACATCATCATGAACGGCATTTCGAGGAAGGCGACGAGGCCCGCCATGAAGCCGACATCGACCACCGTGCCGCCGGCCGGATGGGTGATGATCAGCGGCGACAGCATGGTGTTCAGCCGCTGCAAGCCGAGCAGCAGCGACATGGCGATGATGCGCTTGAGGATATAGGGCTGGGCGATCCGCTTCAGCGACGGCAGGAAACCTGGCGCATCGGCGAGCGGCCCCGACGATTTCGGCGTCTTCCCCGCAAAAAAGAAATACAGGCAGAAGCAGGTGAGGCTCGCCGCCCCGGCAATCCCATAGGCCGGCGTCATCGACTGCGCGGTCGCCAGATAAAGCCCGATCACCCCCGGCGCCAGCGCCCAGGATCCCGAATAGAGCGCCCGCACCGTCGAGGAGATCGATCCCGCCAGCCCGCGATCCATCGTGTTGGTGGTGGCACGAATGCTGGCAAACAGGATCGAATAGGTCGAGTTGCTCGCCGGGATCAGCAGCAGCACGCAGAGGATGAACACCGGCGCGGTATGAAAGACAAAGACCGAGCCGAAGCCGATCATGCCGCAGACAGATAACGCCAGCACCAGCGGCCGCCGGTCGGCCATCCGGTCCGACCATATCCCCAGCGTCAGGCTGGTTGCCACATTGGCCAGCGCCGAGAAGAACACCAGCGCCGAATAGGCGCCGTCGCTCATCCCAAGCTCGTTGATGCCGATGATCGACTGATAAGGCAGCGTCGAAGCATAGGTGAAGGCGAGCGCCACCAGTGTGACGGCCGGAATGCGGATTTTCGGTTCGCGGAGGATGACGGAGAAGGCAGAGGGCATGACTATGATTCCTGATGCGCTACCTCTAATCCTGCCTGCTGCCATCGAAAAACGATTGTTTGTGATACCGGTGTCAATTCATGTGATGCGCTGCGAACTGGCGTGATCCGCCTACTGCGCCTCGGCCGGGAATGCCTTGCGCAGCGTTACCGAGAGATAGTCTATGCAGAGCCTGACCTTGGCTGCGGCGAGACGGCTATGGGGGAAGACCGCGTGGATCGGCGCGGCGGCAAGCCGTGCTTCGGGCAGCACGACCTCGAGCCTGCCGCTGTCGATGTCGTCGCGGACATCCCATATCGATTTCAGCACCAGTCCCGCGCCGGAAAGTGCCCAGCGGTGGGCAAGCTCGCCGTTGTTGGTCGTGAGACTGCTGGTGACATTGGCGCTGCGGCCATCGGCAAAAGCCCAATGGGTGTTCGGCGGCTCTCCGAAGGCGACGATGTCGTGGCCGGGGAGATCGTCGACAGTCTTCGGCCGTCCCCGGCGATCGAGATAGGCCGGCGCCGCGCAGATGACGCGCCGGTTGGGCGCGATCTGGCGGGCGATCAGGCTAGAATCGGAGAGCGATCCGAAACGGATGGCGAGATCGTATCCGGCATCGACGATGTTCTCGACGCCGTCATTGGTGTCCAGGTGCACATGCAGGTCGGGATGGGCCTGCTGGAAGTCCCAAAGGATCGGCGCCAGCCACCGGCAACCGAAAGCAAAGGTCGAGGTGACTTTCAAGACCCCGCTTGCCCTGTCGCTTCCGCTCGAAGCCTCGGTTTCGGCATCGTCGATCTCGGCCAGGATCTGGACGCAACGCTCGTAGAAGCGCGCGCCTTCTTCGGTCAAAGCCAGCGAGCGGGTCGTCCTGTTGACCAGCCGCACACCGAGCCGTTCCTCGAGCCGCGAGAGTTTCCGGCTGACAACTGTCAGCGAAAAATTGAGCTCGCGAGCCGCGCCGGAGAGGCTCTTCGCCTGCACGACCCGCACGAAGACCAGCATGTCGAGAAAATTGTCGCTCATATTATTGCTGATATCGCAAGAGACTATCGACAACAATATCAATTATGACAACAACGAGACCGGGCTACAGTCCCTCCATCGAAACCGCGGCACGGTGTTGCTGCATAGAGGAGAGCAACAGATGACATCCCTGGAAAAACAGCGCGTTCTCGTCGTAGGCGGTAGCTCCGGCATCGGTCTTGCCGTCGCAGAGCAGGCCGCTGCCGCAGGCGCCGCAGTCACCATCGCTTCACGATCCGCAGACAAGCTTGCCGAAGCAGCGCGTTTGATCGGCGGCGGAGTGGCGACGGCAATTCTCGATACCGGCGACGCCGGCAGCGTCGAGGCCTTCCTCGCGGCAAGCGGCGCATGGGATCATATCGTCATTTCCGCAGCGCAGACCCCATCGGGGCCCGTGCGCAAGCTCTCGCTCGACGATGCGAAGCGCGCCATGGAAAGCAAGTTCTGGGGCGCCTATCGCATCGCCAGGGCCGCGCAGTTCGCCGAACGCGGATCGCTGACCTTCATCTCCGGCTTCCTGAGCGAACGCCCTTCGGCATCCTCGGTCCTGCAGGGCGCCATCAACGCCGCGCTGGAATCGCTGGCCCGCGGTCTTGCGCTTGAATTGTCGCCCGTCCGGGTCAATGCCGTCTCGCCGGGGGTCATCGATACGCCGCTCTGGTCGAAGATGGACGAGGCAAACCGAAATGCCATGTTCGAGCGCATTGCCGGCAATCTGCCCGCAAAGACGATCGGGCAACCATCCGATATCGCCAATGCGGTGCTGTTCCTGATGACGACGCCTTTTGCCACCGGTTCGACCGTGCGTGTCGATGGCGGCGGCGCGATCGGGTGATGCCATGCTGATCGATCATGTCACGCTGCGCACTGCGGATATGAAGGGCACAAAGGTCTTTCTTGAGGATCTTCTTGGATTGACGGTTGGCGCCCGTCCGGACTTCGGTTTCCCGGGCTACTGGCTTTATGACGAAGGCGAACCTGTCGTTCATCTCATTCCCGGCGCTGGCGCCGCCGTCGGGAGGGATGCCGAGACCATCGATCATGTCGGCTTCCGCCTCCAGGGCTATCAGGTGTTCCGCAAGAAGCTTGACGATGCCGCGACACCCTATTCCACCATGGACCTACCCGAGCTTGGCGAGCGGCGCCTTTTCGTCCGCACGCCCGGCGGCATCCTCCTCGAACTCGTCTTCCGCGAAGACGCCAAGACCAACTGAGCGATAGTAAAGGGAACAAGACGATGATCACTGCAACCCTCAAGGCCGGCCTTGCCGCCATTGCCATCGCAACATCGGTGGCTTTCCCGGCAAGCGCATCCGCGCCGCTGAAGATCGACGAGATCGTGCATTCGCCGAAACCGGGGCATGCCGAAAAGAGCACGGAAGCTGCCGCCCGGCATTTCTATGCTTTCTGGAACACCGGCGACGAGGCTGATCTCAAGCAGGCGATCGCACCCGCCTTCACCGATCACACCTTGCCGGAAGGCAGGCCGCAAGGTCCTGAAGGGCCAGCCTTCGCGTCCAAAAATTTCCGTGCCGCCGTTCCCGACCTTTCGGTCGAGGTCCGCAAGATGATCATCGCTGGCGACTACGTCACCGTAGACATGATCTTCCGCGGCCATTTCACCGGCTCATTCGGCACCACCAAGGGCTCCGGGCAGGCCATCGAGTTCATCGCCACCGATCTCCTGAAGGTCACCAAGGGCAAGGTCACCGACAACTGGCATATCGAGGACAATCTGGCGCTTCTGAAACAGATGGGCATCGTATCGATGAAATGAGGCGGGACGCCCTCAGATCCCCACCCGTCCGAACGCCGGAACCTTCACCCCCGGATTGGCGATATCGACGCCCGCCACCAGTCCCATGAAATGCACCTCGAAGCCGCTGCGCACGCCAGCCGCAAAGCCGATCAGGCCATAGAGCGTCGCATGCATGTCGCGCCCGTCAGGGTCGATCTCGAAGAAGCGCCCGTCGGTCAGGAAATCCCGGCCGACGGCATCGGGGGGCAGCACGGTGCCGAGTTGCGGCACGGCTCGAAGCACGTGGGCGACGAAGCTGTTGGAGTTCGGGCCCGGATAGATCCGGTAATCGCCGGTCGCGGCAAACGGGTAGGACTGGATCGCCGCCTCGACCGCCGGGATCAGGGCTACCGCTTCCGGTCCCTTCAGCGCCTGTACGATATGAGGCGTGTTTGAGTACCAGTAGGCATCCGGCTGATAGTTGTTGCGGCGGATCGGCGAGCCCCAGCCGACCTTGTCGTAGCGGTTATAGGCCGTGTCGCCGGTTCCCTTCGTGACGATCCACGAATGGCTGGCCACAGCACCCTTCATCCCGCCGGTCGCTGCCGAAAGGATGTAGATCGCTGCCTCGCCATCGGCATCCGGTTTGGGCAGCACGCCCGATGACGTCCACTTCGCCTCCCGCCAGCTCTTCGGCCGCTCCTTCAGCGCCCACCATCCGGCCGAAGCCAGCGCCGGAAGCAGGTAGATGATGAGTATCGCCAGAAACAGCCGCTTCAAAAACCGCATAGTCGCCAAAGCCCCCGAACAGCAACGATAGGACGATATTCCCGATCATGATGGCGCAATTGCGCCTGACGGCGGACTGAAAGGCGTTGCTTTATCGGCGGACGGCGCTATGCCTTCAGCATCCCTGTCAACCACCCGGAATATCCCCCATGTCCAATCCCGTCACCGTCGAAGTCACCCGTGGTTCGCTCGTCGAAAGCCGTCATTGCGGCATGGTGGTTGCGGTCGATGGCGATGGCAAGGTGGTGTTTTCGCTAGGCGATGCGGATGCCGCCGTTTTCCCGCGTTCTGCCTGCAAGGCGATGCAGGCGCTGCCGCTGGTCGAAAGTGGTGCGGCCGATGCCTTCGGGTTCGGCAACAAGGAGCTGTCACTGTCCTGCGCCTCGCATTACGGCGAGGATGCACATGTGGCGCGGGCGGCCTCTATGCTGGCGCGCGCCGGACGCGATGAAAGCGTGCTCGAATGCGGCACACACTGGTCGTCCAATCAGGATACGCTGATCCATCAGGCCCGCACGCTCGACAAGCCGAACGCGCTGCACAACAATTGCTCCGGCAAGCATTCCGGCTTCGTCTGCACCTGCGTCCATCAGGGTATCGAGCTGAAGGGCTATGTCGGCTACGATCATCCGCTGCAGCAACAAATCCGCGGCACGATGGAAAGCCTGACGGGCGCCGTGCTCGCCCATGACAATTGCGGCATCGACGGCTGCGCCATCCCGACCTATGCCGTGCCGCTGAAGCGGCTTGCCCATGGTTTCGCGAAGATGACGACGGGCAATGGTCTCGAGCCTCTTCGCGCCAAGGCTGCGAAGCGGTTGATGGAGGCCTGCATGGCCGAGCCCTTCTATGTCTCCGGGACCGGCGGCACCTGCACGGCGCTGATGCAGATCGCGCCCGGCCGCATCTTCGCCAAGACCGGCGCCGAGGGCGTCTTCTGCGCCGCCGTTCCGGAGCAGGGAATTGCTGTCGCGCTGAAATGCGAGGACGGCACGACGCGCGCCGCCGAAGCCATGGTCGCCGCCACGCTCGCCCGCTTTTTCGAGAAGGGCGGCGAAACGCACGCGGCCTTGATGGCGATTGCCACCCGGCCGATCCACAATCGCAATGGCGCAGTGGTGGGCGAGGTGCGCGCCACGGCTGCGTTCGCCTGATCATCCGTGCCGTTGCGGCACATCAGTCCTACAAAAATCAGCAAATACTAATATGGATTAAACCAATTCCGGCGACGGCGCGTGCGGCCGCCGGGATTTGTCCTACAATGGCGCGGCTTTCGAAACGTGGGGTTTCGATCTCGATGCCATGAGGGCAGGATATGTTTGCAGGCCGCTATATCTGGTGGATGCTGATCGCCGTGGCGATCTTCCTGTTCTTTTCCATGTGCTTCGATTACGTCACCTGGATCGTCGTCGCCGTCTCCGGTTGCGCTGAAGTCGCGGGCTCCTGCGGACCGATCGTCGTCAGCATGTCGGGCGCCATGAAACCTGCCGGCATGGGCCTGGCGAGCCTGATCATGGTGATCTGCACCGTGGGACGGCTGCGATATCTGCGCTGCGGATGGGGTTGGGCCGCAGCGGCACTCGTTTGGTTCTATGCCTCGACGGCCTTTCCCGGAATCCTTGCTGCCGGCTGGACCGGCCAGCTGCGGCCGGAAATGGTGGCGGAAAGCCTGCCTGCCGCCTTCCTGTTCATCAATGTGCTCTGCGCCTATCTGGCGATCCCTTTCGAGGAGGGGCGCACCGTTCCGTTCGGCGAATGGCGGTGGCTGCGCGGGCTTCTCTGGTTCTGCGCCGCCTATGGCACGCTGACTGCTTTCGCCGAAACGCCGGGCTTCGGCGCCGCGCCCGCCCGCTTCATCGGCATGCCCTGGCTCGCTGAGACGCTCGCCGGGGCGCAGGCGCCGCTGGAAGCGGTGCTTGATCTCGGCACCGGTAGCATGGTCCCTGCCTACGCGGTGCTGGCGATGTTCGCTGCCGGGCTTGGCGCGACGCTGCTGCCGCAGGATGCGGCGGTCCTGCGCGAGCGCTTGCTGGAGCCGTTCACACTTCGAGGATCGCGCCGTTGAGCGCGCGGTAGGGCGCCAGCCGCTCCTCGCCGATCCCTTCGGGGATGACCATTCCGGAGATATCGACGATGTCGAGCACAGGACAGGGCGAGGCGCGGTCGAGCTTGTCTTCCGTCAGCATCACATAGGTCTCCACCGAACAGCGGGCGATATGCCGCTTGATCGCCGCCTCCTCGAAATCGCCGGTCGACAGGCCGTGCACGGGATGGGCGGCGGTAACCCCGAGAAAGAAGATGTCGGGCCGGAGCTGCGCGATCGCACTCATCGCGGCTGCCCCCGTTGCCACCATCGAATGCTTGTAAAGCCGCCCGCCGGTCAGGATCACCTCGGCCGTCGGGTGATGCTCCAGCTCGGCGGCGATCGTCGGGCTGTGGGTCGCGACCGTGAAGGCGATGTCGCGCGGCAGCCGCCTGGCTATCTCCGCCGTCGTCGTGCCGCCGTCGAGAAAGATCATCTGCCCGGCCTTCACCATCGCAGCCGCAAAAGCGCCGAGCCGCTGCTTGGTCTCGGACGCGACCGCGCGCCGGGTGGAAAGATCAGGCAGATCGGGCGAAACCGGCAGCGCTCCGCCATGCACCCGCCTCAGCAATCCTTCGCCCGCCATCTCCCTAAGGTCACGGCGGATCGTGTCCTCGGACAGCGAGAACTCCTCGGCAACGCGCTTGGCAATCACCTGGCCGTCCCGGCGCAGGATATCGAGGATCAGGGATTTGCGTTGTGTGGTCAGCATTGTCCTGCACGAAAATTTACAAAACTCCGCGATAATGCCGGTTACGACTCGACATGCAAGCGATTTCGCGCATTATCGTGAAATCCCGTGCATGACGCCGGGAGTTGTGGAGTTTGGTCATGTTGATTTTGATTGCCGGTCCCTACCGGTCGGGAACGGGTGACGACCCGGTGAAAATGGCGGCGAACCTGAAGGCATTGGAAGCGCCGTCCTATGCCCTGTTCAAGGCGGGCCATGTGCCGATGATTGGCGAATGGGTGGCGCTACCGGTCTGGAACGCCGCGGGCGGCAAGGTGATCGGCGATGCCCTGCACGAAGAAATCTTCTATCCCGTCGCCCACCGTCTGCTGGAGCTTTGCGAGGGCGTGCTGCGCCTTCCCGGTGCATCCAAGGGCGCCGATAACGACGTACGGATTGCCCGGGAGCGGGGCATTCCCGTCTGGCACCGGCTCGAGGATGTGCCGGGCTGCGCTGCGGCGGCGTGACCCGGTCGCCCCTCATCCCAGCGACAAGGATGGGCTGAGGGGCGCATTTCAAATGCGTCCAATTTCCCCATGGCTGCCCCCGCGCCGCCGCGATATATCATCTCCCCAAAAGGGAGATCACCATGCTGACATTCTATTTCGGCCAGGGTACCTGCGCGCTGGCAACGCTGATTGCGCTGGAAGAAGCGGGCCTTGCCTATGAGCCGAGAAAGCTCAGCCTCAAGGACAGCGAGCAGCGCTCGCCTGAGTACCTGAAGATCAATCCGAAGGGCCGGGTTCCAGCACTGGTCACCGATCGCGGCGTGCTGACCGAAGGCGTTGCCATCCTTGCATATATCGCCCAAATCGCGCCGCAGGCAAAGTTGGCGCCTGTTGACGATCCCTTCGAATTCGCCCGCATGCAGGCCTTCAACAGCTATATCGCTTCGACCGTGCACGTGAACCATGCGCATAGCCGCCGCGGCAGCCGCTGGGCCGATGATCCCGCCGCCATTGCGGCCATGGCCGCCAAGGTGCCACAGACCATGGCCGAGAGCTTCCAGATGATCGAAGACAAGATGCTCGAGGGCCCTTGGGTGATGGGCGGGCAATATAGCGTGGCCGATCCCTATCTCTTCACCATGGCCAGTTGGCTGCCCGGCGACGGTGTGGACATGGCACGGTTCCCCAAGGTCTCCGCTCATCATGCGCGGATGCTGGAGCGTCCGGCGGTCAGGGCGGCGCTGGCTGCCGATCAGGTCTGACGGCTGAAGGTGGCAGCGAGCCTCTTCGGTGCCCGGAACAGCCAGGCATTGATCAGCCGCTGCCGCAATTCGCCGTCGCCGATATTGGCGGCGCGTACCGGCAGCGACGGCCATCCCTTGTAATGGTCCGTCTGGAAATAGATCTCCGGCGCCATCTCGATCAGGTGCTCCTTGTCGGGAATGGCTATCGACAGCACCAGGGTCTCGTTGTTCTTCACCGAAACGAAGGCCTTGCCCGCGACCTTGAGGGCAGGGTTACCAAAGGACGTGCTTTCTTCCACGCCCGGCAATCCCGCTTCGGCCGCAAGCCGGATCAGGCGGTTAAAGAGGCTGTCCATTGTGTCGGCCGTCATGGCTGCTCCCTATCCGCGGGTCACCGTGCCCGGAGCCCGTCAGATTGCCTGAAGCACTAGATGGGGCACACGCTCCTCCCTTCCTAATGCCACAACTGCAGCCAAAACTCACGCACACCTTGAAAGCCGTGGCAGCTCGTAGCGTGTCGGCCGCGGCGCCGGGAAGGTTGACGGGAGATCGGCGAGTTCGCGCTGAGACATCGCGGCAATCGCGCGATCGGCGGCCGGCTCGTTGATCTCCCGTTCGTGCTTGGAGTCTCTTTCGCTCCAGAAAAACTTCAGCAATGACATGGCTTGCCTCACTTTCTCTATTGCCGGCTTCTCACGATAGCATGCTTGGGAGGCACTGCTTATGTTGAAGTCCGGTAGAAGTTATGCCCCGAGTATCGGCCTCAGCTGTCCTCATTTCAATTGAGTTTACCCGCAGTTCGCTATAGAAAAACTATATGCGAAACCTAAACTCCGTTCATCTGAATGGCCTGCGCGCGCTGGAGGCAGCTGGCCGTCTCGGCTCGCTACAGCTGGCGGCCGATGAGCTCGGTGTCTCCGTTGGTGCCGTCAGCCAGCAGGTGATCAAGGCCGAGGCGCAGCTGGATCAGTTGATCTTCGAGCGCACGCCGAAGGGCATGGTGGTGACAGAGGCCGGTGCACCAGTGCTGGCGGCGCTGAGCGAAGGCCTGGCGCGCCTCTCCGAAGCCGTGTCGATGGCGCAGAAGACGGACGAAACGACGCTGACCATTTCGGTGGCGCCGGTCTTTGCGGCGCGATGGCTGGTCTACCGCATCGATCGCTTCGCCGAACAGTTCCCCGATATCAACCTGCGGATCGACGCCACGACCAAGCTCGTCAATCCGGCGGCCTCGGATGTCGATCTCGGTATCCGCGTCGGCAATGGCCAGTGGCCGGGCGTCAGGGCCGAATTGCTGCTGGAGCAGGAGGTGTTTCCGGTCTGCGCGCCACGCATTGCCGAAGGCCTTCGTGAGCCGCGCGATATCCTGGAGCTTCCGGCCATCATCGACGGCAAGGCGATGTTCTCCTGGGAAGTCTGGATGCGTGAAGCGGGTCTCTCTGGCTCGACACTGACGACGCGCCACGTCTTCAACGACGCCTCGCTCTGCCTCGATGCCGCCATGGCCGGGCAGGGCGTCATGCTCGCCTGGCAAACGCTGGCGGGCTATTCGCTGCAGGCCGGGCAGCTGGTCGCCCCGTTCGGCATTCGCGCCAGGACCGGCTTCGGCCACTATTTCATCACTGCGGAAGGAACGCGCGAACCGAAAAAGGTTCGCGCCTTCAAGGATTGGATCCGCTCTGAAATGCGGGAAACACTGGCGCTGTTTGCCTGATCAGACAGGCTCGTTGGTGCGCCCGGCCTGCATCTTCAGGTAGGCCGGCCGCGACTGGCAGCGCTTGATCCAGGCGTCGATATTGGGGCGCGCATCGAAGAGCGCCTGCTCGCTTTGCGCATAGCGCAGCACTTCGGCGACGTTGAGGTCAGCGGCCGTGAAGCGATCAGCCGCAATCCATTCCCGCCCGGTAAGATGCAGTTCGAGCACGTCGAGCGGCCGCTTCAGCTGGCGTGATGCGACCGCGATCACCGACTTGCCGCCTTCGGTTTTCTCCAGCGCATTGTCATAGGTCTTGACGAGCTGGAAGGTTTGCACCTCGACCTCGGATGCGGCCCAGATGGTCCACATGTTGATCAGCGCATCTTCCTCCAGCGTCTTCGGCGCCAGCGGGCCGCCATGCTTCTTGGCGAGATATTCCGTGATCGCCAGCGACTCGTGCATGACAAGATCGCCGTCCTTGATGCTCGGGATCAGTGCCATCGGATTGATGGCGAGAAATTCTGGCGAGCGCGTGTTCAGCGGTGCGCCCGCCGCTGCCGGGTCGGCAAGCATGTAGGACTGCAGCACCGGGATGTATTCGAATGGAATGCCGAGCTCCTCGGCCATCCAATAGACGCGCGATGCGCGGGAGCGGTAAACGCCGTAGATCTTCAGCATGTCGATGTCCCCTGATTTGCTGCCGCGAAACTACGGTTGCCCCGGCGCGCGGGGAAGGGAGTGTCCCTGATGAATCGATGAAAGTTTGTGATCGATGTCAGAGGACGCGATTGCGCTCGACCGTGAGATGCGGATAGGCGCTGCCGCCTGATTTCGTCAGATCGCCCGAAACCTTCTTTTCCCCGGCATAACCGAACACCGCCCCGTCTTTCATGGCTTCGAAGATGTTGTCGGCGATCACCGCCGTTCCCGCACCATCCGCTACCGACACCGCGCAGCCAACGGCCGATTGCCGGATGACGTTTCCGGTGACCACCAGATTGCGCAGATATGGTCCCCAGCCGAGCTGCAGGGCCCAATAGGGCGCGCCCTCGATGACGTTGCCCGAGATGACCGTATCCGCCTCGGCGGCGATGCCGGTGCCGAAAGCGACGTCGGGCTTATAGGGACCCTTGAGCGTCAGGTTGCGCACCACGTTGCCGGTGACGCTGACCAGCCTGCCGCCCTCGTTGAAATTGGCGATCGAGATGCCGTTCGCCGCGCCATCGACGAGATTGCCGGACACGACGGCGCCCTGAAACGCGAATTCGACGTAGATGGCCGTCTCGCCGGAGCGCAGGCACTGGTTGTTGCTGATCTGCACGTTGTCGCCGGAATTGGCGCGGACCGCGGTGAAGGCGCAGTCGGAAATGTGGTTGTTGGTGATCATCACCCCGCCGGCCCGGAACACGTTGATGCCGTTGCCGTTCTCGCCGGTTCCGCCGTCATCGGCGCGGATGCGGCTGATCCGGTTGCCCGTCACCACGCTGTTGTCCTCGCCCTTGTCGTATCGGTGCACGAGAATGCCGCCATTGCCGCAATCGCTGACGGCATTGCCGTCGATGGTCAGCCCCGTCGAATTGACCGCGAAAATGCCTGCCTGCCCGGCGCCGGAAAAGCGCGAGCGCTCGACCCGCCCGGCGCAGCCTTCCAGTCTCAGGCCATGCTTGGCCCCGCCGCGGAATTCGCAATTGTCGATCGAGAGCGCGCTGATCCCGGTGAGCTGCATCATCCCGCCGTTCAGCTCGCCGCTGGTGCCGCCGTCGCTCTCGATGACGATGCCTGACAGTTCGATGCGCGCGGCACCCGCGGCTGAATTCACCGATCCCCGGTGCAGGATGCGTGAGGCGCCGGATACGCCGGCTATCCGCGTCCCGTCGGGGAGCTCCAGGTTTGCCGCCTTGTAGGTGCCGGGCGGCAGGTAGAGCGGTGTGTCGCTTCTCGCCGCTTCATCGATCATCGCCTGCAGGCTGCCCTTCGGCAGGCTTGAAGCGTCGAGCGCGCCGCGCAGCGCTGGTGCCTTGCTGACCGCCGAGGCGCGGCTTGCGGAAATCAGGGCAAGGCTCGATACGAAGAGCCCAAGTATAGCCCGGCGGTTGTACATGTCAGACCTTTCGCGCGTTGCCCCTGAAACAGATATCGGCGCATTGGCGCATGCCTGCTTTTGGCACAAAAACCTTGCGCTGTAGTAACCGGGGCGCCGAATGCCAAACTCTTGCGGGTAATTATTTGGCGGCCGTTCACCTTTCCATTTAAGCAAGCCGAAGGAAATCCCGGTTAGCTTGCCCATAGTTTCAATTGTCACTTTTCAAGCGCACCGGCGCGAGGCCGGCCGGAGTGTCGTCATGAATGAAATGAGTGCCACGCAATGGCAGTCTGACGGCGAGCTGGCAGAAGAGACAAGGCGCCTGGTCGCTGCAACGGAAACCATGATGGCCGCCAACGCCCGCCATCACTCCGATGGCATCGAGAACCTGCGTCTCAAGGCGATCGTCCACGAGCTCCCCGATTTTCTCTACGTCAAGGATCGCGACAGCCGTTTCGTCTTTGCCAATGCCGTCGTTGCCCGCAGCCACAATTTCGACAATGCCGCCGACATCGCCGGCAAGCGCGACTTCGATCTCTTCGATTTCGATCTCGCCCGCAAATACTTCGATGTCGAGCAGGAGATCATGTCGACAGGCGTTCCGGCACTGGACATGGAGGAAATCATTCCCGTGGCCGGCGGCAAGCCCATGTGCCGCCTGACCTCGAAGATCCCGCTGCGCAACGACCGCGGCGAGGTCGTCGGCCTGATCGGCGTGTCGCGCGATATTACCGAGCGCAAGCGCCAGGAAGACCTCCGCCGCGGCCAGTCGGCGCTCCTGGAAATGATCGCCCGCAACGAGCCACTTGAAATGATCCTGGAAGCGCTGGTGCTGCTGGTCGAGGCGGAGCTTGACGGGATTGCCGGCTCGATCCTGCTTCTCGATCGTGACGGTACGCGTCTCCTGCACGGTGCTGCACCCAGCATGCCCGGCGCCTACAGCCGGCTGATCGACGGCACGCCAATCGGCCCCAAGGTCGGCTCCTGCGGCACGGCCGCCTGGCGCGGCAAGCCGGTCATCGTGTCCGATGTGACCATTGATCCGCTCTGGGAGGATTTCCGTGGCGTGGCCGCCGAATTCGGCCTCCGTTCCTGCTGGTCGGCGCCGGTTCTGACCTCTCAGAACAATGTGCTCGGCACCTTCGCGCTCTATTCGAACACCGTCCGCGAGCCGACCGCCCACGAGATGGAGATGGTGGCGCTCGCCACCCACATCGCCGGCATCGCCATCGAGCGCAAGCGCGGCGACGAACGCATCTATTTCATGGCCCATCACGACGATCTGACCGGCCTGCCGAACCGTGCCTTCCTGAAGGAGCGCATGGCCAAGACGCTGTTTCAGGCCGGGCGCAACAACCGCAAGGTCACCGTCGCCTATATCGACCTCGATAATTTCAAGGACATCAACGACAGCCGCGGCCATGCCGCAGGCGACGAGGTGCTGAAGGAGCTGGCCGCGCGCATGGCCAATTGCGTCCGCGCCTCCGACATGGTCGTCCGCCTCGGCGGCGATGAATTTCTCGTCGTGCTCGTTCACCAGTCCAGCCACGACGCCGGTATCCTGCGCCGCCTTCGGGAGCTGCAGAAGGCGATCACCCGGCCGGTATCGCTGGATGGCGAGGAGTTGCTGATCACCAGCAGCATCGGTGTCGCGGCCTTTCCCTCAGGCGGCAGTACGCCGGAAGAGCTGCTCGCCAATGCCGATCAGGCGATGTACCGCGCCAAGGAACTCGGCCGCAACACGCTGCAATATCATAGCGGCGACGGTGAAAACGCCGTCGATATTCCGCTCAGCGAAGAAGAGGAGCTGCGCCAGGCGATCGTCGGCGATCAGCTGCGCCTGCATTATCAGCTGCAGGTCGAGGTCGCCTCCGGCCGAACCGCCGGACTGGAGGCGCTGGTGCGCTGGCAGCATCCGCAGCGCGGCTTGGTGCCGCCCGGCAATTTCATCCCGGTCGCCGAAGAAACCGGGCTGATCATCCAGCTTGGTCTCTGGGTTCTGAACGAGGCTTGCCGCCAGGCCCGCGACTGGCAGGATCAGGGGTTGAACCCGGTCACCGTCGCCGTCAACGTTTCGGCCAGGCAGTTCGCCGATCCCGATTTTGCCTGCCATGTCCATGAAGCGCTGGAGCGCCACCGCCTCGATCCGCGCTGGCTGGAACTCGAGCTGACGGAGAGCACCGTCATGCAGGATGTCGACAAGGCGCTCGGCATCATGGCGCGCCTGCACCGGCTCGGCGTACGCCTGTCGATCGACGATTTCGGCTCCGGCTATTCCAGCCTCGCGGCCCTGAAGACCTTCCCCTTCGATCGCCTGAAGATGGACCGCTCGCTGGTGGAAGCGCTCCCGGCCGATAAGACCGCCGTCGCCATCGCCTCCGCCGTCATCTCGCTCGCCAAGACCCTGAAGCTCACGGTTGTCGCCGAAGGTGTCGAAAGCGACGCCCAGCTGGAATTCTTGCGCTGGGCGAAGTGCGAGGAGGCCCAGGGCTACAGGTTTGCCAAGCCGCTGCCTGTCGATGAGGTGGTGAAGCTCTTGAAATAGGCGGCATCCGGCCAATTTCTGCCTGCCTCTGGCTCTTCGCATCATTCCCGCTATCTTCAAGTGGATGATGCGACCCGACGCCTTGCTGTATCCGGCCCCCGAAGGCCTTTTCTGCCCGGAGGGCGGGTTCTATATCGATCCGGTCCGGCCGGTCGATCGGGCGCTCGTCACCCACGGACATTCCGATCACGCCCGGCCCGGCCACCGCCATGTGCTGGCGACGCGCCAGACGCTCGATATCATGCGGCTGCGCTACGGCGACGATTTCGCCGGCAGTGAACAGGCCGCCGCCTTCGGTGAGGAGATCGATGTCAACGGTGTCAAGGTCAGCTTCCATCCGGCCGGGCATGTGCTCGGCTCGGCGCAGATCGCCGTCGAGAAGAACGGCACTCGCATCGTTGCCTCCGGTGACTACAAGCGCCGTCCGGACCCGACCTGCGCCCCCTACGAGCCGGTGCCATGCGACGTCTTCATCACCGAGGCGACCTTCGGTCTTCCCGTTTTCCACCATCCCGACCCCATGGATGAGATCCGCAAGGTCTTCGCCTCGCTTCGCCAGTTTCCGGAACGCACCCATCTGATCGGCGCCTATGCGCTCGGCAAGGCGCAGCGCGTCATCCGCCTGTTGCGCGATGCCGGCTACGACCAGCCGATCTATATCCACGGCGCCATGGAGCGGCTCTGCGATTATTATCAGGGGCAGGGGATCGACCTCGGTGATCTCCAGCCCGCCACCGTCGAGGGCCGCGACAAGTCCGCCTTCAAGGGCGCCATCGTCGTCGGCCCGTCCTCGGCCTTCGCCGACCGCTGGGCCCGCCGCTTCCACGAACCGCTTCCTGCCTTCGCGTCGGGCTGGATGATGGTGCGCCAGCGCGCCAAGCAGAACGGCGTCGAACTGCCGCTCGTCATTTCCGACCATTGCGACTGGCCGGAACTGACCGAAACGATCACAGAGCTGCACCCTGCGGAAGTCTGGGTGACGCATGGGCGCGAGGAGGCGCTGGTGCGCTGGTGCGAGCTGCAGGGCGTCAAGGCCCGGCCGTTGCATCTGGTGGGCTATGAGGATGAGGGGGATTGATGGTGCTCGTGGTTACCCCCCTCTGCCCTGCCGGGCATCTCCCCCACAGGTGGGGAGATTGGCTGGGCGCAGCCGCTCGCTCGAACCCCAATTGCTTTGCGAGGCCGTTACCACGAGTCGATCTCCCCCCTTGTGGGGGAGATGCCCGGCAGGGCAGAGGGGGGTACCACACCCGCAACGCCGGCGAGGCCCACCCATGAAACCCTTCGCCGATCTCCTCGACCGCCTGGTCCTCACGCCCAGCCGCAACGGCAAGCTCAAACTCCTCACCGACTATTTTCGCGACACTCCGGACCCCGACCGAGGCTACGGTCTCGCCGCCATCGCCGGCACGCTGGAGGTTCGCAACGTCAAGCCCGCCATGCTCCGCGAACTGGTGCTGGAGCGCATGGACGAGGTGCTGTTCCGCTATTCCTACGACTATGTCGGCGATCTCGCCGAAACCATTTCTCTCGTCTGGGACAACGAAAAGGACATCGAACGCTCCGCGCTCGCCCAGCCTCATCTCGGCGAAGTCATCAGCCAGATGAATGCGCTCGGCCGCACCGAAGTCCGCAGCTATGTCCGCGATCTCCTCGACCGGCTGGATTCCTCCGGCCGCTTCGCCTTCATCAAGCTCGCCACCGGCGCGCTGCGCATCGGCGTCTCCGCCCGTCTCGCCAAACATGCGCTCGCCGAACTCGGGGCAAAGGACGTCACCGAGATCGAGACGCTCTGGCACGGCCTCGAGCCGCCCTACGAATCGCTCTTCGAATGGCTGGAAGGCAAGGGCGGCAAGCCGATCCTGGCAACGCCGGCGATCTTCCATTCCGTCATGCTGGCCAATCCCGTCGAGGAGGGAGACCTCGCCAATCTCGACCCCAAGGATTATGCCGCAGAATGGAAATGGGACGGTATCCGCGTCCAGCTGTCGCGTGCCGGCGACACGCGAAAGATCTATTCGCGCTCCGGCGACGATATTTCCGGCGCCTTTCCCGATATTCTGGACGCGATCAGCTTCAACGGCGTCGTTGATGGCGAGCTCCTGGTCGGCGGCACGGCGCGTTCCAACAATCCGACCCGCACCTTCTCCGACCTGCAGCAGCGGCTGAACCGCAAGACCGTCTCTGGCAAGATGCTGGAAGAATACCCGGCCTTCATCCGCGCCTATGACCTGCTCTTCGATGGCGAGGAGGATGTCCGCGGTACTGTCTACACCGAGCGCCGCGACCGCCTCTCGGAGATCATCGAGCAGGCCCCCCACGACCGGTTTGACCTCTCGCCGCTGGTTGATTTCACGACCTGGGACGAGCTCGACGAGTTGCGCTCGGCGCCGCCCGATCCCGTCATCGAAGGCGTGATGATCAAGCGCCGCGACAGTATCTACCAGGCTGGCCGCATGAAGGGCCCCTGGTTCAAGTGGAAACGCAATCCCTACAATGTCGATGCCGTGCTCATGTATGCGCAGCGTGGCCACGGCAAGCGCTCCAGCTATTATTCCGATTTCACCTTCGGCGTCTGGGCCGAGATGCCGGACGGGGAACAGCTGGTGCCGGTCGGCAAGGCCTATTTCGGCTTCACCGATCAGGAACTCGAAGTGCTCGACAAGTTCGTGCGCAACAACACGACCGAACGTTTCGGGCCGGTTCGCGCCGTGCGCGCCGACAAGGAATTCGGCTTCGTCGTCGAGGTCGCCTTCGAGGGCATCAACCGCTCGACCCGCCACAAATCCGGCGTCGCCATGCGCTTCCCGCGTATTTCGCGCCTGCGTCCGGACAAGCCGAGCTACGAGGCCGACCGGCTGGAAACGCTGGTCGCCATGATCGACGCCAAGGCGGCGGAATGACGCGCCTGCGCAAAATGCCGCAGGGTCACATTTTCAACACAATGTGTATTGGTTGTCATGGCATTTGCAGGCACATTTTGCGAGCCGGGTACATAGAGTGCTGAACAATGACCGATGACCAGAATGCCTTCTTCCGTCAGCGCCGCTCGGTTCTTGCGGGTCTTGCTGGAAGCCTGCTGCTGCCGGGGATGGCCCGCGCTTTCGATGTTCCCCTGAAACCGAAGCTGATTGCGCACGACTACGCCAAGGTCCGCACCCATTTCCGCACCAAGCTGCTGCAGAAGGGACCGGCCCCGGACAAATACGAAAACCTCGTTGCCCCCGCAGATGGCGATCAGATCTTCTACCGCTCGGGCGCCGGCAGCGAACTTGAGCTCGTCGCGTGGGTCAGCAAGTACAAGCGCACCCGCCAGCCGAAACCGGCCGTGCTCTTCCTCCACGGCGGCAATGCCATGGGCATGGGCCACTGGAACCTGATGAAGCCCTATATGGATGCCGGTTTCGTGGTGATGATGCCCTCGGTGCGCGGTGAAAACGGCCAGATGGGCAATTTCTCCGGCTTCTACGACGAGGTGGACGACGTGCTCGCCGCCGCCGATCGCATGGCGCATCTGCCGGGTGTCGATCAGAATCGCCTCTTTATCGCCGGCCACAGCATCGGCGGCACGCTGACCATGCTGGCTTCGATGTCCACCCACAAGTTCCGCGCCGCAGCCCCCATTTCGGGCAATCCGGACGCCTTCCGTTTCTTCAACCGCTACCCGCAGGACATCCGCTTCGACGACAGCAACGAACGCGAATTCGAGGTTCGCACGGCGCTCTGCTATGCCGAAAGCTTCAAATGCCCGCTGCGCGTCATGCACGGCACCGAGGAAGACCACTTCAACGACCGCGCCGACCTGCTCGCCCGCCGCGCCCGCCGCGCCGGTATCCGCATTGAAACCGATACCGTGGCCGGAAACCACACATCCGCACTCCCCGCCGAGATCGCCCAGAGCATCCATTTCTTCCAGGGCGTGGCGGCGTAAGGGCACCCCGACACCAGCTTCACGCCAGCCGCAAATGCCATCCTCCCGGCAGATATGTTTCTCTGCCGATTTCGATAAGGGTGGATTTATGGAATTCTTGCGCCGGGTGCTCCCTCTTGCCGGGCTTGCTGTTGCTGCAATGTCTCTTGCCGGCTGCAACGTGCTGATCCCCGATACCGGCGCCACCGATCCTGCCCGTTTCGTCCAGGAGACCGCGCCGGTCTTCTATCAGCCGGGCACCAATCCCAATCGCGTCCGCCCGATCGATGCGCCGGTGCCGCAGAGGCCCGGCGTTCCGGCGACGATCTACAACCAGAGTTACGGCATCCCAGGCCGCACCCTGGGCGCCACCGATCCGGGCGTCACCTACGGTATCCCAAGTGCTGCATCCAGCCGCACCTACGGCCTGCCGGTCAGCAATCCGGTCAGCGTCGCGATGTATGCCGAAAAGCAGGATGGCGATTTCCGGCTGCCGGCAATTCCCGTCAGCCGCGTCAGTTCCGAGTACCTGCGCCAGGAAGTCGATTATCCGAGCAACGAAAAGCCCGGGACCATCGTCGTCGATACCCGGACCAAGCACCTCTATCTCATCGAGCCCAATGGCAAGGCCATGCGCTACGGCGTCGGTCTCGGCCGCGAGGGCTATGCCTGGTCGGGCCGTGGCGTGATCCAGTGGAAGCAGAAATGGCCGCGCTGGACGCCGCCGGATGAAATGGTCCAGCGCCAGCCCGACGTGCGCTCCTTCTCCGCCGAGAATGGCGGCATGAACCCCGGCCTCGGCAATCCGCTCGGCGCCCGCGCCATGTATATCTTCCATGATGGCAAGGATACGCTCTACCGTATCCACGGCACGCCCGAATGGCAGTCCATCGGCAAGGCCACCTCGTCGGGCTGTGTGCGCATGCTGAACCAGGATGTCGTCGATCTCTACGACCGGGTTTCCGCCAAGGCTGAGATCGTTGTGATGTAGCAGCGCAACAGCGCCACCGATATCGTGCGCTCACTGCTGGACAAGACTTCGTGAAGCTATGGTTTATTTAGCTGGGGCCGATAGATTTCTGAGAGACGTTCATTGCGTCGAATGAATCAAACGGGGACCGGCCTGCCGTTACGGGCCGGTTCCGCGTCAGAAGGAAGTCCCTCCCAGGCCATGAGCTTCGAAAACCCCATTTCCCGCCGCAGCTTTCTGTCTTTCTCGGCATTGACCGCGGCCTCCGCGCTCGCCGGCTGCGCATCCACATCCAGCGCTCCGGGCGTTCAGCCCGTCGCCTTCCGCGTTCCCAGGCTCTTCCAGACGACGCCGGCTCCCACCGATGCCGAACTGGAAGTCATGTATGGCCCGATCGAAGACGGTGGCTTCCTGATCCCGCCGGTGCCCTACAAGCAGATCGATCCGCGCTTCTACCGCCAGCAGGTCATCGACCCAACCGGCCAGGCGCCGGGCACGATCGTCGTCGATACGCCCTCGCGCTTCCTCTACGTCGTCCAGCCGGGCGGCACGGCGATGCGCTACGGCGTCGGTATCGGCCGCGAGGGCTTTGCCTGGTCCGGCAACGGCGTCATCCAGTGGAAGCAGAAATGGCCGCGCTGGAAGCCACCGAATGAGATGGTCGCCCGCCAGCCGGAGCTCACCAAATATTCGATCGCCAATGGCGGCATGGAGCCCGGCCTCAAGAACCCGCTCGGCGCCCGCGCGCTCTACATCTTCTCCAATGGCGAAGATTCGCTCTACCGCCTGCACGGCAATCCCGACTGGCGTTCGATCGGCAAGGCCGTTTCGTCCGGCTGCGTCCGCCTGCTGAACCAGGACATCATCGACCTCTACGACCGCGTTCCCCAGAAGAGCCCGATCGTCGTCTGGCAGTAATGCTGAGGCGGGTTGCGCAAGCGGCAATCGGTCCTAGGGATCGAGGGCTGCAAACGCCAAAAAACATGGCCGATACAACAAAGGTACCCCCAGCGGGGTGCCTTTTTCGTTTGGAATACTCTCCAACGTTCCCTCATTCCTGTGCTTGTCAAAGGAATCCAGCCACCGCGCGTCTGCGCGGTGAATGATCCCCGTTTCCCATGGAGAGTCTCCCACGCCCCATGACTGTGGCGCACCGGAGTTCTGTGACGAGCACAGGAATGAGGGTGGTCTGATGACGCCGCGCCTACAAAAAAGCTCCCAAAACGGGAGCTTTTTCAATCGTTCACCTCAACCACCCGAGCGCAACGGGCCGAGATTGAGCGATGCGCTGTTGTAGGCTGGCCGCGGCGTCGGCAGGACGACGCGGGTTGGCGGGGTCAGCACATCGGCCGCGGGCTGCAGCGATGGTGGCTGCAGGGTCTGGGGCGCCGGCTGTGCCTGGAATTGCATCTGCATCTGCGATGCCTGCGGCAGCGACCCTGTGGAGGCGGGCTGGACGGCCAGGGCGGGTGCGGCCTCGCCCGGCATCGCGGCCGGGACAGGGCCGGTTTCCGGCAGCAGGATTTCGAACGGCGCCGGTGAATCCGGATCGGCGGAAGCAACCTGCGTATAGGCGACCTGTGTCGAGGATGGCTGCGGCGCGCTGACGGCCGGGGCTGCAGGGGCAGGCTGCGGTGCCGCTGTATACTGTTCGACGCCGGCGAACTGGACGGCGCCGGAGCGCTGGTCGTTCGCGACGTAATTCATCGCCACTTCATAGGACGGCATCGGGGCGGGCGTCTGCAATTCGCCGTCTCGGCCGCGCTTCTCGTAGAAGACGTTGCCGCCGGCAGCTGTCACGTAGTGCATGTTGCCGTAGGGGAATTTCAGGCCTTCGGTGTGGAAGAACATCGCTTCCTTGACGCCCGGATGGCGGGCGCCGCGCAGGATGTCATCTGCGGCAGCATCGAGCTGTGGTTCGGCAACCGGCTCGACCGTTCGGGTGAGGACGCCGGGTGCGAACTGCTTCTTCTGTCCGACGACGCCGCAGATGGAATCGGAATAGGCCTGCGAAGTCAGCCGGTTCATAACAACGGTGCCGACGGCGAGATAGCCGTTGCGATCCGAATGCTCGGACTCGAAATACATCGCGCGCTTCAGGCACTCGCGGTCCTTGGCGGTGTAATTATAGGTGACCTTGCCTGGAGTGGCGGCAACGGTCTTCGCCTTTGGCGTCGCTTTGGCATCGAGCGCATCCGGCTCGTTGGCCGTGCTGCAACCCGTGACGGCCAGTCCTGCGATGAAAATCGCGGAGATGGTTTTGCCCCTCAACGGCAGTGCCTCCCAGTTTTTTCGGTCCAGCCCCAAATCACTCGGCGAGACTTTGTACCTCACGTTACCGATTATGCCAAACACATTTCGTGAACGGCCATTTAACCCAGCTTGGCAAAGAAGTGGTTAAGCCGCTGCTTTCGAGATGCTCATCGTGCATCCGGATGCCTCAAGCGCTGCCGATGCGACCTCGATGAACAGTTTGCGCAACCACACGGCACGGCCATCCGCCTGATCGACGCGGCGGTAGAGCATGGTCACGGGATCGGCCGGAAGGTCGAAGGGGAGGCGCGAGATCGACAGCCCATGCAGCTGCGCCATGCAGCGGGCAATGGCCTCCGGAACGGTGGCAATCGCCGGCATCGCCTTCAGTGCGGTCGGCAGCGCCGAGAAGCGCGGCACGCTGGCGGCAATCGTCCGCTTCTGGCCGATCCGCGTCAGGGCGAGATCCAGATTGGTCGCCGTATCGCCGCTCTCGTAGGAGATGACGATATGCGGATTGCCGGTGAAATCGGCGAGCCCGAGCGGCGCCCTCAGGCGCAGCTGTAGCGGGTCATAGATCGACATCGAGCATTGTTCGAAAAGCGGTTCACGGACATGCCAGGAGGCGGGCTCGTCGTGGACGGCAACGCTGAAGTCGAAAGCGCCGTCATCGAGCAGCCGTGTGGCCTCGCGCTTTTCGGATGCGACGCCGATCAGTTTTGCATTCGGCGCCAGCTGCCGCAGGCGCGCGGCCAGCGGTCCGAAGAAGGCGGTCTCGAGATTGTCGCACATGCTGATACGGAATTCGCCTTCGTAAAGCGCCGGGTCGAAGGCATCAGGTGGGCGGATGGCCTTTTCGATGCAGGTCAGCGCCTCCTCGACGGCAGGCGCGATGGCAAGTGCGCGCGGCGTCGGCTGCAATCCGCGCCCGACGCGCACGAAAAGCTCATCGCCGAGCGCCTCGCGCAGCCGCTTCAACGCTGCCGAAAGACCCGGCTGCCCGAGCAGCAGCCGCTCGGCAGCGCGGCTGACATTGCGTTCCTGCATCAGCACCGAGAAGGCGACGAGCAGATTGAGGTCGATCTTTCGAAGGGTCGCATCATTTATCATCGTCAGTAATACCTGGCATGGGTACTATCAATTTGCAATAGGATCAGGAGATGTACATTTTCTCGTTCCCTGCCGCTTTCTCCCAAACCGCGGCAGCCGAAAGGAACGATTTCGATGACACTCTCCCAATCCAGAAGCGGGGCAGGGCTGGCATTGCTGCTGCTCTGCGCCGCGAATTTCCTCGATGCCATGGACGTCTCGACCATCGGCGTCGCATTGCCCGCTATCCAGGCTGAACTCGGGATGCCTGCCACCTCGCTGCAATGGGCCGTCAGCGCCTATGTGCTGGGCTATGGCGGCTTCCTGCTTCTTGGCGGGCGCGTTGCCGATGTCTTCGGTCACCGCCGCGTCTTCCTGTGGTCGCTTGCCGTCTTCGCGGCCGCCAGCATTGCCGGCGGCTTCGTGGACAGCGGTCCGACCCTGATCGCCGCCCGCCTGATCAAGGGCATCGCCGCCGCCTTCACCGCGCCGGCGGCACTCGCACTGCTTCTCTCCGTCTTCGGCGAGGGTGCGGCCCGCGCCAAGGCGCTCGGCGTCTTCGCGTCAACGGGGGCAACCGGCTTCGTGCTCGGCATGGTGCTTGGCGGTGCCGCCACCATCATCAGTTGGCGGGCGACGCTGGTCATGGGCGCGCCTGTCGCCATCCTCGCCCTGATCGCTGCGCCCTACGTTCTGCCGCGTGACGTCAAGCTCGGCGGCAAGCGTCCGTCCTTCGACTGGGCTGGAGCACTGACCATCACCCCCGGCCTGCTGCTCTTCGTCTTCGGCATTACCAATGCCGCCGCCGAAGGCTGGAACGCCCTGCCGACCTGGGGCTCGCTCGTCGCGGCAGCGGTTCTGATCGGCCTCTTTCTCGTGGTCGAATCCAAGCACAAGGATCCGATGGTGCCGCTCGGGATCTTCCGCAAGACGAAGCTCAGCCACGCCAACCTGCTGGCGGCGCTGTTCCAGGGCGTCTATGTCGGCTTCCAGTTCATCGCCACGCTCTATTATCAGGATGAACTCGGCTGGTCGGCTTTCGTCACGGGCTTCTGCTTCGCCTTCGGTGGCGTCTGCGTCATGTTCCTCGCACCGCGCTTCGCAACCATCGCCCAGAACCGCGGCACGACGGGCCTGATGACGCTGGGTGTCGCGCTGCAGGCATCGAGCTATATCTTCTGGGTGCTGGCCGCCGGCCATGTCAATCCGGTGCTGCTCGTCGCCCTGTCGCAGATTCCGCTCGGCGTCGGCTATGCTATGACCTACCCGTCGGTGCAGGTCGCGGCTCTCGCGGATGTCGAGGAAGACAAGTCTGGCCTCGCCTCCGGCCTGCTCTTCGCCGCCTTCCAGATCGGCGGCGGCATCGTTCTCGCGGCCGCCTCCGCCATCTTCAGCGCTGCCCCGTCGATGGGCTACGACGCCTATACCGCAGGCGTCACCTTCGTCGCCATCCTCTCGGTGCTGGTGGTCCTCTTCGCAGCACTCGGCCCGCGCGGTTCCCGCGCTCCGGTCCCGGCCGCATATCAGGCCGCTGAGTAAAGCACTCCGGCCCGCGCTATTGGCGCGGGTCTCCCTATGCTGCCGATCTGACGGGATCGATCGCCTGCAGCTCGCGTGTCAGGCTCTCGCTGGACGAGACGAGATCGAAGGTCACCTGCATGTTCATGAACCACTTCGGATCGACATTCAGATATTTGCCAAGCCGTAACGCCACTGCGCGCAATGCCGGTCGCCCTGGCGGCGGCATAAACACTGATGCCCATAGGCTCCAGGAATTCTCCCTTAAGCACTATCCCCGGGTGGGGAAGAGGAATTTCTCTCGCCATGTCAGGGTTCCTTCCGCCCGCGGGGCGTTAATCCGTCTCGTTCAGATTCGACCGCAGACCCTGTAGCAGGGTGCGAATCTCCGCCATCTCCTCGAGCGTGCAGCCGATCGCCTGGCCGATCGAGCCCATGATCGTATCGACCTCGCCGCGCATCGCGTCGCCTTTCGGCGTCAGCGACACCAGAACCTGACGCTCGTCGCGGGAATCGCGGATGCGCTTGATGAGGCCGTTCTGCTCCAGGCGTTTCAGCAACGGCGAGAGCGTGCCGGAATCGAGGTCGAGCTTTTCGCCGATCGTCTTGACCGGCAGTTCGGCCTTGTCCCACAGTACCAGCATCACGAGATATTGCGGATAGGTCAGGCCGACCTTGTCGAGGATCGGCTTGTAGGCGCGGGTAAAGGCATGCGCCGTCGAATAGACCGCGAAACAGAGCTGCCGTTCCAGCTTCTTTTCCTCTGCCGGTATTTTCATTGTCTCTGCCGTCCGCGCTGTCATGATCCTGTTCCTTCGAGGCGCGATTGTCCTCTTTTCAGATTCCGAATGCAATTTGCAAAATTCACTTGCGTACAATTTAATTGCGCATTATATAAATCGCAACCCCAACGCAAAGGAGACTGACATGCCCATCCTCTACACGACCCAGGCATCCGCCACCGGTGGCCGCGCAGGCCGCGCCGTTTCCGATAACGGTGTTCTCGACGTCACCCTGACCGTCCCGAAGGAACTCGGCGGCGACGGCGCAACCGGCACCAACCCCGAGCAACTCTTCGCAGCCGGCTACTCGGCCTGCTTCCTGGGTGCCCTGAAATTTGTCGCAGGCCAGCAGAAGGTCAAGATTCCTGAAGATACGACGGTTTCCGCCAAGGTCGGCATCGGCCCCCGCGAAGACGGCGGCGGCTTCGGCATCGAAGTGGCCCTGACGGTCAACATCCCGGGCCTCGACAAGGCTGAAGCCGAAAAGCTCGCCGCTGCTGCCCATATCGTCTGCCCCTACAGCCACGCGATGCGCACCTCGACCGAAGTTCCCGTGACGGTTGCCTGATTGACCTTCCCTTCTGCCCGAGGGGAGAAGGGAAGCCTGAGGAACGCCTCTACGTGTTCCCTCATCCCTGTGACATGCACAGGGATGAGGGCGGAAAGTTGGTTTACCTCCCTGTGCGCAAACCACATCTTTTCATCTGAAATAAAATCGCTATATTCTTTCTAAGGAAAGGATATCCGATGCCCGTACCATCGCCCGCGCAAGCGCGCTCCACCCAGGAAGCCGCCGTCATCACCAAGGCCGCGGTCAACGCCGCAGATCGCCTCGGCATCAGCGCCCGCACGCTGTCCGCCGTTCTTGGTGTCTCGGAAGCCACCGTGTCGCGCATGAAACGGCAGGATCACCTGCTGGAGCGCAGCAGCAAATCTTTCGAGCTCGCCATTCTTCTCGTCCGCCTGTTCCGCTCGCTCGACGCCATCGCCGGCGGCGATGAGGCCGTTGCCAGGCAGTGGCTGCGCAATGCCAACACGGCGCTCGGCGCCACCCCGCTCGAAAAGATCGTCAGCATTTCAGGTTTGACCGATGTCCTTGCCTATCTGGACGCCCGCCGCGCTGTCGTCTGAACTGCGCGCCGTCTCCGGCCGTTTCTGGCGACTGGTGGAGGCGCAGCATCAGATCTCGACGCTGAAACTCGTCGATACGCTGGAGGAGCAGGCGCTTCTCGAGAATCTGCTGGAAGAGAGCAAGCCGGCGCTGCCGCTGGAATGCGTGGGGCTGGATTATCTGCTGGCGACACCATTCCGATACGGCGCCGTTTATCCGCATGGCTCGCGCTTCCGGCGGGCAGGGCGGACGCTGGGTGTGTTCTATGCCTCGGAGAAGGTGGAGACGGCGCTCTCGGAGATGGCCTTCTACCGGTTGCTGTTCTATGCGGATTCGCCCGCCACGCCGCTCCCCGCTAATGCCGCCGAATACACCGCCTTTGCAGCGCCGGTCGCGACATCCGCAGCGCTCGACCTGACGCTCCCGCCGTTCGATCGCGACCGGGCGATATGGACCGACCCGCTGAATTACGAAGCATGCCAGGCGCTTGCCGAGGCCGCCCGCGCGGCGGATACGGAGGCCATCCTCTATGAATCCGTCCGCGATCCGCGCCATGGCCGCAATCTGGCGCTTTTGACCGCCAAGGCCTTCAGCGCCCGCGAACCCGCCGAACGGCAGACATGGCGCATCCGGCTGTCGGCATCTGGTGTCCAGGCACTGTGTGAATTCCCGAAGCAGCGCATCGGCTTTGCACGCGCCGATTTCGGCGGCGATCCGCGTATCGGAAACTGATCAGCAAAGTGCCAGCAGCATGCTGCGCAGCCCGTCGCCATTGGCATCAGGCAGCTTGTCTTCCAGTGCGGCATGGGTGCTCTGCCAGATCGGCACGGCAGCGGCCAGCACGGATTTCCCCTCGGCCGTGAGGCTGAGCAGCCGCGAGCGCTTGTCTTTGGCGCCGGGCGTTACATTTACCCATCCACGGCGCCGCAGCGGTTTCAGCGCGGCCGTCAGTGTCGTCTGGTCCATGGCGAGCAGGTTGGCGACCGGTCCCATCGGCGGCGGCTCCGGCCGGTTGAGCGACATCATCAGCGAGAATTGCCCGTTGGTGAGACCGACCGGGCGAAGCGCGTCGTCGAACAGCCGCGCCAAGGCCCGGGCAGCGCGTTGCACATGCAGGCAGAGGCAGGTGTCGCGCACGAGCAGCGTCGTGGAATAGGGAATATCGACCGAATTTGACATGACCTAATTCTATTGATATCAATGTATTTAGTCAAGCAAAGCAGAACGAAATGCCGGTCCTTGCCGGCCGCGCCGGAGGAGGGCGTGCGATCATGCAGAATGCTGTCGTTTCCCGCGAAGAATGGCTTGAAACCCGCCGCGCGTTTCTGGCCAAGGAAAAGGCCCATACCCGCCAGCGCGACGCGCTGCGCGCCGAGCGCCAGGCGCTTCCCTGGGTAAAGGTCGATAAAAACTACGTCTTCGACACGCCGGGTGGCAAAAAGTCGCTCGCCGACCTCTTCGAAGGCCGCAGCCAGCTGATGATCTATCATTTCATGATGGGGCCGGAATGGGAGGCAGGCTGCCCGGGCTGCTCTTTCCTGTCCGATCATATCGACGGCACGCTGCCGCATCTCAACAATCACGACGTCACCTGGGTGGCGGTCTCCCGCGCGCCGGTCGACAAGATCGAAGCCTACAAAAAGCGCATGGGCTGGAAATTCCCCTGGGTCTCTTCCGTCGGGAATGATTTCAACTTCGACTACCACGTCTCGTTCACGCCCGAGGATCTGAAGAAGGACAAGGTCTTCTACAACTTCACCGAGATGAAGCCCGAGGACGCCAATGACGAACTGCCGGGCATGAGCGCCTTCTACAAGAACGAGAAGGGCGAGATCTTCCACACGTACTCGAACTATGCCCGCGGTGGCGAAGAGGTGCTGGGCACGCTGATGATCCTCGACTACGCGCCGAAGGGCCGCAACGAAGACAGCACCATGAGCTTCGTCAAGCGTCACGACGAATACGAGGATGCGAAGACGCAGTCCTGCTGTCACTGAGATCTGCAAACATCAGCCGAGGGAGGAAGGATGATGGAACCTGCAAAAGCGCTCGAGGAGCACCGTTTCCTCGAAAAGCTCGTCGGTACCTGGAATGTCACGTCCGACGACATGAAAGAAAACGGGCAATGGACAGAGGTCGTCCGCTCGCTTCACGGCGCCTGGTTCGTGGCCGAAGGAAACGGCCAGATGCCTGACGGCAGTGGTGCCGCAACGACGGTGCTGACCCTCGGCTACTCGCCTTCGAAGGGCAAATATGTCGGTACCTGGATCGGCTCGATGATGGACCATATGTGGGTCTACGAGGGCGAAGTCTCGCCCGATGGCAAGGTGCTCAGCCTCTATACACGCGGGCCCGATTGCATGGGCGGCGGCGGCGAGCAGGATTACCGCGAACAGATCGCCTTCATCGACGACGACACCCGCACCTTCGCCTCCGCGGCGAAACAGGCCGACGGCAGCTGGAAGCAACTCATGGAAGCGCGCTACGCACGCAAGCCGTGATCGCGGCGTCCCATCAGGGCGCCAGACGGAAATGACATCCGACACTCTTGAAAGGGAAAGATCATGGCTTCGAATACGCATGGCAAGTTCATCTGGTGCGAGCTGATGACGCCCGATACCGCCGCCGCCGCAAAGTTTTACGGCTCGGTCACCGGCTGGACGACCAAGGAAATGCCCATGGGAGACATGGGTGTCTATACGATCTTCGAGGCCAACGGCCGCGGCGTCGGCGGCATGATGACCTTTCCGGCAGAACTCGAGGGGAAGGGCATTCCGCCCAACTGGACGGGTTACGTCGCCGTCGATGACGTCGATCAGTCCGCCCGCGACTTTGCCGCCAATGGCGGTAGCGTCCGCCGCCCGCCCGAGGATATCCCGACTGTCGGCCGCTTTGCCGTCGTCGCCGATCCGAGCGGCGCCGTGCTTTGCATCATGACGCCGCTGCCGATGGAAAACGACGATGGCTGGGAGCCGGAAATGGGGACGCCCGGCCATGTCGGCTGGCACGAATTGATGTCCGGCGACTGGCAGCAGGCCTTCGATTTCTATGAAAGGATCTTCGGCTGGACCAAGGACCGTGACTTCGACATGGGCGAGATGGGCACCTACCGCATCTTCGCCGAGCATGGCAAACAGACCGGCGGCATGATGACCAAGCCTGCCGACGTGCCGATGACGTACTGGGCCTATTACTTCAACGTGCCGGAGATCGACAGCGCCGTCGAGCGGGTAAACGCAGGCGGCGGCAAGATCGTCTTCGGTCCGATGGAGGTTCCGGGCGGCAGCTGGGTGGTCAACGGCATCGATCCGCAGGGCGCATTTTTCTGCCTCGCCGCGCCCCGGCGCTGACCTCCGAAAACAGGGTGTCCGGCAGCCCCGGGCAGCCCCGAATCGCGCCCTTCAAGGTTAACGGCGGCCCCTGAAAAACCGGGCCGCCGTTAACCGTTTCGGGGTCGAAAACCCCTTGCTACTTCCTTAATTTTATTCAAATTTTAGCGTTCTCACCCCAAAAGGCCGTTCCAAGGTTAACCGTCCCTGAACATTTTTGGGTGGAAGCATAATCGGCTATATCTTGGTGGTTAAGGAAGTATTGCAATTAGACCTCCCGCGTAATTGATTGCACCTCAATTGTTCATTGGGGTAAAGTCATGTCTATCGAAGATCTGCGTAATTCGAACGTCGACGGCGAGCACGCTTCTCACGAGATGATCTCGGACGTTCACGAAATTGCAGGACGCGAAGAGGCCAAGCTTCCTGAGGTCGAGCGTGTCGAGCTTGCCCAGGCACAGAGCTCGCAGACGACAGATCAGACACCGGCCGGCGAACAGTCGCCGAAGACCGACCGCGTCGAAGCCGCCCCGGCGGCTCCGCAGGCTTCGGCAAATCCGAATGAAGTTGTTCCGGATCAGAACAACGTCGCCCACCTCGCGGCCAACGTCTCGCTCGACGACATCCGCATCGAGGGTGCCAATCTGGTACTGGTCCAGCCCGATGGCACCGAGATCGTCATCATCAACGGCGCAGCCCATGTCCCGACCTTCCTGATCGGCGAAGTCGAACTGCCGCGCGACACCGTCATCGCCGCATTGAACGACAGCCACATCAACGTCGCCGCCGGCCCAGACGGTGGCGACAGCGCCTCGGCCGCAGCCCCGAGCTCGGGTGCGGAATTCCAGGACAGCCTCCAGCCCGGCGACGACACGCCGACCGAGCTGGCGGCATTGCTGGCTGATACGCAGCAGCCGGACCGTACGCCTAATGGCGACGAGGAGCTGTTCGATGACCAGCCGACCATCACCTTCACCGACACGCTGGTGCTGACGGAGAGTTCTGACGGCGAAGGCAACTTCGAAAAGAATACGCTCGAGGGCCATTTCGGCTTCCTCTCGGGCGCTGACCTTGGCGTCGTCACTGCCATCAACTACACCGGTGGTACCGATGTCGACGAAGAAGGCGGCAGCGCTGGCACGTCGCTCAGTGGCCTGACCTCGGATGGCCACGCCGTAACCGTGACCGTCAACGGCCTGACCATCACCGGCACGATAATCGTCGGCGAAGGCGAAAACGCCCATACGGTGACTGTCTTCGAACTCAAAGTCACCGACATCTCGACCGGTGCGTTCACCTTCACCCAATACGGCCCGCTCGACCATCCGGACCTCAACCAGTCCGGCGCCAGCGATGCGCTGCGCCTGAACTTCACCTACACCGTCACCGACAAGGATGGCGACGCCGTCACCGGCAATGCGTCGATCGACATTCGTGACGACGGCCCGTCGATCAACCTGGGTGGTGCGAGCGATGACCGTACGATCAGCGAACACGACCTTCTGGATGGCAAGGTTGCCACCGGCGATGTCGGCCTCGGCGTTCAGTGGGGTGCGGACAACGGCGCTCATCGCGACCTGACCTTTGATGCCAAGAACGCACCTGGCGGCCTGACTTCGCATGGCCTCGCCATCCAGTACGAAATCTCTGCAGATGGCCACACGCTGACCGGCTACACGGTCGGCGAAGGCGAGGGTGCGGTACGCACCGATGTCTTCGTTGTCACGCTGGACCCGACCTCTGCGCACGGCTCCTACACCTTCCAGCTGCTGACCAGCATCGATCATCCCCACACCCAGGCACCCGCCGGCGGTGAAGGTGACGAGACCCCGGTGCTCTTGCTCGCCGAAGGCAGCTCCCAGGATACCCAGATCGATCTTTCCTTCCACGTCGTCGCCAAGGACGCAGACGGCGATACCGTAGGCACGGACTTCACTGTCACCGTCAATGATGACGTTCCGGTCGCGAAAGAGGCGACGAATGACGCTGTCATGCAGGACGACAATCAGACGGTCTTCCCGGGTAATGTCGATGCCGAAGGTGGCGTGACGTCCGTTGCCGGCGGCGCGGGTTCGCTCTTCACGCCGGGTGCTGATGGCTTCAAGAGCGTCGTCCTCAGCGGAGAACAGCAATCGTTCAGCGCCGTCTACAAGGGCACCGACGGTTTCGCACACACGGAATCGGTCTCCTGGGGTGACCCGTCCGTCAGCGGCACCGATACCACCTTCACGGCAACCGGCGCTGCGACGGGTCAGACCGTTGCAACACTTATCGTCCATGCGGACGGCTCTTATGAATTCAAGGTCCTCGCACCGATCGTCCAGTCTGGGCACACAGGCGTAGAGGAAGACCTCTCGCTCACCGTACGGTTCACCGTCACCGATGGCGACAACGACACGTCGAGTGGCTCGCTGACGGTCAGCGTCAATGATGATGCGCCGAGCGCAAGCATCATTACTTCAACGGCCACGCTGCAGGATGAAGGCCAGACCGTCTTTCCCGGCAACAAGGAAGAGGGCGTAACCAACTCGACCTCCGCCAGCGGTGGTGAAGGCGCTCTCTTCAAGGCAGGTGCCGACGGAGTCAGCTCTGTTTCCTTCACTCCCCCTGCAGGCCTTCAGGCAATCCACGAGGTCAACGGCCACGGCGTTGCGGAGAGCCTCACCTATGCCACGTCGACTGACCAGAACGGCAACAAGATCCTGACGGCCACGGGCGCCGTAAGCCATGCAACCGTATTCGTTCTCACCGTCAACGCCGATGGCAGCTACAACTTCAGCCTCTCGGCGCCTCTGGTTCATGGTACGAGCGGTGCCACGGAAGAAAATCTGTCGATCAACATTGGCTTCCAGGTCACCGACGGTGATGGCGATACCGCCAACGGTTCATTGGAGATCAAGGTCAACGACGACGTTCCGGTTGCCAGCAACGTAACCGCGGGGACCACGCTACAGGACGAAGGCCAGACTGTATTCTCTGGTAATAGCGCAGAGGGTGCCAGCAACCCGACCCACGTCAAGGGTGATTCCGGTGTGCTCTTCACTGCCGGCGCCGATGGTGTAGGCTCCATTTCATTCACCCCGCCCGCCGCTTTGCAGGCGATCCACGATGTCAACGGTCACGGCGTTGCTGAAAACCTGACCTATGCAACGACGACGAATGAAGACGGCTCGACGACCCTGACAGCGACCGGCGCTGTCAGCCACGCAACCGTGTTCACGCTGACCGTCAATACGGACGGCAGCTATACTTTTGAACTTTCGGCCCCGCTGGCTCACGGCACCAACAGCGCAACCGAAGAAGACCTGTCGATCAAGATTGGCTTCCAGGTCACCGATGGTGATGGCGACACCGCCAACGGTTCATTGGAGATCAAGGTCAACGACGACGTTCCGGTTGCGACGGGCACGATCGTCTCCGTGACCGCCGACGAAGGCGATATCTTTAATTTGCGCTCGCATGGCAACAGCGCCAAAGACGGCACGGCCGATGGTTCCTCTTCTCAGCCGGCGCTTTTCGGTTTCGGCCTTGCTTCGACGGTAAGTGGATCTGTCGCTGCCACCGTCGCCTTTGGCGCCGACGGTTCGGCTGCGAAGAACGCGTTCTCCTTCACGAGCGATGCGGCATCGACACTCGCGAACATGCACCTGTCGTCCAAGGGTGGCGAACTCTCCTTTACCGTCATCGGCAACACCATTCTTGGCTTCGTCAATAACAACGGCGGCGGCTACACCCCGATCATCGATCGGCCGGTCCTGTCGATCACGCTGAACAGCGACGGCAGCTTCAAGTACCAGCAGTATGACCAGCTCGACCACGCTCCGGGTGCAGGCAATGACCTCAAGTCGGGCTCGACGACGATCTCCGGCATCGACTTCGGCTCGGTCATCAAGGCAACCGACGGCGACGGCGATACTATCGTCATAGGCGGCAAGCTTGTCGTTACCGTCACCGACGACGCACCAGTCGTTTCGATCTCGCTGACCGGCAACGTCGTCACGCATGATGAAACCTCGGGCAACGACGCAGGCACCAGCGACACCACCAGCGACCAGGTCCGCTCGATTTTCGCAGCCTTCGAAGGTAGCGAGCACGTCTCGGCTCTCGGTTATGCCCGCGAAAGCGACGCGATCGTCAATTTCAGCACCAACGTTGGCGCAGACGAGCCTGCCAAGGTTTTGCTGACGCTCGACGTCACCGACGCCACCTCCGGCCTGAAGACCACTTCCGGCGAAGCCATCACGCTGACGGAAGAAGGCAGCCTCGTCGTTGGCCGCGATGCGCATGGCGAGGCCGTCTTTGCGATCAGCATCGACAGCTCCGGCCGCGTTTCGATTGCTCAATATCAGGCGATCCAGCATCCCGATGGCAGCAATGCCAACGATCTGGTCAATCTAAGCGGCAAGATTTCCGCCGTCATCAGCGCCACTGACTATGATGGCGACAACGCCACGCAGTCGATCGATATCGGCGGCAAGATCCAGTTCCGCGACGACGCTCCGGTGCTCTCGACCAACTCGGTCACCGTGACCGCCGACGAAGGCGATATCTTCAATGTGCGCTCTCAAGGCAATAGCGCCATCGACGGCACGGCCGACGGCTCATCGTCCGAGCTCGCTCTCTTCGGTCTCGGCCTTGCTTCGACGGTAAGTGGATCTGTCGCTGCCACGGTCGCCTTTGGCGCCGACGGTTCGGCTGCGAAGAACGCGTTCTCCTTCACGAGCGATGCGGCATCGACACTCGCGAACATGCACCTGTCGTCCAAGGGTGGCGAACTCTCCTATACCGTCATCGGCAACACCATTCTTGGCTTCGTCAATAACAACGGCGGCGGCTACAGCCCGATCTTCGATCGGCCGGTCCTGTCGATCACGCTGAACAGCGACGGCAGCTTCAAGTACCAGCAGTACGACCAGCTCGATCACGCTCCAGGTGCAGGCAATGACCTGAAGTCTCGCGAAGGCACGGTCGCCGGCATCGACTTCGGCTCTGTCATCAAGGCGACCGACGGCGACGGCGACAGCATCACGCTCGACGGCAAGCTGATCGTAAAGGTCACCGACGACATCCCGACGGTCTCGATCTCGCTGACCGGTCATATTGTCACGCATGACGAAACCTTCGGCGTCAACTCCAACAGCGACGACACCAACAGCAACCAGGTCCGCTCGATCTTCTCCGGCCTCGAAGGCAGCGAGCACGTTTCCGCGCTCGGTTATGCCCGCGAAAGCGAAGCGATCGTCAACTACGGCTACAGCGCCGGTGCCGACGAGCCGGGCAAGGTTTCGCTGACGCTTGCGGTCACCAACGCCGACTCCGGTCTCAAGACCACCGCAGGCGAGGCGATCACGCTTTCGATGCAGAACGGTCTCATCGTTGGCCGTGACGAGCATGGCAAGGCAGTCTTTGCAATCAGCATCGACAGCGGCGGACGCGTTTCTATCGCCCAGTACCAGGCAATCCAGCATCCGATCAGCAGCAACCCGAACGATCTCGTTGATCTCACCGGCAAGATTGCAGCCGTCGTTACCGCAACCGACTATGACGGCGACACCGCCACCAAGTCGATCGACATCGGCGGCCAGGTCCAGTTCCGCGACGATGCTCCGGTTGTGAACGGCCAGGTTTCGACTGGCCTGACCCTGCTCGAAAACGATCTCTCGAACGGCACGTCGCCCGATGGCACGCACCTTTCGGCGACCGGCAGCCTCAACATTTCGCTCGGCGTCGATGGCGGCGATGTTGCCCTTCAGGCCGCCGGCGCGACCTGGAATGCCGGCACGCATACGCTGACGGCCCAGGACGGCTCGTGGAACATCGTGCTGAACAACAACGGCACCTACACCTTCAACCTCGTCCATGCCACCGCCCACGGTGGCCCAGGCGTCGATAATCTGTCTATCGACGTCACCTACACCGCGACCGACGGCGACAACGACAGCATCACCGGCAATTTCAACATCGTCATTACCGACGACATTCCGGCTGTCTCGCTTGCATCCTCGGGTGTGACCGTCGTCGCCGACGAAAGCGTCGGTGCACAGGCGGACGACGCCGGCATCTTGAAGTCTCTTCAGCTCGCTGGCCTCTTCAGCGGCATCCACGATGCCGGCAATGACCCGCAGACGCTCGGCATTCCTGTCGCCTTCGCGCAGAGCGCGTCGGCCGTCGTCACGCCGTCGATCAACTTCGGTGCCGACGGCGCCGCCGCTTCGGGTTCCGTCGTCTACGCACTCTCCGTCGTCAACGGCTCGGACTCCGGCCTGACCACCACCGACGGCCACAAGATCTATCTCTTCAACGAGAATGGTTTCATCGTCGGCCGGTATGACGTCAACGAGGGCCCGGTTTCGAGCGCCGCTGTGGCCCACGACCCGGCAGCATTCGCCCTCACGATCGGCCAGGACGGCAAGGTTAGCGTTGTCCAGTACGTCTCGCTGCACAATGACAATCCGCTGGATGCGAACGATCAGGTCGCTATCAAGGCCGGCGCGATAACGGCAGTCGTCACCGCCAAGGACGGCGATGGCGATACGGTTTCGGCAGGTACCGACATCTCGCAGCAAATCCGCTTCCAGGATGATGGCCCGAGCGTCTCGGTTACTCGTACGCCGTTCGTATTCGGCGTTACGGCCGACGAGACGGCAGGCAAGCAGATCCTCAGCGACGATACCAACCCGCTCGTAGTCTTCAGCGGCGTCGCCAATGTCGGCCATGACAGCGACAATGGCGGTGCACCGCTTGCCTACGCCCAGTCCGCAGTTGGTGCACTCGTTGACAGCACCAATTTCGGTGTCGACGGCGCAGCCACGGCTGGCGCGAAGGTTTACTCGCTCGCCATCGTCAACGGTGCCGACTCCGGTCTGATGACCACCGACGGCCAGCACATCTATCTCTACATGGAAGGCGGCATTGCCGTCGGCCGTGTCGGCGGTGCCGAAGGCCAGGCGGCGATTGCAATCGCCATCGACCCGGCGAACGGCAAGGTATCGACGGTCGAGTACCTGTCGCTGAACCATGGCAACGCCAACAACGCCAACGACAGCGTTTCGCTGGCGGACGGGACCGTGCGGGCTGTTTTGACCGTCACCGATGGCGACGGCGACAAGGCCTCTGACTCGGCGGACATTTCGTCCGGCATCCGTTTCCTCGACGATGGTCCGTCAGTCGATCTGTCGGTCACCGGCGTCAAGGTCATCGCTGACGAGAGCACCGGTCTTCAGCAGAACGACACCTCCGCGCTTTCCGTCTTCAGCGGCGTCTCGAATATCGGCCACGATGCCGACAATGCCGGCGCTCCGCTAGCCTATGCGCAGAGCGCGTCGGCCGTCGTTTCCTCGTCGATCGCCTCTGGCGCAGACGGCGCCGGCAGCGTCGCCTACTCGCTTTCGCTCAGCAGCAGCGGCGTCAACAGCGGCCTGACCACGACCGAAGGCCAGAAAATCTACCTCTTCAACGAAAATGGTATCATTGTCGGCCGCATCGGCGCCTCAGCTGGTCTGGCAACGACCGGACAGGCGGCTTTGGCGATTGCCATTGACCCTCAGGATGGCAAGCTGTCGACAGTCGAATATCTGTCGATCAAGCACACCGACGGCACCAATGCCGATGACGTTGTCAAGATCAACGATAACGCCATCCGCGCTGTCGTCACTGTGACCGATGGTGATGGTGACAAGGCGACCGACTTCGTCAACATCGGCAACAAGATTCAGTTCCAGGACGATGCTCCGGTTCTCAAGAGCGTTTCGAACGTTTCGCTGGCGGAAGACGACCTGTCGAATGGCAGCTCGCCGGATGCGGCGCATCTGTCTGTCAACGGCAACCTCGACATCGCGCTTGGCGCGGACGGCGGCAAGATTTCGCTTTCTGCAGCCAATGCTTCCTGGAACGGTGACGCCAAGACCCTGACGGCCGGTGATGGTTCGTGGAAGGTCGCCCTGAACGGCGACGGCACCTACACCTTCACGCTGCTGCACAATACCACGCACAGCGCGTCGGGTGCCGACGATCTGAACATCAAGATCACCTACACGGCGATAGATGGCGACAACGACAAGCTGACCGGCGACTTCACAGTCACGATCAAGGATGACGTGCCGACGGCAAGCTGGTCCGGCACCAGCGTCGTCACCGAGAACGGCACGGCCGACGGCGTGTTCATCACCCAGTCGGCGACGGGCACGCTGGTCTTCACGCAGGGTGCAGACGGCGCCAAGATCACCGATCTGGCATTCCGCACGGCGATCGACATGACGCCGAACGGCCAGGACGGCGAAGGCTACCCGGCTCTGACGTCGCATGGTGTTGCGCTTCATTACGCAACTGCTGTTGTCGGCGGCCAGATCGTCCTGACGGCCTACACGACGGATGTTGGCCATCCGGTCTTCACATTCTCGGCAAACCAGGCAACGGGCGCCTATACCTTCACCCAGTTCGCCTCGATCGATCATCCCGATGCAGCCCGCACCGGTGCATCCGATGCTCTGCGTCTGGTCTTCGACTTCGCCGCAACCGATGGCGACGGCGACAAGACGGCCTGGAACACCGGTACCGTGCAGGTCGACATCCGCGACGATGCGCCGGTTGCTCTCGACGTCGACCGCTACATCACCGTCAAGGAAAGCAGCATCCACGGCGCCACGCCGGATACGCAGTCCAAGAGCTTCTCGATCGACTACGGTGCCGACGGCGCTGGCAAGACCAGCTTCACCGGCCGCGTTCATCTCGATATCGGCGCTGGCGATGCCGGCAATGTCGACTTCACGCTCAGTGGCCCGGGCGCGACATATCTGTCGTCGCTGACCTCGCATGGCGCCAAGATCACCTTCGCGCTTACGGACAACGGCACCAAGATCATCGGCTATGTCGGTGATCCGAGCCATACCGTCATCGAGCTTGCCGCGAACGGCACGACGGTCACGGCGAAGCTGCTTGGCCCGGTCGACCACGTCGCGCTTGCCAACGGCTCCGCGATCGATCAGCTGCGCGTCGATGCCCAGGTCGCCTTCCGTGACGGCGACGGCGACACCACGACCAGCATCGTCCGCGTCGAAATCAACGACGACAAGCCGACGATCGTGTCGGCTGCGGACACCGGCCACCTTTCGGAAACAGGCCTGCCGCGCGTCTCGAGCGACTTCGGTTCGCTGCATGTCAATATCGGTGCTGACAACAAGGGAACGCATGTCGAGATCGGTCGCGACTCTCTCGGGCATCCGATCATCAATGCCGGCCTGACCTCTGATGGCGTCGCTCTGGACTACCTCGTCCGCACGACAAATGGCGTCGATCAGGAAATCGTGGCCTTCAAGCATGGCGAGAGCGCCGACACGCCGGTCTTCATCGTCGCTGTGCTCCATGATGGCAGCTTCGCGACCACCCTGTTCCAGAACCTCGACCATCCGGCAGGCGACAGCCCGCTGGTTCTCAACCTCGTCGCCCGCGTCTTCGACGGCGACGGCGACTATGTCGACCAGCCTTTCTCGGTAAGCGTTGCCGACGACGTGCCTGTGATCACCGGCTCGCTGCAGCCTGCAAACCTGCTCGCCAACGGCAACTTCGCCGGCGGCACCTGGGCTCACCCGGAATCCTGGGGTGCGTGGGCGACGGAATCCACCGGCTGGAAGATCGAAGGTACCGTTCCTGGCCAGCAGGGCGTCCAGCTTGAGCGTGTTGTCGATAACTATCTCGGCATGCATGCGACAGGCGGCTCGCCGATGGTCGATCTCGGCGCTTCGCCGGGCAACATCCAGATCTCGCAGAATATCACCGGCCTGACCTCCGGCGATACCTACAAGCTGACGTTCGAAGCCGGCTCGCCGGATGCAGGTTCGTCCAAGCTTGAAGTCTACTGGAATGGCACGCTCGTCGGCACGGTCCAGCCGACCGGCTCGATGGTCGGCCAGACGCTGAACCTGACGGCTGCCGGCGGCACCAACACGCTGACGTTCAAGGAAGTGGGCAACGGCAACGACAATACCGGCACGTATCTCGCCAATGTCAGCCTGACCCATGGCACCGATGTTCCGGTCTTCCACGCCACGACTGGCGAAGACAGCGGTGTTGTTTCCTTCCATCTTGCGCAGGGGACGGACTTCTCCTTCGGCAACGACGAGAAGGGCACTGTAAGCTTCGATACGGATCATGTGACGATCGCCACGCCGAGCGGTACGACGATCAACCTGCCTTCCAGCGCCTATCACTATGACGCTGCGACCGGCATCTTCACGATCAATCCGGGCTGGGGCTTCAACGGCCTCAGCGAAGGCGAAGTCGCAACGCTGACGGTACCGTTCAAGGTCACCGACGGCGACGGCGACAGCAAGTCAGCGGTCTATCAGGTAACGATCACCGGCTCGAACGATGCTGTCTCGACCTCGGTCGGCTTCCCGGATACCGGCACGATCACCGAGTATCAGGAGAACGACGCGCGTGCCGGCTCTACCGCCGATCGTACGGAATTTGACGCACCTGCTGGCCATGCCGGCTATAACGGCGGCGGCTTCTGGATCTACGACGATCAGGGTGACAAGCACACGGTCAGCGTCCAGGCCCAGGGTGGCAACTATCTTGGCACTCTGACCGCCTCCGTCAGCGAAGAAACCATCAATGACGGCAATGGCTTCGTGACCTGGAATTACCACGTCACCGATGCGGCTCTGAACCCGCTTGCGGCTGGCGAAACCAAGATCGAAACCTTCCGCGTCACCGTCGATGACGGCCATGGATCGTCCACGTATCGCGATATCACCGTCACGCTCGTCGGCACCAATGACTCGCCCGTCATCAACCTTACTGCCTCAGATGTCACCGCCGACGTCTTCGAAAAGGGTAACCTCGACGCCATCGGCGCCGACCAGGCTGCAAACGGCCGCTTCGAGCCCACCGTCAATATCGACAGCTTCCTGGCAAGCAAGCTTGTCAGCGGTGTCGATATGCACGACCTGCTGGCGCAGGTGCAGCAGCAGATCGGCCCGAAGGCTAGCGTCGCCGACGCGATTGCCACGGTCTGGGATTATGTCGACGACAACGGCGGCTACTATAACAATGTGCTGAACGAAATGTCGGCACGCCTCGGCGTCGAATATGCCAAGTATCTCGAAGCTGGCGGCAAGCCACTGCTCGACGTCATCGCCAAGTACGCGGCCGATGGTGGTGATGCCGGCACTGTTGCGGATCGTCTGCAGTCTCTGCATGACAACCTGCTCGGCAACCTCGACGGCCCGTCGTTGATCGACAAGCTGCTTGGTGCAGGCCAAGGTTCCAACCCAATCCCGGTTCCGGCCGTCTATCAGGCAATCCTCGATCTGCTGCATGACAACGGCCTCGACGCATTGCTGAGCCGCCCGATCTACGGTGGCTATGAAGGCACGGCGAACAACGCCCTCGCTTGGGATGAGGCGCACGGTCTGGTGCCGGTTGCCGGCGGGCAGCTCGTCGCGACGGACGTCGATCACGGCGCCCAGCTGACCTGGTCGATTGCTGGTCCGAGCACCTACGGTACGATCTCCATCGATCCGGCGACCGGCAAGTGGGTCTATGCCCTCAATGACGGCCTTGCTGCAACGCAGGGGCTGAACGAAGGCGAAACGGTCCAGCAGACCTTCACCGCAACGGTAACGGACGAGCATGGCGCCACGGATACGCAGCAGATCACGCTGACGATCCACGGCTCCAATGACGCTCCGGTTATCTCGCTGGAGAACGGCGATACGAACTTCGTGGGCCTGACGGAAGGCAATGCCGGTCTTTCTGCCAACGGCACGCTGAGCGTCTCCGACGTCGACAACAATGATGTCGTCACTGTCTCGGTTTCCGGTGTCTCGGCAACGGGCTCGGGCATCGAGAGCCACTTCACCGCAGATCAGCTGAAGGGCTTCTTCAGCGTCGATAGCGGCGCGGTCATCAGCGGTGGCGCACATTCCGGCGACATCCACTGGAACTTCAACTCCGGCACCGAAGCATTCGACTTCCTGCCGAAGGGCTGGGAATCGATCATCAGCTATACGGTGCAGGTCACCGATAGCCATGGCGGCACCGCGACCCAGGTCGTGCAGGTTAAGCTGACCGGCACGAACGACGCCCCTGTGATCACCAGCGGTCCGGCAACGGCCTCTGTGACGGAAGCAGGCGATATCGCGGGTATTTCCGAAGCCGGTAATGGCGGTGGCCTCAGCTCGCACATCGCACTCTCGAGCGCCGCCGCGGCAGCGATCACCCTGGTCACCACCGCGCCGACGGCTGCAAACTTCAATGCAGCGCTGAATGCGATCGGCTATGATCTTCCCGCCGGCGACGCTCTCGCAAACCGGGCAGCGGCGATCACCGTTCTCTGGGACGCGATGGATGACCGCTATACGTCGGCAGGCGCAAACCAGGTCAACATCAACCAGGCCTTTACTCAGCTTGGTCTGGCCTACGTTCAGTATCTGAAGGACGGCGGTGCGCCTCTTACGGATATCGTCGCCAAGTACACGGCGGACGGTGCTGATGCGGACACGCTGCCCGATCGCCTGCAGTCCCTGCATGACAACCTGCTCGGCAATCTGACGACCTACGCGCTGACGCAGCGCTACGGAACCGATCAGGCGCTGTTCGACCACTACAAGGCGCTTGTAACCCAGGCCGACCCGGACCTTCTCGATCGTCCGTACTACGAAGGCCGTAACGACAGCACCAACGACGGCACTTGGGATCAGCAGCACGGCTACATCTCGGCGGCGCATGGTCAACTCGTTGCAACCGATGTGGACTTGAACCACACGCTGACATGGTCGATCGGCGGCCCGAACACCTACGGCACGATGTCGATCGATGCTGCCACCGGTAAGTGGGTCTACACGCTGAACGACAAATTGGCGGCAACGCAGGGTCTTGGCGCCGGCGAAAGTGTCGATCAGACCTTCACTGCGACGGTCACTGACGAATATGGCGCGACTGCCACGCAGACCGTGACGGTTACCGTCCACGGATCGAATGACGCTCCGGTCGTCACGGCCGCGCTGATGACGGCGAACTATGTCGAGCCGAACGGTTCGAACATCGGCAAGCTCGACGGATACAAGATCTTCTCGTCTGCAAACGGCTTTGCGGTCTCCGACGCCGACGTCCACAATGCGGGCTACAAGTCGGTCACCGTTACAGCGGACGAGGGCGATCGCCTGTTCATCCGGCAGTCGGATCAGGGCGGCCTCAAGCTCAACAACGGTGAGATCATCATCACCCAGAGCGAGAAGTCGACCAACACGCTGGTTATCACTGCGGCCGACGGCCACATGATGACCGAAGCCGAGGTGAAGGCTATCCTGCAGAAGATCATCTTCCACACGGATGAGCATACTGGAGCCAGCGAGACGCATCACATTGCCATCGTTGTCGAGGATGCCGATGGCGGGCTTAGCGCTCCGCTCGGCATGACCGTCAATGTTACCGGCACCAACGATGCGCCGACTGCCTACAACAACTTCTCGGTGACGACGACCGAAGACCATGCCTTCGCCTTCACGCCGCAAAGCGTGGGCGACACGAAGATCACATTCGAGAACCTCGATGACGACAGCAGCGTAAACGGCGGCACGCCGGGCCAGCTGACGATCGCGTCGAACCATGGTGTGGTCACAGTCAATCTGACCCAGTATCCTGATCTCAAGGTTCTGTCGGTTGACGGCGTCGCCGTTGCCGATGGTGGCCATGGCTCCTACACCGGCCACTCGATCGTGGTCGAAGGCGCTGCGGGCAAGAACGGTCCGATCGACGCCTTGACGGACTCGGATCACGGCACTGGCATCACATTCAATCCGGACGCCAACTTCAACGGCGCGGCCACGATCACCCTGTCTTACAACGACATGGGCGATGACGGCCTGCCGGCGAGCGCCCCGGCTGTCCAGACGGTGACCGTCAACGTCACCCCGGTCAACGACGCGCCGCATCTGGCTCTCGGCCAGACCACGGGCTTCACGATCAACGAAGACACCCCGCTCTACTTTGCCGAAACCGGCGCCAAGAACTGGGTTGCTTCCGATCCGGATCAGGGCGATGGCGTGACACAGACGGTCACGTTGACGCTCCATGTCGAGGCAGGTGGCAAGTTTGCGGCGTCCTCTGACGGTTTGAGCGGCGGCTTCAACATCGTGACCTCGGACAACGGCCACACGATCTCGATCACGACGACCGCTGACTCGAACGGCTCCCGTGACGCTTATGCGCTCCTGAACACACTCTTGCGCGGTGATAACCACAGCGCCGGCAATCTCAACGGCATCGCATTCACGCCGGATCAGGACTTCAACGGTCCGGTCAGCGTCCATTACACGCTCGACGATCATGGCAATTTCGGTGGTACGGCGCTGACGGACAGCGGTGATTTCACGATCACCGTCAACCCGGTCAACGACGCTCCGGCCATCGATCTGGACACGACAACGGCTGGCAATGATGCAGCCCGTACCGCGGTCGAGCAGTTGCCGCAGTGGATCTTCGATAAGGCCAGCCTGAAGGATGTCGACAGCTCGACGCTTGCGTCGCTCACGGTGAAGTTCACGACTTCGCCTGACGGTGCAAACGACACGCTGTCGCTGAACACCACGGCACAGAATGCGGCCAACACCGCGCATCTGAATGTCGCATTTGTAAACGGCACGCTTTCGATCACGGGCACTGCAGCGACGTCGGTCTACGAAACGATCCTGAAGGGTGTCGTTTACGAGAACACCAGCGACAACCCGAGCACTGCGGACCGCATCGTTCAGGTCGTTGCCAACGACGGCCAGGCAGACAGCGTTGCGCATACGGCGAGCGTCCATATCATCCCGATCAATGACGCTCCGGTATTGACCGGTGATCTCGCGGCATCGGTCGAGAAGGGCCATAGCTATACGCTGACGACGGCTGACGTGTTCTTCACGGATCCGGACAACACCTCGGTGGCGTTCCAGGTCTCGAACCAGGTGAGCGGCCTTATCAAGGTTGGTGGCGTGTCGTCGCTGTCCTTCACATCAGAGCAGCTCCAGGCTGGTCTCGTCACCTTCGTCCACGACAACTCGGCTGGGAACACTGCTCACTTCGACGTCAAGGTCGAGGATGGCAATCAGGACGGCTCGGTACCAGTGGCGCAGACGTTCCATCTGGATGTGACGGTCCCGAATGCGCCTCCATCCGCCCATTCGGAAACCATCTACACCAATGCAGGTTCCAGTCAGGTTCACATCCCTGTTGAAGCTCTGCTTTGGAACGACACAGACACTGATGGCGATAAGCTGCACATCACGGACGCTACTGGGAGTGTCATCAACAACGGTACGGTAAACGTAACGCTGACCGGACACAGCACTGCTTTCGACTACTATGTGTCCGATGGCCATAATCCGGCTGTAAAGGTCTCATCTCACGTTGATATCGGCACGGAACAGAGTGGTTCGTTCTATATCGATACCTCTACTCCCGGCCATAACTTCTACGGGGACAATACTCCGCAGATCTTTGTCGCTGATACCGGTAATGGCAGCCAGCTTTTCGGAGAATGGCCTTCTGGCAGCGGAAACGATCTGCTCATCGGCTCCAACTACAACGACAAGCTCTATGGTGGCGGAGGCGATGACACGCTGTATGGCCGTGACGGTGCAGATAATCTGTACGGCGATGCCGGCAACGATATACTCTACGGCGGTGCTGGTGACGATAAGCTCTATGGTGGCGACGGTAACGACCAGCTCCACGGCGGAGCTGGCCTCAACACCATGACTGGCGGGGCGGGCAGTGATACCTTCTTTATCGACGCTGAAGCTTTGAACAAGCTCGATGCAAGAGACGTCATCACTGACTATAATGGAAGCAACGGTGTGAACGGCGATAAGCTCGACGTATCAGATCTTTTGAATAACCTTCTTGGTCATGATGCTAGCGAGAGCGAAGCGACCGCTGCGCTCAAGGCGACCAATTCGAATGGCAATACCGTCATCAGCGTAAACCTTGGTGGCAACACCGGATGGCACGACCTTGTGAGCGTTCATGTCGATCAGGGATCGCAGATCCGTCTCCTCTATGATCATGATCACGAGATCGCGCTGAAGACGAACGGCAACGCTTAAGCCGTCGTCACCTAAAACAATCGAAAAGGCGCGAAAGCGCCTTTTCTGCTTTCAGGCAGCCGGCAATCTCCCGATCGCGATCGGCTCGTCCTCGCCGCCGGCTTCCATGGCGAGCTCTCCCGCCATCTGGCGAATACGGTTGAATTCCGCCGGGCCGTCGAAGATTGCGCCGCCGAGTTTCAGGTCGATGGAGAGCGGGTTCTCGTCGGCGGCGAAGGCGGCCGCCGCCACCCGTTCGCGGATGCGGTTGGCGATGTCGAGGGCGCTTTCGGGCGCGGCACCCGGCAGGAAGATGCCGAGCTCGTTGGTCGCAAGCCTGGCCACCAGGTCGCCGCTGCGCACCGAGGACTGGATGATCGCCGCCAGCGACTGCATCACCGTATCGGCCCATTGCGGCCCGTAGCGGCGGCTGATGGCATCCAGCGGATCGACGACGGCGGCGATCATGATGCCGCCTGTGTCGGTCGAGATTCGCTTGCGCCGGTCGATGTAATGCTCGACGGATGCGGCAAAGGCAGTGCCGTTCAGAGCCCCCGTCGTGGCGTCGTGGCGGGCGGTGTAATTAATCCGTTCGTGTAGCTTCCGGATTTCACCATTTTTGATCCCGATTGCGGCAAGCAGCGGAAATGCAACAAACAGAGAAATTGAGCATGTACTGATTAAACCTACCAAAAATGGTTGGTCCGGCAGAAGAAGGTTTAAGATAAGTAAAGCACCAACGGACCCGGCGAGGCATCCCAATGCACCGGTTGTGGCCGTCCATAGAGCTCTTACTGTTGCTTGGGAGTAACTCTTTCGGAAATTCATGGTGCGCAATGTCCGTTGAAAAACGTACAATGAGCTAATCAGCTGCGGGAGAATCCAGGATTAAAAAATCCTGTAAAATTGTTCCTTTAGTAGCTGATCCCTGTGAATTAACTGTCTTCGGAAGATTGTCCTGCACTGCAGTTGGAGTGTGGAAATGTTGGTGATACTTGTTTGCTGAAGAACATCTTCGGTATATGGGTTTCGCCCGGAGAATCTCAGATGTTGAGGGGCATCAGTCTTGTTTAAAGGCAAAAGAATTTTTGCGGCTCTGTCCGCCACCGTTGCTTTCAGCTTCGCGTTTTCGATGAATGCCGATGCAATGACCTTGCAGCAGGCCGTCGAGAAGACGATGAAGACGAACCCGCAAATCTTGCAGGCTGCAAAAGATCGCGAAGCCGTGGAGTTTGAGCTCCGCCAGGCGCGGGGTCTTTACTTGCCGTCGGTCGATCTGGAGGCCGGTGCCGGCCGCCGCAGACTGTCCAATTCCAGCACAGGCACGCTGACCTCCGACCACGATTACTTGTCGCCGGGCGAAGTTGGTTTGACGGTTACTCAGACATTGTTCGACGGCGGTGCCCGCCGTTCGCAGGTCGAGCAGCAGGCTGCTCGCGTCGATGGCGCTTCCTTCCGCGTTCTCGAGCGTTCCGAAGCGCTGGCCCTCGAAGTCACTCAGGATTATCTCGAATACATCCTGCAGGGTCAGATCGTGAAGGCCGCGCAGGACAACGTCGGCTTCCACAGCCAGATCCTCGGCAATATCGAGCAGAGCATCAAGGGCGGCACGCTGACCGATGCCGACCGTCTTCAGGGCGTCGAGCGTCAGCAGGCTGCTGCAGCCCGTCTGCAGGAAGCCAAGGAAGAGCTGGAAGCCACCCGCATCCGCTTCCTCCAGGCCGTCGGCGAGCCGATCACCAATGCCTCAACCCCGCCGTCGGTTGCCAAGTTCCTGCCGAAGACGTTGAATGACGCCGTCTTCATCGCCGCCAAGAACAGCCCGCGCATCTACTCGGCCAATGCCGATATCGATGCGGCTGACGCCAGCGTGCGTGGCGCCCGCGCCAACTACCTGCCGAAGGTCGATCTCGAAGGCACCGCCCGCGTCGGCGATGACATCGACGGCGACGACGGCAACACCAACGACTATCAGGTCCGCGTCGTTGCCCGCTGGAACCTTTATCGCGGCGGCATCGATACCGCCCGCGAGCAGGAGCAGATCCGCCGCGCCGGTGAACAGCGTTATGCGCTGGCCCAGGTGCAGCGCGAAGTCGAGCAGTCCGTCCGTTCCGCCTGGAACGAGCGCGTCAGCCGCGGCACGCTTGCCGGCATCCTCGGCAAGCAGGCGCAGACCAACGCCCAGCTCGTATCATCCTACCGTCAGCAGTTCGGTGTCGGCCAGCGTTCGCTGCTCGACGTGCTTGACGCGCAGAACACCAATTTCAACACCAGAGTTCTGGCAGACACGGCGCGCGTTGCCTCGCTGTTTGCCGAGTACAAGATCCTGGCTGCCTCCGGCAATCTGCTTCAGACGATGAAGCTGCGGCCGGTCGAGCAGTCCAAGGCTTATGCGCGGGAAGAGTTTGTTGTCCCCGCGGGCGTCGCAAATCCGGGTTATGTCGAGCTGCAGTCTACGCAGAAGGCCGGCATGCCTCTGGATCTTCTGGCGCCAATTCGACAGCAGTAGTCCAAACGGCCATGGAACAATGCTGAACGTAGCGCTCGAGACTTCCAGCGGCACCCCGCTGCAGACATTCAAAGCCGCTTTTAAATCCGTGGCTGCGTTCTATGGCCGTCCCAGTTCCGATACGGTGCTCTTCTCCGGACTTCCGGATGAAGTCACCGAGTCGCTGGAGCTGGACGACATCGAGCAGATCGCCGAACGGATCGGGCTGCAGGTCATCAGGCATGAAGAGCGCGATTGCCGCTCGGGCAATTTCGATTGTCCTGCGATCGTCGCCTTTGCCGATGGCGGCGTGCTGCCGCTGCTCGAAGTCGCCGAAGACGGCTCCTATATCACCGACGTCGTGCCCATCGCCGGCCAGCCGATCCGTCTGACGCGCCAGGAGCTTGCGAGCCTCCAGCCGCAAGCCGCCTTTGCCTTCACGCTCTATTATCAGAACGCCTCGGAAGAGGCGCTCGTCGGCAATGCCGTCGAGATCGAGAAGCGCCATTGGCTGTCGAGCACGCTGGCGCCGTACTGGCGCACCTATGTCCGCGTCATGGTCGCAGCGCTGTTCATCAATCTCATTGCGCTCGGCTCGCCGCTGTTCACGATGAACGTTTATGACCGGGTCCTGCCGAACAAGGCGATCCCGACGCTCTGGGTTCTCTCGGCCGGCATTTCGCTCGCCTATCTCTTCGATTTCCTGTTGAAGACAGCGCGTTCGTCACTGATCGATTATGCCGGCCGTAAGGCCGACCTGCGTCTGTCGCAGATGATCTTCGATAAGGTGCTGAACTCGACGCTCGCCTCGCGGCCGATGTCGACTGGCGAATATGCCAACCGTGTCACGCAATATGAGTTCGTCCGCGAATTCTTCACCTCGAACACCATCGGCGTCCTGATCGACAGCCTGTTCGTGTTCATCTTCCTGTTCGTCATCTACCTCATTTCCGGCTGGCTCGTCGTCATTCCGGCTGTTGCCTTCGTCGCCTCCGTTGTCATCGGCCTCTGGGCGCAGGCGGCGATCGGCAAGCGCATGGCAACCGCCGCCAACGAGGCATCGCGCCGCCAGTCGCTGCTGGTCGAAACCATCTCGACCATCGAGACGCTGAAGAGCCTGCGTGCCGAAGCCACCATGCTGCGCCGCTGGCAGGAGCTGACGAAATATTCGAGCCGCACCAGCGAAGAGATCAAGCACGTCTCGACCAATGCCATCAACCTGACGATGCTGATCCAGCAGATGGTCAGCGTCCTGATCGTCATTGCCGGCACCTATGAATTCTCCGAGGGCCGCATCGCCATGGGCGCCATTGTCGCCACCGTGATGCTGGCGAGCCGCGCCGGTGCCCCGCTCGGGCAGATCGCCATGACGCTGGCCCGCTTCCGCCAGGCCACCATGTCGCTGCGCATCCTCGACAAGATCATGGAACAGCCGGACGACCGGCCCTCGACCGTTGGTTTCGTCAACCGGCAGATCACTCAGGGCAGCTTCAGCTTCCAGAATGTCGCATTCCAGTATCCGGGCTCGGATCACCCTGTTATCAACGGCCTGTCCTTCAATGTCCGCCCGGGCGAGAAGATCGGCATCATCGGCCGCATCGGCTCCGGCAAGACGACGCTCGGGCGCCTGCTCGATGGTCTGTTTGCGCCTGCATCCGGCCGCGTGCTGATCGACGGCGTCGATGTCCGCCAGTATCACATGGCGGAAGTCCGCTCGGCAGTTGCGGTTGCCGGCCAGTCGTCGGATCTGTTCTCCGGCACGGTCAAGGAAAACCTGTTGATCGGCCGGGCCGACGCGACGGATGAAGAGCTGCTCGAAGTCGCCCGCATCACCGGCGTCGATGAATTCGTCGGCAATCATCCGCGCGGTTTCGACATGCCGGTCGGAGAGCGCGGCACCAATCTGTCCAGCGGCCAGAAGCAGGCGCTGACCATTGCCCGCCTGCTGCTTACCAAGCCGAAGATCGTCTTCCTCGACGAGCCGTCGGGCGCCATGGACCTTGCCACCGAACGTCACCTGATTTCGCGGCTGTCGAGCGCTTTCGGTGCCGAAACCACGCTGCTGATCGCCACGCATCGCCATAGCATGCTGGAGCTGGTCGACCGCCTGATCGTCATCGACAAGGGCAAGATCATCGCCGATGGCCCGAAGCAGGCCGTCATCCAGGCCATGCAGCAGCGCCGGCCGGGAGCATGAACATGAGCCGCACGCACATCGACAATCCGCCGCTCTTCGCCCGCGCCATCCTGGCCCTCTGCGCCCTTTTGATCGCCAGCTTCCTGGCATGGGCAGCCTTTGCCAGCATCGATGAGATCGCCCGCGGCGAGGGCAAGGTCATTCCGGTCTCGAAGACCCAAATCATCCAGTCGTCGGAACCCGGCGTCGTCCAGCAGATCGCCGTCACCCTGGGCCAGATCGTGCGCAAGGGCGACCTTCTGGTGCAGCTCGACAATACGACGACCACTTCGACGCTCGGCGAATCCGTTGCCAAGGCGCGTGCGCTTGGCGCCAAGGTCGCCCGCCTGAAGCTTGAGGAAGCCGGTCTTTACGACACCAAGTTCATCTGCCCGGACGAAATCCTGACCGTTGCCAAGCCCGTCTGCGACAACGAGGAAAGCCTGTTCGCCGCCGATCGCGCCAGCTACGAAAACAAGCTCGGCGTTCTCCAGGAGCGGGTCAAGCAGCGCGAGAACGAGCTGAACGAGGCGCATGCCAATATCGCCCGTCTGACCGACAATATCGACGGCGCCCAGCGCCAGTACAACCTGATCAAGCCGCTGAGCGACAAGAAGCTCGTCGCTCAGACCGAGATGCTGAAGGTCGAACGCGACCTGACGGATCAGCAGGGCCAGCTCAAGGTTTATCAGGAAAGCATCGATCGCCTCGAAGCCGCCGTTCAGGAAGCCAAGCTGCAGGTCGGTGATCTGGCGCTGGAGCTGCGCCAGCAGGCGCTGACCGAAAAGGCGACGACGCTCGCCGAACTCTCGGTCGTCGATGAAACCATCCGCGGCGCGTCCGATCGCGTCAAGCGCACCGATATCCGCTCGCCCGTCGATGGCATCGTCAACACGCTCGAGGTCAATACGATCGGCGCCTATGTCGATCCGGGCCGGGTCATTGCCGGCGTTGTTCCGACTGCCGATACGCTTTTGATCGAAGCCAAGATCTCGCCGCGGGACGTCGCATTCGTGCGCCGCGGCCAGCCTGCCGTCGTAAAGGTCACCGCCTACGATTTCTCGATCTTCGGCGGCCTCGAAGGCGTTGTCGAGAACATCTCGGCAGACAGCCTCGTCGAGAAGGAAAAGGGCGACACCTACTACCTGGTGCAGGTCAAGACCGACAAGTCTGAGCTGGAGCGCAACGGCAAGTCCTATCCGATCATGCCCGGCATGGTCGCCTCGGTCGAAATCATGACCGGCAACAAGACCGTGCTTAGCTATCTCCTGAAGCCGATCAACAAGGCGCGCTCGGAAGCGCTGACGGAGCGCTGAGAATGCTGATCAGCAAGGCTGCCGCAACCGATCTGACGAGCGCCGAGCCGCTCGACGATGCGCTGCCTGTCATCGGCGCCGATGAGATCGAGCCGAAGTTCCGCGCCGTTGCCGGCCGGGGCGGAGAGCGCCGCGGTATCCGCCTGGAACGCATCTACTGGGATGGCCTCGGCCGCATGTCGTCGGCCGGCAAGATGACGACGGCTGATCTGGTGCATCATACGGCCGCCCAGATGCCGGAGACCGGCAATCTCGCCTCGCTGCTGCGCGTCCTCAGCTTCAAATGGGCGCTGAAGCGGCTGGATACGGTCGAGGATGTCTCCTCAATGGCCAATCTGAATGCGCTGATCCAGGCCTCGCCGTCGCCGACCATCCTTCTCACCCTCGAGAAGAAGATCCAGCTGTTCAACGACGCCTTCCTGTCGATGCTGCGCCACCGCCTGCCAATGGGCGATGCGGCGCAATTGACGAAGAGCCTGCGCTTTTCGATCGATACGCAGATCGAGGAAGCCATGGCGACGCTTGCCATGAACAAGGGCAAGACCCTGAATACCGGCTTTACCATCGCTGCGGGTTCGCAGACGATGAAAGGCCAGATCAATCTGGCGCTGGCGCCGACCCACGAAAAGCCGATGCTGGTCGGCTATATCTCCCGCTACTGAGAAATTTCAGCCGCCGGTCTTCGGCGCGATCGTCAGCGCCGAACCGTAGGCGCCGCGCATATCCGTTGCTTCGGCCGGATTGCGGTCGTCGGCCTTGTGCAGCAGCGTCGCGCTGTAACCCTCCGCATGCGTGCCCTCGATCAACGTCACGTCGGCATTCCCCGGATTGTCGGAGCGTTCGAACCACTCGACGCTGTGATGCAGGAAGTTCATCTCGAAGGCGCGGTTGGTGACGCCGTGGCCGACAATGATGGCCGTATCGTTGCCGCCGCCGATATCGTGCATCACCGTCAGCAGGAAAAGCCGCACGCGCTGCGCCACATCGGCTCGGCTTTCTCCGTCGGGCGGCCGCGCATAGAACTTGCCGCTATTGTTGCGCAGCCGCGCCCATTTCTCGAACTCCTCGGGAAATTTCCGCCGCTGCTCAGCACGGTCGTAGATTTCGGTAAACAACCCGAAATCCTGCTCGCGCAGAAGATAATCCTCATGCACCTCACCGACCGCGCCCTCCGGCAGCGCCTCGATGATCGCATCCATCGTCTGTCGCGTCCGCAGATAGGGCGAATACCAGATGCTGGCCCGTGGGGCGGCATCCGGCAGCGCCGCCAGATAGGCCGCAATGCCGCGCCCGGCCGCCAGCGCCTGCCGGTAGCCCCATTCCGTCAGCGGAACATTGTGATCGCCGAACTGCCGGTAGGCGCCTTCGCTGATATTGCCAAGGGATTCGCCGTGTCGAACGAGAAAGATGCGCATGTCGGCCTGCATGTATTGAGTGTCGGCGCATCATGACGGGGGTGGGGGCGGGGTGCAATCAGGAAACTTCGCGTTTGCGGCCCCCTCATCCGCCCTTCGGGCACCTTCTCCCCGAGGGGAGAAGGGATATCCTGAGCTCTACGCCAACTTCCCTTTTCCCCTGGGGGAGAGGGTAGGGTGAGGGGGCTCCGGGCGCGCTGCATTCAAGAAGATCGCCCGCATCAAAAACAAAAAAAGCCGGCCCACGCGGCCGGCTCTTGTACTCCGCTCGAAATCGCCAGCTCAGTAGGGGACACCTTCGCCCGGAGCGACCTTTTCGAGCGGCATTGCTGAGGCGACCTGCTTGTTGCCGGCCTTGACGCCGTGGAGATAGCCCTTGCCTGAGTTGATCGAGTAGAGCGGCTGGTAGTCGGGCAGGCGGCTGTCGGTCAGAACCTGGTCGCGCATGTTGTCGAGGATGAAGAAGTTGCCGTTGACCGCGACCGACAGGACGGCGTGGTAGAAATGGCGCTTCTGGTCGAAGAGAACGACGATCGACATGTCCTTCATGTCGACGCCCTCGGCCTTCAGCGCCGCCATTTTCAGGATCGCGAAATCCTCGCAGTCGCCCTGCTGTCGCGACAGCGTCTCGGATGGCGTCGCCCAGTAATCGGCCACCTGATAGGTCTCGATGTCCTTGCGGTAGCGGATGGCGTGATTGACCGCGGCGTTGACGCTGTTCAGCTTGTCGCGGATCGACGACTGCGCGGTCTGGCCGAGCGCCGTCTCGATGACCTGCGCCGCATTGGTGCAGCCCTTGGCGCCGCAGGTGATGGCCGCGCCGCTCTGCATTTCGGCAAGCGACGGCGCAAAGCGCTTAAGCGCCGCCAGCCGCTTGAAGGGAATGGTGACCGAGCCGAACACCGCTTCGTTGGAGGTGGTAAGCTTTGCCGGCTTGTCGGGCCTGATCGACGCCGTGATCTCCGGCGAGGCAACCTGTTGCGGCCGTGCAATGGCGGCAAGATCAATGCGCTGAACGGTGCCCGCAACGCCTGCAAACGCCGTCTTCGCCAGACTATAGAGGCCGGATATACTTGCGGTCTCCGCAAGAGAAAGTGCAGTATTGGAAGAGATCACGCTCGCGTAAGACGTCAGTGAAATCTGCGCTGTGGGGATTTCAGTGGCGTTCGATGGTGCGGTGCCAAGAAACGATGCGAAAGATGCGAAAGTAAAAGCTGCAAGTATTTTTGATTTTGTGCTGCGCTTCATCGGATTTTCTCTCTCTGTTTGAGGAGAATGTAGCGATGAGCTATAAATATGCCGTGTGTAAGCTTGGAAAACGCAATTATAAATATTCCGGTCAAAGACGCATAAAACTTTAGCGTTCACGTCAACCAAGTTTGGGGGAATGGTTTGATTTTCGCGCCCGCACGGTGCAGAAATGAGCGCATTCTAAAAAGGCCGCAAACGGCCGCGACATCGCATCCTCGGGGGAAACAGTGACGCCGCATTTGAATTCGAAGATCGCGCGCCTGCATGGTTTATGCAACAGAGTGTTGAAGACGCCTGCTGCCATCAGCCGCGTCGTTCCCGCCCTTGTGCTGATCGCCGGCGGCCTGCTGGCCGGTTGCCAGGCGGATGGCGACAGTCTGTCGAACAGCGTCAAGAACACCGATATCAAGGCGCCCTCCAGCACCGTCGAGGAAAGCTTCGGCGAAACCGGCACGGAGATCACTCTGCTGCTGCCGAAGGGCTCCACCGGCCTTTACGAGGGCGAGGCACGCGATATCCGCGATGGCGCGGCGCTCGGCGTCGGCGAAGTCGGCAACGGGCAGGTCTTCGTCAAGGTTGTCGATGTCTCTGGCGGCCCGGCATCGGTTGCCGCTGCCGTTTCGGCCGCCAAGGCGCGCAATTCCGCCCTTCTCGTCAGCTTCGCGCCGCAGGCGACCACCGCTGCCGTCGCAGCTATCCCTTCGGCCGAGCGCCTGCCGCTGATCAATCTCGGTGCGCCGGTCCCGGCAACATCGGGCAATGTCTACAACTTCACCTCCGACGAGGTGGACAGCGCCGTCGAAGGCGCCCGCACATCCGTCTCCGGCGGCCACAAGAAGGTCTTCGTTTTCGCCACGACGGAGCTGACGGCGATCGGCGAAGCCCGCATCGCCGATGGCGTGCGCGCTTCAGGCGGTACCTATCTTGGTTCGGCCCGCTATGCGCTTTCGGATGCTTCGGCCGCCGATGCGGTGACCAGGAGCAAGGCGCAGATGCAGGGCGCCGACACCATCGTCGTGCTGGGCAAATCCACTATCGTCACCACGGTTGCCGGTGCGATCAAGGCTGCGGGCTTCACCAACATCACACTTGTCGGCACCAGCGGCTGGCCGCAGCAGGCCTATACCAGCCCGGCCGTATCAGGTGCGCTGATCGCGATGGTCGACCCGGAAGGTGCCTCGATGATATCGGAGCGCTACCAGCGCCATTACCGGCGTCCACTGACGGCCAATGCGGCCTATGGCTATGATGCGGTGGCAATCGCCTCGGGCATCATCCGCACCAAGGATCCGAAGGCCCTGACGGCCGAAAACCTGACCAGCAAGACGGGCTTCCGCGGCATCACCGGGCTCTTCCGCCTGAATGTATCAGGCGGCGTCGAACGCAAGCTCAGCCTCTTCACCATCACCGGCGGCAAGCCGAACCTGTTCGTGGCGGCGCCGAAGGCCTTTTGAGGCCATCGGGTCGCTGGCTCGATAAATCAGTGCCTGGCGAGTGCCAGGCCGGACGTGTCAAAGGCCGCCGCCGCGGCCATCAGGATGCGCTGCTGGGCGGCGAGCAGGAACATGTAGCCTGCGAGCTCGACGGTTTCCTCAAACACTTCGGGCACGCCGACAAAGGCGTCGAGCGACATACCCATATGGCGCTCCGCGGCCGTCATCAGGATCAGCGACAGGCCGGCCATCACCAGTTCGAGCGCCGGAAACTGCCGCGCCTTGATCACCGGATCCAGCAATCGCCAGAGCTTGAAACGTGCCGTCACCGTCAGCGTCACCAGCACCAGCAGGATGACGAGCGGCTTTACGGCCGGGTTGAACCAGAGCAGCTTGCCGGAAAATTCCGGCCCGTCCTCTGACATGCCGGATGGCGGATAGAACACCGCACCCCAGCTGATTTCACGTCCCAGGCAGATGATCCAGACCGGTACGAGCGCCAGCCAGAGCCATTTCCATGGCGTCTGGCTGCGGCTCGCCAGTACGATTGCCTGAACGGTGCCGATAGCGAGAACGAGATTGTCGAGGAGCTCGAGCGGTGCGTTTTCCCAACTCCACCAGGCCGGCAGAACGAAAGACAGCGGATATGCCAGGAGGAAAAAGGCGAAGGCCACGAGCCGGAAGGGCAGGGTGGTAGTCATTTCATCTGTACCTCTTCAAGGGAGAGGGTTTTATGAAATAAATATGACTACCGCAATCAAATATGCCCCCCATCAACAGTTAAGGATGGAGGGCCGATCGTGCGGGAGAGCCTTGTCTTCCCTAGAGCGGCAGCGGCGCCTCGGGGTTCACCAGCCCCGCCTTGCGCAGATCACGCCAGAACTCCGCCGGGATCGTCTCGTTCAATGCTGCCCCGTCCTCGGCGATGCGTTCGGGCTTGCTGGCGCCCGGGATCACGGCGGCGACGGCCGGATGTGCCAGCGAGAATTGCAGGCCCGCAGCCTTTATGCTGATGCCGTGGCGGTCAGCCAGCGCCTTGATCCGCGCCACCTTGTCGAGGATTGCGGGCGTTGCCGGGGCATATTCGAAGTTCGGCCCGCCGACCAGTGCGCCCGAGCTGTAGGGGCCACCGGCGACGATGCCGAGACCGCGCTCGGCGACCAGAGGCATTACCCGCTGCAGTGCCCGGTCATGGTCGAGCAGCGTATAGCGGCCGGCCAGCAGAAAGCCATCGGGCCGCGGCGTATCCAGACCGAGCAGCAATTCGATAGGCTCGACGCGGTTGACTCCGAGACCCCATGCTTTGATCACGCCCTCGTCGCGCAGGCGGTCGAGCGCCCTGAAGGCGCCCTTGCGGGCGGTCTCGAACACATCGAGCCACTCGTCGCCATAAAAATCCTGAGCGACGTCATGCACGAAGGCGATATCGATGCGGTCTGTCTTCAGCCGCTTCAGGCTGTCCTCGATCGAGCGCAACGTTGCATCTTCCGAGTAGTCGTTGACGATCTTGTTCGGCCGCCCGTATTTGAACACGTCTCCCTTCTCGCCGAGATCGCGGGCGCTGACATCCTCGATCTCGTCGAGGATCACCCGGCCGACCTTGGTGCTGATCACATATTGATCGCGCGGTTTGGCCGCCAGCGCCTCGCCCATGCGGATCTCCGCAAGACCAGCGCCGTAAAAGGGCGCATTGTCGAAATAGCGAATGCCGTCATTCCAGGCGGCTTCGACGGTCGAAAGCGCTTCGGCTTCCGGAATATCGCGAAACATGTTGCCGAGCGGGGCGGCGCCGAAGCCGAGCTTGCTCCGCAGGATGTTCTTGAGTGCCATTGATCTGTCCTCTCCAGTGTTTGGTGTCAGCCGATATCGGCCGCGTCGAGAACGAGCGCGGTGCGTTCGGCGAGATCGTTGATCTTCGCGAGATAGGCCTTGAAATGTGAGGTCTGGCGGTGGGCGGCCACCGCTTCATTGTCCTGATAGAGTTCATCGAGCACAAACCGCGTGGCATCGGCCTGGTCGCGCCAGATATCCCAGCGCAGGTTGCCCGGCTCCGCCCGGCAGGCGGGTGCCATGCCGGACAGAAGCGCTTCGAGTTCGCCTGCCTTGCGGGGCCGGGCGGCGAGGATTGCCATGATCTTCACGGAATGCGGCATGGCTATCGTCCTTCGTTTCAGGCGGCCGTTACGCGGTTCAGCGCCTCAACCAGCTTGGCGGCAAGCGGATGGTCCGAACGCGGGTTCTGGCCAGTGATCAGTTCGCGATCGACAACGACATTCGGTTCGAAATCGATGTCACCGGTCGTCACGTTGCCCCCGGCAATCTGCAGCGCATCAACCACGTTGAAATAGAGCTTAGCGTGCAAAATGTAGTCCTCGACAACCTTTTCTTCGCTATTGGAGAAGACGGTCATGTTGTACCCGGCATATTGCCAGCCCTTGGCCCATTCTGCCGCCTTTTCAGGCGCGCCGGCAATCAATGCCGCGCGGAATTCGCGGGCATTCGGCATGGCCGAGGCGACGGCGATCGGACCATGGCAGAGCAGGGCGGTCGGCTTGGCCTTTTCGTGGAAGTGACGCAGGATTTCGCCGAGATCGGCATCCTGCATCAGATCGACCCCAGGCGCCTGGCCGCCGGGCACGAAGACGCCGGCATAGCCGTCCAGACCCTCGGCGATGACCGCTGCCAAGGTCTTCACCTCGTTCATCGACGGATCCTCGGCATAGAAGGCCTTCGCCTTGCGGTATGCCGCCTCGTCGCCGCCGAAGTGATCCACCTTGTCGGAGACCTCGTCGATACGCGGCTTGGTGCCATTGGGGGTGGCAAGCACGACGTCGTAGCCGGCAGCGATCACTGCCATCACCGGGATCACGGTCTCATTCAGATACTGGCCGGTTGTGCCGCTGCGGCCGCCTTTGATTTCGATGCGCGTTGCGTTCGAACCCACGACGAGAACTTTACCCTTGCTCATTGTCATCTCCTTGGCCTCTGGCCTCGTTTCGATGACTGGATGATGCTCTCTGGCGATGTATTTCGGAAATTTATTTGTTCTATTCCAGATATTCACATGGCATTATAACTGAATGCGATATGACCTGAATCTGATGCCGGTGTTCCTGGCGCTCATGGATGAACGCAATGTCACCCGCGCCGCCGAACGGCTGGGCATCACCCAGCCGGCGCTGTCCAACGCGCTGAACCGCCTGCGCGACACGCTGCGCGATCCGCTGTTCATCCGCGAGCGCTACGGCATGCGCCCGACGCAGCTTGCCGAAGAGATGGCGCCGGTGGTGCGCACCGCGCTGGCGCAGTTCGATGAACTGATCCTCGGCCAGCAGCAGTTCGATCCGGCGGAAGCCTCCAGGCTCTTCACGCTTGCCCCGAACAGCTATGCCGAATTCGTGCTGATGCCGGAGGTCGTCGCCCGCCTGCGAGCGCGCGCCGACGGCATCAAGCTCCGCCTCATCCCCTTTGGCAGCGATCTCGCCGAAACCGGCGCGGTATCAGGATCGACCGAGATGGTGATCGGCCGCATCACCGATCCGCCCGACAATATCGTTGTGCAGCACCTGATGGACGATGGCCTCGCATGCGTCGTCCGCGCCGGTCATCCCGAAATCGGCGACAGCATCTCGAAAGAACAATACGAGCGGCTGAAACACGTCAATGTCCTGCCGCCGGGGCGTCTGCGCGCCGGCCTTTTCCAGGCGCTGGAGCAGCGCGGCCTGCGCCGCGAGGTGGCCGTCTCCGTCACTCATTTCCTCGCCGTGCCCGAAATGATCGCGGCGACCGACTACTGCACTACGCTGCCCAGCCAGATCTGCCGGCGGCTCGCCCGCGACCCCCGCCTGAAAATCCTGCCCGCTCCCGCCGATCTCGGCACCTTCCCCGTCGAGATCGCCTGGCACGTCCGCTACCGCCACGACCCCGCCCACCGCTGGCTGCGGTCGCTGATATCGGAGGTGGCAAAGGAGATTGGTGAAGACGCTTGATGCGCCCGAGTCCCTAATCCGACCAGGGATCGTCCTGCAGCGCCACGCCGTCCTGCAGGCTGTGCAGGATGGCGATCAGCCGTGGGGCCAGTTCGCGGATCTCGCTCAGATGGATGGCGGTCAGCCGCTTTAGCGCCGATTCCGCCTTTTCGGTCAGCGCCAGGGTCTGGCGCCGCTTGTCGTTCGGGTCGGCGTTTCGCGACACATAACCGGCGGCGACCAGCCGGCCGACCAGTTCGGTTGCCGAATGCGGCGCGATCAGCAGCCGCTCGGCAAGCAGGCCGACCGACATCGCCTCTTCGCCGCGGTGGCCCTTGATGGCGAGCAGCGCCTGATGCTGCTGTGCCGGCAAACCTTCCTCGTGGGCAGCTGAGGCGCTGAAATCCATGAACTGGCGCAGCGTATAGCGCAGGTTGGACAGCGCCTCGTAATCGGCATCCGTCAGATCGTCTATCGGCTTCCTGGCCATCAATCCCCTGCCGTCATTCGCTTGCCGCCGGCAAGATCATTGCATCCATGCCGCCATCTCCATCCGCCGGTGATCCTGCAGCGCCCGCAGCGCCTGCATCAGCTCCGGCGCCATTTCCCGGATCTCATAAAGATGGGCAGGCGTCAGCCGACGCAATAGCTCTTCCGCCTGATCTGTCAATCGGACAACGATGCGGCGCTTCGGCTTGGTGGCGATCGTCAGAAAGCCGCGGTCTCTCAATCCTTCGGTCAGCTCCGTAGCTGCGGCAGGCGCCAGAAACAGCGTCTCTGCCAGACTGGAAACGCTCATTTCGCCATCGATTCCGAGCCCCTTGATGGCGAGAAGCGCCTGGTGTTCCGGCGGCGCCAGACCGAGACGGGTGGCCGCATCGGCGCTGAACTGGCGGAATTTGCGGATCCGGTATCTCAGGTTGGCAAGCGCCTCATATTCGATCTCCGAAAGGCTTTCCTTGGGCATCGGACTGCTCCTCAAAGCATGACTTGATTTATATCGTAATACGATATATTTCGCGCTTCATTGCCAGCCTGTCAACAGGAACCCCTATGTCCTCACAAAACACCCACCGGCCGCATGATTTCATGGGCGGCCTTTCCCGGCGCGAGGCCGGAGACTTCACCACCGACAAGCGCGTCATCGCCCTGATCGGCATGGCGCTGATCGTTGGCACCGGCGGCGCCCTTGCTGCCTGGGTGCTGGTCAGCCTCATTTCGCTGGTCACCAACCTCGTCTGGTTCGGCCGCTTCAGCATCCATGCCGTTTCATTGGCAACGGCGCCGCGCTCGGCCTGGATGGTCGTGATCCCGGTTCTCGGCGGTCTCGTCATCGGCCTGATGGCCCGTTTCGGCTCGGAGAAGATCCGCGGCCACGGTATCCCTGAGGCGATCGAGGCGATCCTGATCGGCGGCAGCCGGATGTCGCCGAAAGTGGCGATCCTGAAGCCTATTTCCTCGGCGATCTCGATCGGAACCGGCGGCCCGTTCGGCGCCGAAGGCCCGATCATCATGACCGGCGGGGCAATCGGTTCGCTGTTTGCCCAATGCTTTCACCTGAGTTCGGCCGAGCGCAAAACGCTGCTGGTGGCCGGCGCCGCGGCCGGCATGACCGCGATCTTCGGTTCGCCGATTGCTGCCATCATGCTCGCCGTCGAGCTGCTGCTGTTCGAATGGAAGCCGCGCAGCTTTATTCCGGTTGCCGTCGCCGCCTGCGTGTCGATTTGCTGGCGCCCGTTCCTGTTCGAGGCAGGGCCGTTGTTTCCGAAGCAGTTCCACATGGATCTCCCTTGGTGGGGCATCCTGCTCTGCGCCGGCATGGGCATTCTTTCCGGCCTGCAGTCGGGCATCCTGACGACGCTGCTTTACAAGATCGAGGATCTCTTCGAAGCGCTGCCCATCCACTGGATGTGGTGCCCGGCACTCGGCGGGCTGATCATCGGTCTTGGCGGCCTGATCGAACCGCGCGTCCTCGGCGTCGGCTACGACATCATCGATGGCCTCCTGAACAGCAGCCTGCTGCCGCAGGCGGTGCTTACCGTCCTGCTGGTCAAGGCGGCCATCTGGCTCGTGGCGCTATCGTCAGGCACATCGGGCGGCGTGCTGGCGCCGCTGTTGATTTTCGGCGGTGCGCTCGGCTGGCTTGTCGGGCTTGTTCTCCCCGGCGATCCTGGCTTCTGGGCGCTGCTCGGCATGGCGGCGATGATGGGCGGCACGATGCGCGCGCCGCTGACCGGCACCTTCTTCGCCGTCGAGCTAACGGGGGATGTCCAGGCGCTGCTGCCGCTGCTGGCGGCGACGGTAGCGGCCTATGCGGTGACCGTTCTTCTGCTGCGCCGCTCGATCCTGACCGAAAAGATCGCCCGCCGCGGCCAGCATATCACCCGTGAATATGGCATCGACCCCTTCGAATTCGCCCGCGCCCGCGACATCATGATCTCCAGGGTCGATAGCCTGAGGGCTGATATGACCGCGGGAGAGGCGATCGACCTCTTCACCACGCAGCCGAAGACGCACCGCGTCTATCCTGTCGTCGATGACCTCGGCATCCTCAAGGGTCTGATGTCGCGCGGTGACGCTCTGCGCTGGCAGCAGGAACACGTTGAGCGCAGCCAGCCGCTCGCCGATCTGGTCTCCGACGGTTCCGTGCCGCTCGCTCACCCCGATGACACGGCCGGCTATGTCGCCGATCTGATGCTGGCAACCGATGCCGGCCGCATCCCGATCGTCGATCCCGAGAGCGGCCAGCTCGTCGGCCTCATCGCCCGCAAGGATCTGCTGCGCCTGCGCCATTCGCTCCGGGCAAGCGAAACGGAACGCCAGCCGTATTTCGGCCCGGGCGCCAAAGCGCTGCCGTAGCATTTTCGCGCAGCCGCGGCATCCATACGCCGCGGCTGCGCTATATCTTAGCCTCTGCCTTCCGCGGCAGCGGCAAAGAACCCTTCGGGGCTCTCCACCTCGACCAGCCGCTTCCGCTCGATCTGCCAGAAGCGGTTGCCGGTGGCGCGCACGAAGCTGCGGTCGTGGGATACCAGCAGGCAGCTTGCCTGATGCGCCATCAGCTCTGTCTCCAGCGCTTCCTGGCCGTCGATATCCAGATGGTTGGTCGGCTCGTCCAAGAGGTAGAAGTTCGGCTCGGTCAGCCTCAGCACCAGCATGCCGAGCCGCGCCTTCTGGCCGCCGGAAAGGCGGCCGACCGGCTTTGCCTGCATGTCGATCGTCATCCCGGCACCGGCGAGCAGCGCCCGCGCCCGCTGGTCGCCGATATCGAAGCGGCGGATGATCGTCTCCATCGGCGTATCGGCATCCCGGAGATCGGCGAGCGCCTGATCGGCATAGCCCAAGACCAGCGAAGGCGTTGCCTTGATGCCGTCAAGAGTGGCATCCGGATTGCCGATCGCCCTGCGCAGCATGGCGATGAACCGTGATTTTCCGGCCCCGTTTTCGCCAAGCAGCACGATCCTGTCGCCCTGGCAGATGAATTGCTTTCCGGTCCTGAACAGCACGGTGCCGTCAGGCGTGCGCACCTCGGCATCATCCAGGGTAACGAGCACCTTGGCATGGGTGCCGCGATTGCCGAGCTTGATGGCGCCGGCCGAGCGCTCTAGATTCGCAGGCTTTGCCGCATCCTCCAGCTTGTCGGCCCGCTGCTTCAATTGCTTGGTCTTGACGACCAGCAGGTCGCTGCCGGAGTTGATGCCGATATTGTTGAGCTTGGCTGCCTGCTTGCGCAGCTGCTCGGCTGTCTTCATGTCGCGCTCGTAGCGCTTCGCATCGGCGGCATCCGCCTCGTCGAGTGCGGCGCGCGCCTGCGAATAGGGGAGCGAGAAGAGCTGCGAATTCGCCGGCCGCAGAAACAGCGTGCGGTTGGCGACGGCGTCCAGAAAGGCGCGGTCGTGGCTCGCCAGAATGACGGGCACGTCGCGGGGCAGGGCGTTCAGCCAGTTTTCCATCAGCGCGATCTTGCCGAGATCGAGATGGTTGGTCGGCTCGTCCAGCATCAGCACATCAGGTTCCGTCACCCAGACGCGCGCCAGCATCGCCAGCCGCTGCCAGCCGCCGCTGAGCGCATTGAGTGGCCGCTGCCGGAATTCCTCCGGCACTTCGAGCGATTCAAGCACCACATCGACACGCCAGCTTTCGGCCTCCGCCTGTTCGGCCGGGAGAGCATCGAGCACGGCGTCGTAGAAGCTGTGGCCGAAGAGGGCAGGCGGCACGTTCTGCTCGACATAGCCGATGGTCAGCCCGCGCGCCTTGGTGATCTCGCCTTCGGTCGCCTCCAGGGCACCGGCGATGCAGCGGAACAGCGTCGATTTCCCGCGCCCGTTGGCGGCCACCAGGCCGATGCGGTCGCCGGCATTGACGACGAGGTTTAGCTTCGAAAACAGCGGCTGCGACAGGACGATGCCGAGATTGCGGATATTGATCAGTGTCATGGTCGGTCTCTGGTCTTTGCCGCATAACGCAGTCATCGAGGGCATCGGCCATCATCGATGAACGCACTGCAGCGGCGGATAGGAATATCGGCAGCACAGATCCCATGGGACAGGTGCTGCGGGCCACGAAGGGCAGACCAGGAAGAGGTGTCGCGAGAAACGGTCTCTGGTCAGCCCTGCAAACGCATTTGCAGGGCGTTGACGGGGCCACGCTGCCGGTAATACCGGAAATAGAAATTCTGCACGTGACCCTCCTTTCTCTTTGAGCGAACGTCCATTGGATAGCATCGAGCGGGCTGCGGCGCAACCGCACGCTGCGGCCGCGGTCTTGCCGCGGCGGGTCTGCTGCTATAAGCGCCGGTCTCATATTGAAATTCCTTTGAGGAGACGCGCCGATGGCTGCCGATGACGACTATATCTATGACGAAGCTTCAGGCGAATGGCGCCCGGCATCCGAACTCGCCGCCGCTGCGGCAAAAGCTGCCGAGGTCCGCGACGCAGCCGGCAACCTCCTGCAGGATGGCGATTCCGTGACGCTGATCAAGGACCTGAAGGTCAAGGGCGCCGGCCAGACGCTGAAGCAGGGCACGGTGATCCGCTCGATCCGGCTGACGGAAAATCCCGAGGAAATCGACTGCAAGCACGATGCGATCAAGGGACTGGTGCTGCGGACGGAGTTTGTGCGGAAGCGGTGAGGGGCTATCGGCGGAGTGCGTGGGCGCCCCCCTCTGTCCTGCCGGACATCTCCCCCTCAAGGGGGGAGATTACAAGTGGCGGGCTCTCCGCTTCACCTGATCTAAAATGAATGTAGCCGGGCGAGTGGCCGCCCCCAGCCGATCTCCCCCCTTGAGGGGGAGATGCCCGGCAGGGCAGAGGGGGGGTAAACCCCAACCGCCAATGCCGAAGCTTTACCGCTTCAAACTCCCCAAGATCCCCCGCACCAGCGCCCGGCCGACCTGCGTCGCAACCGTCCGCGCCACGCTCTTCATCGCAGCTTCCACCACCGTCTCGCGCTGGTATCCCGAACGTCCGCGGCCCTGGCCACTCGGCTTGTTGTCGTCATCGCCGCCGCCGAAGCCCGGCAGGCTCCAGCCGGAGGTGGTGCCGGCCTCTGTCGGCTGTGCCTCCTGCGCCTGCTTGGCAGCCTCGGATTCGGCCGCCTTCTTGGCGCGGGCGGCGAGGATTTCGAAGGCGGATTCGCGGTCGAGGTCTTCGTCGTAGACGCCGAGAACTGGGCTGTGATCCATCACCTGCTGACGCTCGGCATCCGTCAGCGGGCCGACGCGGCCGGAGGGCGGGCGGATCAGCGTGCGTTCGACGATCGACGGCGCGCCCTTGGCCTCCAGCGTCGAGACCAGCGCCTCGCCGGTGCCGAGCGTGGTGATCACGGTGGCGCAATCGAAGGCCGGGTTGGGGCGGAACGTGTCGGCCGCCGTCTTCACCGCCTTCTGCTCGCGCGGCGAATAGGCACGCAGCGCATGCTGCACGCGGTTGCCGAGCTGGGCGAGCACGGTTTCCGGCACGTCGAGCGGGTTCTGCGTCACGAAATAGACGCCGACGCCCTTGGAGCGGATCAGGCGGACCACCTGCTCGACACGCTCGGTCAGCACCTTCGGCGCGTCGTTGAAGAGCAGATGTGCCTCGTCGAAGAAGAACACCAGCTTCGGCTTGTCGGGATCGCCGACTTCAGGGAGCTCCTCGAAGAGCTCGGAGAGCAGCCAGAGCAGGAAGGTGGCGTAAAGCCTGGGGTTCATCATCAGCTTGTCGGCGGCGAGTACCGAAATCTGGCCGTAGCCGCGATTGTCGGTGCGCATGATGTCGGAAATCTTCAGCGCCGGTTCGCCGAAGAAATGTTCCGCACCCTGCTGCTCCAGAACCAGCATGGCGCGCTGGATCGAGCCGACGGAGGTCTTGGAAATCAGCCCGAACTGGTTGGACAGCTCGCTGGCATTCTCGGCCATGTAGTTCAGCAGCGCCGAAAAATCCTTGAGGTCGAGCAGCGGCAGCCCGGCCTTGTCGGCGATCTTGAAGGCGATATTGATGACGCCTTCCTGCGGCTCGGAAGCATCCATCAGCCGTGCCAGCAGCAGCGGCCCCATCTCGGCGATCGTGGTGCGGACGCGGTGGCCCTTCTCGCCGAAGAGATCCCAGAAGATGACCGGGAAGAGGTCGAATTCGTAATCGGTGAAGCCGATCTGCTCGGCGCGCTTGGTGAGAAAATCCTTCGCTTCGCCCCTGGCGGCAATCCCCGAAAGGTCGCCCTTGATGTCGCCGCAGAAAACGGGAACGCCGGCCTTCGAGAAGCCTTCGGCCAGCACCTGCAGCGTCACGGTCTTGCCGGTGCCGGTGGCGCCGGTGACGAGGCCGTGGCGGTTGCCGAATTTCAGGTCGAGATATTCCGGCTTGTTGATGCTATCGTCAGGATTGCGGCTGGCGCCGATGAAAATCTTGCCGTCTTCGAGCATTGCGAATTCTCCCTTGGGCCAAGGCCGCCGCTAGAGCTGGAATGCGAAGATCAGCCGCATTCATTCTCCTATAGTGTACCTGTTATAAGCAGGGAGTGTGATACCGGCAACTGTTTGCATTAAAAGCAATTCTGGACAAAGTGCCGCCTTGCGAAAGGCCGCTTGAGTTGCCGGAGAAAGTCGATTAACGTTGACGTTAACGTCAAATAAAAGGAGGCCTGACGATGAATGAAGTTGTGACCCAGATCGCTGACCGCGTGGGCATCTCGCCCGACCTCGCCGAAAAGGCGCTCGGCATGATGCTCGGTTTTCTGCAGCGCGAGGCCGATGACGGCCCGGTTGCCAAGATGATCGAAGCGATCCCCGGCGGTTCCGATCTCGTGGCCCAGTTCAACGGCGAAGGTGCCAGCGGCGGCGGTCTGCTCGGCGGGCTGATGAGCGCGCTCGGCGGCGGTGGCGGCATCATGGGCCTCGGACAGCAGCTGATGAGCGAAGGCCTCGGCATGGGCGAAATCACCGCGCTCGCCAAGGAAACGATCGGCATCGCCAAGCAATATGCCGGCGAGGAAGTCGTCGATCAGGTCGTCGCTTCCGTTCCGGGCCTCAGCCAGTTCGTCTGAGACGAAGGTCATTTTGAAGATCGAAGCCTCGCGCCTTGGCGCGGGGCTTTTTGTTTGGCGCTGCAGCCTCAGGATCGTCGCGGCAATCCGAGCACGTCCTGCATATCATATTCACCCGGCGCCCGGCCGGCGGCGAAGCGGGCGGCAGCCAGTGCGCCGCGCGCGAACATGCCGCGATCAAGTGCGGAATGGGAGATCGTCACCACTTCCTCGGCAGCGGCAAAGAGAACGCTGTGTTCCCCGACGATTCCACCGCCCCTGACGACCGAAAAGCCGATTTCGCCAACCGGACGCTCGCCGGTGATGCCGTCCCGGCCGCGGCGCTCGACCGATGCAAGCGGCACGCCACGGCCGTCTGCAGCGGCGTCCCCCAGCATCAGCGCCGTGCCTGACGGCGCGTCGATCTTCCGCCGGTGATGGGCTTCCAGAATCTCGATGTCCCAGGTTTCGGCAGGCAGGGCAGCCGCCGCCTGGGCGACGAGGCCGAGAAGCATGCTGAGGCCGATCGAGAAATTACCCGAGCGGACGATCGCAATGCGGTCTGCCGCCTTGCGGATCCGGGCAAGCTCCTCCGGCTCGAACCCCGTCGCCCCGATCACCAGGGCCGGCCCGTTTCTTGCGGCACAGAGTTCGGCTAGTTCGGCGGCAGCAGGTGCCGTCGAGAAATCCAGGATCACATCGGCCGCTTCGATCGCCGCCGACCGGTCGATCAGGCCGTCGCCGCTGCTGCCCTGACGCCCAAAACTGCCGGCATGCAGGAATGCGGGATCACCGGAAAGCGCCGAAACGATCGCCCGGCCCATCCGGCCCTGCGCACCGCCGACGGCAATTTTGAGAGGTGAGGTCAAGGCGTCTCCATTTCATGGGATTTGCGGCTGGTCGAGGGTACCGCATACCGTTTTCCGTGGGCGGCGCAAGCGTTTGGCGAACGGTCCCGTTTTTAGGGAGCAAAGCCTGGTGTGCAGCGGTGGGATTTTGGGTGGCGACCGCGTGTTCTCCGTGGCCCCCTCATCCGGCCCTGTCGGGCCACCTTTGTAACTTCCCTTTATCGCTGCTGATCTCCGTGCCAGGCGTCGGGCCGACAACGGCCCGCACGCTGCTGGCCGAGCTGCCGGAGCTCGGCAGCCTCGACCGGCGCCAGATCGCCTCACTGGCAGGACTGGCGCCCTGGACGCGGCAGTCGGGCAAATGGAAGGGC